>CANQXN010000075.1 GCA_947627815.1 uncultured Clostridia bacterium | reverse complement strand
CATGGTCGGGGCGGCATCGGGTGATGCGCCCGCTTCCTGTGTAACCGCCGGGGCGGCATCGAAAGAAGCGTCCGCCGCGACAGGGGCGGCGGGGGCGCTTGTCTGTTGCGTCCTGTCGGTCTTGCCGAACCGATAGAGCGAGGCCAGAAAATCATTGTCCTGCTCGGTCTTTCCTTGTTCTGTCGGAGGGGAAGGCGCTTTGTCCGGGACTTTGTCCGGGACTTTGGTCGGGGTGGGCGGAGGGGGAGATATGGGGCTTGCCGGGGCAGAATCCGCGGCGGGCGTTGCCGCATCGGGCGTTTGAGCGGCGGGAGAAGGATGTGAATCGGAAAAAGCGGCACTATTTTTGGGCGGCCGCAGTTCCTCCGCCGGCAGAAGATCGCCAATCGTCGGCTCTTCAAAAGCTTTCTCGCGGGTCAGGGGGGCTGTGGGGGTGTTCTCCAAACGATCCTCCACCGGCACAAAGGCGTTGTAAAGGCCGCGTTCGGCCGGCGTGACCCGGCGCGGCTCCAGCAAAAATCCCCCTTCTTTCGCGTTGTCGGTGAGGGTGTTGCGCACCGCGCAATAGACGGCGTCAAAAACCGCCCGTTCGTTGGAAAATTTCACTTCCAGCTTGGTGGGGTGGACATTCACATCCACTAAGGTAGGGTGCAGACGGATAAAAAGCACACAGAAGGGGAATTTCCCCGTCTCGCAGTAGGAGTCAAACGCCTGTTCCAGCGCCGCCGTGGCGGTTTTGGAACGGATATAGCGGCCGTTGATAAAGAAATTCTGCGCGTTGCGGTTGGCGCGCACCGCCTCCGGCCGCGAGACATAGCCGATGACCTCCACGCCGCCGGTGAGATTCGACACCTTGACGAGCTTTTCGGCATATTCCTTGCCCCAGACGCCGTAAATGGCGGAAATAAGCTTCCTGTCGCCCGGCGTGGAAAATTTGGAAACGCCGTCCGAGATCATATGAAAGGCCACATCGGGACGGGAAACCGCTATTTTTTCCACAATGCCGCTCACCGCCATGGCTTCCGAGGCATCGCGCTTTAAAAACTTCCGGCGGGCGGGTACATTGGCAAAGAGATTTTCCACAATCACCGTGGTGCCGTTGCGCGCGCCGATCTCCACCACATCGGTCACCTTGCCGTAGGAAGCGGTGAGCAGAGAACCGAATTTGTCGGCCGGGCGCTTGGTCATGATGCGCAGATCGCAGACCGAGGCGATGGCGGCGAGCGCTTCGCCGCGAAATCCCAAGGTCAGAATCCCGTCGAGATCGGCGGCGGTGCGGATTTTGCTGGTAGCGTGACGCTTCAGGGCGATCGGCAGATCCTCCCGGGCGATGCCGCACCCGTTGTCGGTCACGCGCAGAAAGGCAACGCCGCCCCGCTTGATCTCCACGGTAATTTCGGTGGCGCCGGCGTCCAAAGCGTTTTCAAGAAGCTCTTTGACGCAGGAGGCGGGTCGCTCCACCACCTCGCCGGCGGCGATGAGATTGGCCACCTGATAGTCCAATACCTGTATGATGCCCACGGGATTCACCTGCCTTTCTTTTTATTTTCCTATTTTTCCTATGGGTTGCGCCTTATTGGGCGTCTTTGGCATCGCCGCGTTCCTTGCCCTTTTTCCCGCATGGCAGCGCAAAGCCGGGGATATCCACCGTGATGTTGGCTTTCCCGTCGCTGTCTTTCTCTTTGGAGAGGCAGAACAAGAGAGAGCGGATCGTAAATTTCGATTCCTTGCGGTTGACGATGATCTGATAGGGGAAAATCAGCGCAAAAAACACCGCTTTGCCCAGCGTGTTCATCACTTTGGCGCAGAAGCTTTTTTCTTTTTTCCGGTTTTTGTTTTCCATTGGCAGTGTCTCCTTTCAGAAGTTCCAAAATCAGGAAAGAATTTTTTTGAGTTCGGAGAGAAAGACCAGCGCGTCGAGCGGCGTCATACTGTCCACATCGGCCATGCGGATCTTCTCCGCCGCCTCTTTTTCGAGATACTCGCCGAACGAAATGGTGTCGGGGTCGGGACCCGCGTCTTTGCGGAAGTCGCGTTTCATGCCCCCCTGGGCTTCCAATTCGGCAAGCACTTCCTTGGCGCGCTTGACCACGGGAGAGGGTACGCCGGCGAGCTGCGCCACCTCGATGCCGTAACTGTCATCGGCGGCGCCCTTTACAATCTTGCGCAGAAATACCACGCCTTTGTCCTTTTTTCTCGCGATGATAGAGTAGTTCACGATGCCGTCCACCCGGTCGCCCAATTCGCAAAGCTCGTGATAGTGAGTGGCAAACAGCGTGCGCGCGCCGATTTTTTTGCCGGCGGTGTATTCCGCCACGGCTTTGGCGATGCTCATGCCGTCAAAGGTGGAGGTGCCGCGCCCGATCTCGTCATAAATGATCAGACTGCGGGCGGTCGCGTTTTTCAGAATATAGGCAACCTCGCTCATTTCGAGCATAAAGGTGGATTGCCCGCTGGCCAGATCGTCAGACGCCCCCACGCGGGTAAAGAGTTTATCCACAATGCCGATCCGCGCTTCGGCGGCCGGCACAAAGGAGCCGGTCTGCGCCAAGAGGCAGATCAGGGCGATTTGCCGCATATAGGTGGATTTGCCCGCCATGTTGGGGCCGGTAAGGATCATCAAGCGATGGTAGCCGGTATCCAAATGGGTATCGTTGGGGACGAAGGCCTCGCGGCCTGTGATCTGTTCCACCACCGGGTGCCGCCCCTCTTTGATGTCAATGACATCGGAAAGATCCACTTCCGGCCGGACATAGTGGTTGTTCACCGCCACGGCGGCCAGCGTGCTGTAGACATCGGCGAGCGCGATGGCGTCCGCCCCCGCCTGCAAGCGCCTCACGCTGTCCGCCACATGAGAGGAAATCTGGCGGAAAATTTCATATTCCATGGCGCAAATTCTGTCGGATGCCCCCAAAATGGTCGCTTCGGTTTCCTTGAGTTCGGGCGTGATGAAACGCTCCCCGCCGGTCAGGGTCTGTTTGCGAATATAACGATCCGGCACCTCGGCCAAATTGGATTTCGACACCTCGATATAGTAGCCGAACACCCGGTTGAAGCCGATTTTCAGATTTTTAATACCGGTGGCTTCCCTCTCGCGGCGCTCGATGCTGTCAAGAAGCGCCTTGGAATTGTCTCTGACCGAGCGCAGGCGGTCGAGTTCCTCGTTGACGCCTAACTGGATCATGCCGCCTTCCCGCACCGAAAAGGGCGGTTCCTCCACAATCGTGCCGGTAATGATGTCAAAAAGATCGGTCAGAGGATCCAGATCGCCGGAAAGCGCGGCGAGGGGCGAAGAATGGCAGCCCGCCAGCGCCTCCTTTAACAGAGGCAGAACGGCGATGGTCGAGGCCAGCGCCCGCAGGTCTTTGGCGTTGGCGGTGCCGTAGACCACGCGGGTCATGATCCGTTCCAAATCGAGCGCCGGTTTGAGCAGGTCGGCGATCTTGCGGCAAAGGACAAAGTCGTTATAAAATTCTTCCACCGCGTCCTGCCGTTTGGCAATCGCGTTGGGATCGATCAAGGGCATATCCAGCCATTTGCGCAAGAGCCGGGCGCCCAGCGCCGTATGGGTCTTATCGAGCACCCAGAGCAGCGTCCCCCGCTTTTCTCTGGTGCGCAGGCTTTCGGTGATTTCAAGGTTGCGCCGCGAGGCGGCGTCGATGGCCATATACGCCGTGGCATCGTAAAGGACAGGCGCTTTCAGATAACCGAGATCGATTTTCTGCGTCTTTTTGAGATAAGAGGCCAGACCCCCTACCGCAAGTACCACGGGAAGAGGCGCGTTTTCCAAAGCGGCGCCGAAAAGCGCCATCGCTTCCTCTTTTGCGGCGCTTGGTTCAAACACTTCTTCCTCCTCACGGTCGACAACGGCGTGGAGCCGGTCGGTGAGAAAGGCGGCAAGGCCGCCTTCGCCCTCATAGGCGCCGCCCACGAGGATCTCGCGGGGGGCGTAGACCGACAGTTCGTTGATCAAATAGGATTCGCCGGGGGGCAAAAGCGTCGCCCGCAGTTCGCCGGTGGAGACATCGGCAAAGCAAAGAGCGCTGTTTTCCTTGGTGATCAGCATGGCGCAGAGATAGTTGTTTTTGCCGCCCGCGAGCTGTTTTTCATCGATCACGGTGCCGGGCGTCACCACCCGCACCACATCGCGTTTGACCAGCCCCGCCGCAAGCGCGGGATCCTCGGTCTGTTCGCAGATCACGACCTTGTATCCCTTTTCCACCAGCTTGCCGATATAGACATCGGCCGCGTGGAAGGGAACGCCGCACATCGGCGCCCGTTCCTCCTCTCCGCACTGTTTGCCGGTGAGTACGAGATCCAGCTCCTTGGACGCGATTTTCGCGTCGTCGTAGAACATCTCGTAAAAATCGCCGATGCGGAAAAAGAGGATCGCGTCGTCGTATTCCTGCTTGACTTCCAAATATTGCTTCATCATGGGGGAAAGCGCCATGACCCTGTCCTCTCTTTCTACTTCCTTTTTTCAGGAAAAAGCCCCGAAACCGTCAGTGGCAGCCGCCGCAGGTGGAGCAGTCGTGCGTACAGCCCGTTTCTCCCGTGATCTGCGCCGTGACAATGTCCATCACCCGGCGGATCTCCTGATTCAGCGCTTCCTGCGCCGCTTCCATTTCCACATACAAAGGGTGTCCTGTGATAAAGGCAAAAAGTTCGTCGATGCGGGTATCGATGCGCTTGACAAGTTCATTGTCAATCTCTTCCTTGTTGGCCTCTTCCTGCAAGACCATGCGCTGTACATTGTATTCCGAAAAGGCGGTGCGCAGTTCCTCGCAGGCGTTATAGGCCTCTCGGGCGGCAAGAAAGCGTTTGGCCGCCTCTTCCTGCTTCATTCTTTGTCCAATCATAATGGCCATTTCATTGATTTCCATGGGGGTTTCTCCTTGCTTGTCTTGTAATTCTTATAGCGGCGCGGATCAGCGATCGTCGGCAAGACAGCCGTATAAGGCGTGAATGTCCGCCCGCAGAACCCTGACGCGCGCTAAGCGCCCGATGAGGCTGTCCGCCCCTTCAAAATGAACCAAACGGTTGCTCTCGCTGCGGCCGGTGAGTTTGGTGTCATCGGTTTTGCTCCTGCCCTCGACTAAAACGGTGAGGGTCTTGCCGACAAGCGCCTCGTTCTTTTGCCTGGAAATATCGTTTTGCAGGGTGAGCAGGCGTTCAAACCGCGCTTTTTTCACTTCCTCCGGCACCTGATCGGGCATGACGGCCGCCTTTGTGCCTTTGCGGGGCGAGAAAAGAAAGGAATAAATATTGTCGTACTGTACCCGGGCAAGCATGGCAAGCGTCGCTTCAAAATCCTCTTCGGTCTCGCCGGGAAAGCCGACGATGATATCGGTGGTGAGCGCGCAGTCCGGCATTTTCTCCCGCAGATAGGAGACAAACGCAAGATAGGTTTTGCCGTCATAATGCCGGTTCATGGCGGAAAGGATCCGGTCGCTGCCCGATTGCAGGGGCAGGTGGAAGGCTTTGGCAATTTTGGGATGAGCCGCCATGACATCCACAAGCTTTTGGGAAGCGTCCTTCGGATGGCTGGTCATAAAGCGCAGAACAAAGTCGCCGGGCAGGACGGCAAGATCGGCGAGAAGATCGGCAAAATCATACCCGTCATAGAGATCCTTGCCGTAGGAATTGACATTCTGCCCCAAGAGGGTGATTTCGCGATAGCCCGCGTCGGCAAGCGCCTTCACCTCGGCAATGACTTCCTCCCGACGGCGGCTGCGTTCCCTGCCCCGCACATAAGGCACGATGCAGTAGGTGCAGAAATTGTTGCAGCCGTACATGATAGAAACCCACGCTTTGAAGGAGGAAGCCCGCGCCACCGGCAAGCCCTCCGGCACATTGCCGGGGTCGCCGGCGTCGAGATAAAATTTCCGCTTGCGCGTGACGAGGCAGTCGTAAAGAATCTCGGGGAAGGTATAGAGTTTGGAGGTGCCGAAAATAAAATCCACATAGGGATAGCTTGCCTTGATGCTGTCTTTGCGGTGTTCCTGCGACACCATACAGCCGCACATGGCGATGACAAGATGCTTTTTTTCCTGTTTCAGATGCTTGAACTGCCCCGTGACGGAAAGCGCTTTCAATTCGGCGTGTTCCCGCACGGCGCAGGTGTTGATCACAATGAGGTCGGCCTCGGCCGCGTTGTCGGTGAGGGTGTAGCCCATGGCCTCGGCCATGCCGGCGATACGCTCGCTGTCCGCCTCGTTCTGCTGACAGCCAAAGGTCAAAATATGCGCCATAAGGCCGGGCGGATTCCATGCTCTGACGCGTTCCATATAGTCATACTGCCGCGCGATGAGATCGGCGGGCAGCGTTCTGTCCACTTTCATACCTGCTCCAGTCAAAGGAAGGATTCGGGCGCCAAACGAGCGCGGCGCTTTTTAAAACGGCCGGACACTCTACGCCATCGTATCATGATGATATTTTAACACACTTTGTCTCTTTTTGCAAGCCGCAAGGCAAAAAAAGAGAAAAAACACCCGGGTTTAAAAAGAATTTGAAAAATTCCCGCTTTTTCAGGGCAAAATCTTGAAAACGCCTCTTTTTTGTGGTATACTGCATATGAAATCAGAAATTTTTTGCAGAATACAGGAGGTACTATGATTTTTTGTCCCAAATGCAACGCCATGCTGCCGGACGACGCGAAATTCTGCAGCAGCTGCGGCGCAAAAATGCAGGAAGACCCGCGCGACGCCGACAACATGTCCAATGACGCCGCCAATACAAACGGCGGAGAGAAGGGCAGCTCCTTCGGCGGTACAAATCAGAATCAGCGTCAAGGGCAGGGTCAGCCCTTTGATCCCTTCGGCCCCGGTTACAATCAGGGTTACAACCCGGGGTACAATCAGGGAATGAATCAAATGTACAATCAGGCGCCGATCAAAACGCCCACGCTGCCGCTGGTTCTCTCGATCATCACCATGTTCTTCTCGCTCATCTTCGGCATCATTTCTCTTGTCGTCACCCTACAGGTCAAAAATTCCCCCACGCTGGAAATCGCCAAGAAAAAAGAGCGCACCGCGCTGATCCTCTCGATTGTCATGCTCGTCGTTTCGATCGTCTTCACCATCGTGTATGTGGCGGTTCTTGCCCCGCAGTTAGAAGCGCTGCTCGACAGTATGCTGTGACATCTCGCCCCAAGTCCCGAGGAAAGGTAAAAAGATATGATACAGAAACCTCGCGGCACCATGGACATTCTGCCGGGGGAAATCTCCCTTTGGCAGACCATCGAAGCCGCCGCCCGCCGGGTATCGGAGAAGTTCGGTTTTTCCGAGATCCGTTTTCCCACCTTTGAAGCCACCGAGCTGTTTACTCGCGGCGTAGGCGGCACCACCGATGTGGTACAAAAGGAAATGTATTCCTTTGAGGACAGGGAAGGACGCTCCTTTACCCTGCGCCCCGAAGGGACCGCCTGCGTGGTCCGCTCCCTCATCGAAAACGGCCTCTGCGGCGAGGCGATGCCGCAAAAACTCTTCTATCTCATCAACTGTTTTCGCTATGAAAAGCCGCAGGCCGGCCGCTCCCGCGAATTTTTCCAGTTCGGCACCGAGTGTTTCGGCAGTGACGCCCCCATGGCCGACGCCACTGTCATCGCGCTCGCGCACGATTTCCTGAAAGAATTGGGCATCGAAAACATCGCGCTCCACATCAATTCGATCGGCTGTCCGCACTGCCGCCCCCGCTATCGCGACGCTCTGCACGCCTATTTCAGCACCCATCGCGACGAGCTTTGCGACACCTGCAAAGACCGGCTTGACCGCAACCCCATGCGCATTCTCGACTGCAAAAGCCCGATCTGCTCCGCTCTCGCCGCAGGCGCGCCGAAAACGCTCGACTTCCTCTGTGAGGACTGCCGGACGCATTTTGACACGCTCAAAGCCTGTTTAGAAGCGCAGGACATCTCCTATACCGTCGACGCCTCGGTGGCGCGCGGCCTCGACTATTACAGCCGCACGGTATTTGAGTTTATCGCGCCCGACATCGGCGCCCAGAGCACGGTCTGCGGCGGCGGCCGTTACGACGGCCTGGTCAAGGAGCTTGGCGGCCCCGCCCTGCCCGCCTGCGGGTTCGGCATGGGGATCAC
>CANQXN010000074.1 GCA_947627815.1 uncultured Clostridia bacterium | reverse complement strand
CATACGCCCCGCCGTTGTAGTTTTATCGAAGACCTCCCAGTTTGAGCCTCGCCTTTTGCCGTTTCGACGGCAAAAAAGCCGGGTTGGCGGTTGTAAGATTAACGGCGCGCTGCCCGTAATCCCGCCAACCAAGGTTCAGAAATCCTGTCACTCCGACCAAACTACAACGGCGGGGCATACGCCCCGCCGTTGTAGTTTTATCGAAGACCTCCCGGTTCGAGCTTCGCGTTTTGCCGCTAATGCGGCAAAAGGCTGGGTTGGCGGTTGTAAGATTAACGGCGCGCTGCCCGTAATCCCGCCAACCAAGGTTCAAGAAATCCTGTCACTCCGACCAAACTACAACGGCGGGGCATACGCCCCGCCGTTGTAGTTTTATCGAAGACTTCCCGGTTGGAGCCTCGCGTTTTGCCGCGCAAGCGGCAAAAGGCTGGGTTGGCGGTTGTAAAGTTGACAGCACGCTGTCAATAATCCCGCCAACCAAGGTTCAAGAACCCCTGTCACTCCGACCATAGAAAAAATCATTTGTACATTCTCTTATCTGGAGAGTTGTTCGGATGATTTGTTTTATTTGAGTATCCTAACTAACCGTTAACTCCTTTTTGCTTCTCTGTATACCACACATTTCTCCAATCTCTCAAAAAGGGCGTCAAAGCGTTCATCGGCTCTCATGCTGTCAAACCAAGCGTGTTGGAAGGCTTTTTGATAGTCAAGCGGAACGATCCAGTTCCACCATTCCTGATGCTGCATACTGATTTCTTTGTATTCTTTCCCATCCTTCTCAAGCCAATGAATTTTGGCTTCTAGCGTAAATCCTTCTAACGCGGGCGACGAACAGCCGATTCTGAACTCGTCATCGGTGATAGACATCATCAGTTCTATCACACGAATCGTGTCTTCAAAAGCATCATACGCTTCCTTCATTTTTCCGAGTTTTGCCAGCGACGCTGTATAACGGATTCCCAGTTGTATTCTTTCCTCACACCACAAATCGGGGCTGTCACCGCCGCTGATTTTGTGTTTCTTGTCGGGAGATAAATTGTTTATCGCATTGAGATAGGTGAGCTGCGTTTGGCAAAACCACAGAAAGTGATGGGGATCCTTGCAGAGATAGACTTGCCAGTCATTGGCAGCGGATATGATATGCGAAAGCTCCATCCATAAAATATACTGTCTGACAGGTTCAATCTTGTCAAGCTCCTCGCGCATTTTGTATCTTCGGAACAATAAGCTGGAACGCGCCATATCTTCGCGGCTGGCGTAGGCGTCCAAAAAGGCGTCGATATGCTCGTCATCTTCCATGTACGACATCCATTCAATCACCGCATAATGATCGTCCTTGGGACATACATTGAAGGTTTCTTCTGCCAAAAGGCGCATTTCGTCAAGAATTTTTCCGTCGCAAAACAAGCGAACTTTCCAGATCTCGTGATACAATCCCCAAAACCAGTAAGCATGATACTCTCTGAGATTGCGACGGATTTCCCGCATCATCTCGACGGTTTTCGGAATGTCTTTCGCACGGACGGCAACCTCAAAGGCCTGTTGGAGCTTTACACAATAGGCTTTCTTTTCATCCTCGGTAACGCCAAGCAACGCGTCCACTGACATGTCAAAAAAGGAGGCGATCATCGGCAGCATTTCGATGTCAGGGTAGGTTGCCCCCATTTCCCATCGGGAAATGGCTTGCGGCGAGGTTCCGAATTTTTCCGCTAATTGTTCTTGCGTAAGATTCATGCGTCGGCGATTGGCGCGGATTTGATTTCCTAAATTCAATTTCATACGATACTCCATTCTGTACCTCTCTGTGTAGAGGTTGTTTTTTGCCGGCGATCATAGTATACCATAGGAATACGGCGCCATCAAGCGCGCATTTTGTGAGATTTTTTCTCAGTATGTGAGAAAATCAATTCAGCCTCGGCGGATGTTTCCGCCGAGGCTTTCCTCTTTTCTTTAGTCCGCGTGTTTTTCAAGATCGGCGAGCGTCTTTTGGAAGCGCGCCTCTTTTCGCACAAAATCGAATCTTTTGTCTTCCAACGCTTTCAATCGGAGATTGCAGGCGTTGCCTTTATAGTTTTTCGTGGTGTTTTGCTTTTTGTACTTCAAGCGGTTGGCCATCGGAGCCGTGTAATCCATATCGTTCAGGCCGGCATCCACAACAGCATAGCGGCAGCTTTTTGCAAGATGGGTCAAGGTGTTTTCTTTGTCGTTCAATTCGGCATATTGAAGCGCGATGGAAAAATAATACAGCGAAAGATCAAAAGCATAAAATCCGACATTGTCGTCCTGAAAGAAACGCTTGAGTATATCAATGGCAAAGGAATATGCTTCGATGGTTTCCTGCGGCGAAAATTGGATTTTGGAAGTCATTCTTACGGCGCTCATCGCCGCGTAGTAAATTAAGCTTTCCATATACTTTTGGCAGGCGGCGACGCCTTCTTCCCCCGGCAGAATGGCGGCTTTCAATCCTTCTCTTGTGGCGTGGACGCTCCCGCCCATATTGGCATAATATAACGCTTTTTCCTTGTCGATGCCATCATAGGTGTAGCATAAAAATTGAACGGCGTGTTCTCTTTGCCGAGAATCGGTGGATTTTTCGAGCAATTTTTCTCCTAAGGCAATGATGCGATCGGCTTCGGCCTTGGGGCAGGGAAATTCCGCCTTTCGGTTGATGGCGGCCATCAATCCCTCCATCACACGGCAGTCATTCGGGAACTCGGCATACGCCTTTTCCCACAATGCGAGATTCTTTTCGTTCTCCCCGTTGTTTTGATACATAGCCGCTTGACGGCTGTATGCCGCGATGGCTTCGTCCACTCGTGCCTGATCGACGCAAAGCAATTCGTCCACGGTCACGCCAAAATAAAACGCGATTTTAGGCAATAAAGTGATATCCGGGAACCCTTCGCCTCGCTCCCACTTTCCGATCGATTGCGGCGTAATGCCAAGATGATTGGCGAGCGCTTCTTGTGTTATGTTCTTTTGCCGCCGTAAGGCGCGCAATTTTTCTTTCATGTTGATTTCCATCATTCCATCCTCCTGTTTTCTTCACAGATAAGCGCTTATCTTGCCTATATGATAGCAGATGGAGCCACCCATTTCAAGAACCGCAAAGTTTATTTGCGGGCGGATTTTACAACTTTCGGTTGTATGATAAAAGCCTCGGCGGAAAAATCCGCCGAGGCTTCTTGCGTTTTATGACCATCTCGCGCGCCGTCCGCACTTAGCGCAAAGGTTAAATCATGATTGGCTAAAGGAAACAGCGGTACAAAGAAGGTAATGTGCTTGGTGATACAGTGTAATTTTGTTCATATCATCTTCGAACCTTTAATGCGTTCCTTCGGCGTTTACCGCGTTCTCGCGATTTCAGGCGAACAATTTCGGCATTCCCGTGTATCAATATCTAATGTCATGTAGATAACTGCATGTAGGCTTTTCGAACGATTTGTGCCATTAGCTGACGGCGTTTTTCAAGAAATACCGGATATTCCATGTTTTCAAAGTTTTCGGGCAAAGCATTTTGCTCACAAGTCTTTTTATACCCATCCTCACCCAACTTTTGACGGAAGGTATTTACATAATCAGCAGGAGCTTTATCCGAAATATCAATATTTATAGCATAATCCAAGTATGTAAAATTGGCAAGTTGATTTCGGTCACGGTCATTGGTATAACCGATTTGTTCCAAATAATGTTTCGGAAAGATATGATGCTTATCAATCGCATTTTTTGTTCCGCTTGAACCGACAATGAAGTATTTAGATACGGGAGTGTTACTGAAAAGCATCGGAGTATTCAAAACGATCTGCGCTGCAATGTAGCCATTCCATGCCGGAGAGATAGCCGCTGCGCTGTTAAGTTCACTTGGAAGCGTTAAGTTGAAATAATCATCTGTAAATCGGGTTGCAATAACTCTGTCAATATACGCTATAAATTCCTCCGCTGTATTTACATCTCTCAAATCAGCAAATTGATTCTCAACCTCGCTCTCGGTAGAACCGGTATAGAAATATGTGATGGTACTCATAAAGAACCACTTGCTAATGCATTTTCTCAAATTGATAGCATCCAGTTTATAATCATACTTGGCGATGAGATACAGAATGTAAGAGAACACGACGGCATTGGAAGATGCTATGAGCTTATTACTGATATATCCGGCCTCCCCAACGATGTTGATAAATCCGTGCCAATTATTCAGATTCATAACCTTATCCAAGGCCTCTTTGAATTTGTCGAGATTTGCTTGGCGTTCTTCTGCTGAAAATTTTCCTGTTTTCAGGTTTTTACCACGCAACAGCATATATGCATAACGCAATCTTGCACGCCTGAAACCAACGCCTACTGCCATTCGGATCAAGTGCGAAGGTTCAATTGCCAAGAGAGTATTATAGGATGTATTGTTAGCAGGAATCCTTGATTTTTCAGAAAAATCGTTGATTTTGTCGCTTGTATCATTTTCGTAAACAGAAATGAGTGTTTGAATAAAATTGTTTTCCGTTAATTTTTGTCCACCGGAATTGACCCTAACAAAAATATCAGCAACTGCTTCTTCGTCGGCATCGTATTGAATTTCGAGCGTGGGAAGTGAAAAATCCGAAAGATTGAGTAAAGCATTGATACTGTCTTCAATTGAGGTTTCCTCGTCTTCAGTCAATTCTCCAAGATTCTTTTTTGCTCTGCCTTCATTGGCATCTTTGATAAATTTACGGCGAAGCGAAATAATACTGTTTTGCTCCTTGGCAAGGAATACATCGCTGATACGGGAAATCCATTCTGTGTCTCGCTCATATGCAGGAGTCCATACCGCAAATTCACGCGTTAAAGGATTGAACGAGATTTTAATCTCTTTATCTGCAAAATTTTTATCCTTAACAACAACGCCGTACATAGCAGCAACAAGTGCTGTCAAACGCTGTTGTCCGTCTATCACCAACTCTTTTGGTTCGTCATAAGTTTTCTTATTCTTGCCAATGACATTTTTCTTGGTTTCGTAATCGGCAGGTGATTCCCAAATCATAACATATCCAATAGGGTATCCCTTCATCATGGAGTCAAAAAGATCTCTGACTTTGTTATCTGTCCAAACAAAAGGGCGTTGCAAGTCGGGCAGTCCGATTCTGCCTTTGAGTACACCGCTGACCAAATCGTCAACCTTACTTGGTATATTTTTAAACAATTCTGCTCCCATTGTTACATTCCTCACTTATTTTATTGTTTCTGGTATTACATGATATGCCCTTACTTATCCAACACTTCCAAATACCGCTCCAACCGCTGATTCAGATACTCCGCGAAGAGCTTTACCATCTCGGAGCGGCGGTCGAAGGCGTCGTAATATCTCATTCGATCGGTAAACTTGATATCGATGGGAGGATATCCTGCTTTCATCAGTTCAAGGTTAATGATCAGGCGTCCGGTTCTGCCGTTGCCGTCGATGAAGGGATGGATGGACTCAAAGGCAATATGCAAATCTGCGAGCTTTTCCACAATGTGCCGGTCATCGGCCGCATATTGCCGCATAAGTTCGTTCATTTTCGGCTCAATCAAATAGGGTTGCACCGGATCCCGCTTGGCGCCCATAATGCGAACAGGCACGCGGCGGTACACGCCGCGATCAAGCGGCTTGTCCGCGAGAACGAGGGAATGAATTTGTTTGATCACCGTCTCGGACAAGGGCGTACGGTCTTTGACAAGATCACAGATAAAGTAAAACGCGTCCCTATGCCCGACGGCCTCCATGTGATCCTTCAGCGGCTTTTGGTCGATGGTCAAGCCCTTGAGAACCATATCGGTTTCGCGCAATGTGAGCGTATTGCCCTCGATTGCATTGGAATTGTAGGTAAATTCAATCATGAAATCCTCGTTCAGACGCGCCACTTCGCCTTCGGTGAGTGGCCTGCGGCCGTCGAGTTCATGTTTCTTTCTGTCAATCCGGGCGAGCAGGGCTTCGATTGTGCGCACGCGCCGGTCGGTTGGTTTTGGCGCGTTGTCGGGAACAAACCAGAGTTTGCCCTCGCGCCATGCGCCGTCAATCTGTCCGTTCACGCAAAGCGCGCGGACGCGTCGGTCGGAGATGCCCCATTTCTCGGCGGCCTGTTTGGTTGTCATTGCCATCAGTCGCACCTCGCTTTTGCTGTTTTTGCTGTCATCGGTCACTATGAGTATACCACGGTTTCGGTAGGATGTCAATCATTTTCGGAATAATAGATACTTATTTGCGGAATAAATCAAGCCTTATTTTGTCCCCTCATTTTTCCCCGGCTGCTTGATTTTTCTTTTGCGGCGTGCTATAATGGAGCCAAACCGCAAAGGAGGTGTTTGTATGTTAAACAAGAAAATTGCGGCGATGTTAAACGATCAGATCAACAAGGAACTGTATTCCGCCTATCTCTATCTCGATTTTGCCAACTACTATGCCGATGAAGGGCTGGACGGCTTTGCTCATTGGTACGAAGTGCAGGCGCAGGAAGAGCGCGATCACGCTTTTATGATTCGCAGATATCTGATTAACAACAGCATTCGGGTGACATTCGAGGCGATTGCCAAACCCGACAAGGTCTTTGCGAACCATATGGATCCCTTGCAAGCCGGATATGCGCATGAGCAGTATGTGACCTCGCTGATCACCGATATTTATCACGAAGCCTTTGAACAGAAGGATTATAAAACCATGCAGTTCCTCGACTGGTTCATCAAAGAGCAGGGCGAGGAAGAAACCAACGCCGAAGACATGATCAAGAAAATGCAGCTTTTCGGCGGCGACGCCAAGGGGCTGTATGCCCTGAATCAGGAGCTGGCCGCGCGGGTGTATGCGCCCTCGACGACAGGCCCCGCGATGTAATGACATAAGCCAAGCCTTGTTGCCATATCGGCATAGGGCATCGCTTTGCCATCAAAAAGGGAATAGTCAAACCAAAAAGGGATGCTGCCATAAAGGCGGCATCCCTTTTTTATGCCTGTGCCGCAGATTTTGAAAAGCGATAAAAAAACTGAAATTTTTAAATTTTAATATTTCTCAAACAAAACGCAAAAATTTTTCAAACAATCAGAAAGTACAATACAGTCAACAAGTGAGCAATCACAATATAGGAGTAAAGGAGCAAACGACAATGGCAAACTTTTTGAAAAACGCATTTCATGACATGAAGGAGAGCGCAAAGCGTCAGCATGAGATCGACAAAGCGAATTTTGAAGCGACAAAGATGGAATCTTCCATCGCTGTCGGCAAAGCAAAACGCAAGGCCGAGCAGGAGAAGCAGATGGAAGAGGCGCAGGCGCGCAAGAAGGCAGCGCAGGAGCAGTACGATGCCGCCAAAGGCGAAAAGTAATCCTGACAGAAAGGGCGTGTTTATCGCCCTTTCTGACTAATCAAACAAGGAGGCAGGCAAAATGAACGCAATCGAAATTCGGGGGCTGTCAAAGAGCTTTCGCGGTCTGTATGCCGTGGACAGCCTCAACATGACTGTCCCCGTGGGGGCCATTTACGGCTTCATCGGGGAAAACGGCAGCGGTAAATCCACTACGGAGAAGCTGATCTGCGGCCATCTGGTGCCGGACAAGGGCAGCATCCGGCTGTTTGACAGGCCGTACACGGACGCAGGGGTGCGGGTGCGCGTGGGGGCGCTGATTGAGAACACCGGCTGTTTTCCCAATTCCAGCGTGTGGGACAACCTGATGATGCAGGCCATCAATTTAGGGCTTTCCGACCGGGCGGGCGAGATCAACCGGGTACTGCGGATCGTCCGTATGGAGGATAGCGCGCGGCTGAAATTCAAAAGCTGCTCTCTCGGCATGAAACAGCGTATCGGCATCGCCATGGCTCTTTTAGGCGATCCGGCTCTCTTGATCCTCGATGAACCGATCAACGGTCTGGATGCCGAGGGTATGAAGATGATGCGGGAGATCCTTGTGGACATCACTCGGCAGTACGGCTGCACTGTCCTCATTTCCTCCCACATCCTCGGAGAGCTTGAGAAAATTGCCACCCATTATGGCATTATCCGCCAGGGCAAAATGCTGGAAGAGCTTACCGCAAAGGATCTGGAAGGCCGTGCCAAGGTGTTTACCTCGCTGAAAACGCGGGATATGTCGGAGGCGCTCATGCTTTTGCGGCAGAAGTTTCCCGATGTTCGGGCAGAGGACGGCTATATCCGTATTTACGATGTAGATGATACAGAGGGCATTGTGGGGCTTTTGAT
>CANQXN010000073.1 GCA_947627815.1 uncultured Clostridia bacterium | reverse complement strand
TCATCGACATTTTCGACCCATTCGCCGAACTGACAATCCACGATTTCACCCGGGCAGTTTTCGTTGGAGCAATATCTTGTGTGTTTACCGTCGTGAGTCGAATCAAATCTCGTCCAGTCGGCGTGGCCGGTGGCCTCGAGTTCATGCGGCTCCTCGATCATTTCCTGGCAGAAAGAGCACTTTTTGCCCGGCGACATGCCAGGCTCTGTGCAGGTGGGTTCCTTGCCGGGGATGATCTCCTCGGTGTGCTTATGTGTCGCTCTATCGACAATATTGAATGTGCAGCCGCCGCCCTCAATGACATGACCGACTTGGTCGGCGAGCTTTTTGTCCAGATCCAATACATTCGCGGGCTTGACCAATACGCCGATCGTTATCGTACCTTCAAAGCCTTCCGCCGCGCGGAAACGAAGCACTGTCACGGTGCCGGTCTGCGTAAACTGTTCACCCGCGCCGAAGATCGCGGCCATAGTGCCGACCGTGATCTTCAGGTTGCCGGCTTCCGGATTGGTCACTAAGAGTTGATCCTCATTGGCGCCCTTGAAAGCCGAATCGCTCGGATCGTGATCCTGATATTCGATTTGTTCCGTATCATATGAAACTTCCGCCTGCGCCCAAAGAAACCCTTGGTTGACAGGAAAAGACACTTTCACTTCAAAGGTTTCCCCGGCATATACGACGGAGGGGGAAACCTCCGCCGTATATGAGAGGTAACAGTCTTCCGGAGGGGCGGGCGACATAAATACCGATAGAGAACAGACCCCGAGCAACAGTAAAACAGACAGAAAAAGTACAATTTTTTTACTTATTTTACTTCTCATCGAGTCTTATCCTCCCGTTTTATACGCCGGTTTTTACCATATCTTCATATGTTTTTTCGCCGGACATAAAGGCATACAGATCCATTAAGTCACCAAGCGTGATTTCTCCGTCCTTGTTGACATCGATGGTAGTATCGTATTGATTTTCCAGTTCTCCGGAGATGATCTGATACAGGTAAAGCGCGTCGACCATCGTCACATCGAAGTCGTGGTTGTAATCCAAGAACGGAACGATGGTGATCTCGGTCGATACACCGGCGCTCGCGATGGTCGCGGCATCGTTGCTTACGACCTCGGTCTTGCTGAAGCTGAGCGTAGTGACAACATCTTCAGTCTTGCGGCCGGTATTGACACGGAAGTAAAGAACGACAAATTCGTCTTTGCCTTCGATGGTCACATTCTGAGTTTTGCCTTCCTCGTCGTTCGGCACATTTGCCAGCACGCTGACATAACCGTCGTTGTCATGGGCGGTCGGGAGCGTGGTGAACTTATCGCCGGTGAACTCGGCTCTGACAAATTCAAGTGCGTTCACATCGTAGGTAAGATCAAACCGGATGCCCCAGGCTTCGATCTTGGAGCTGTCAAAGCTGACCTTGACGGCAAGCAGCGAGGAATCGGAGAATTTCGCGCCGCTCACTACCGCGTTATCAACTTCCATGCTGAATTCAAGACCCACTTTGGGATCGAGGTCTTCTTCTTCGTGTCTGCCGCAGACCGTGCAGTTGCGTTCTTTCTTGCCGCCGTGCGTGAAGGTGGGTTCTTCGGTTACCACCCAGCCGTCTCCGTCGCCCCAGTTGTGCTCGCCGAGTTCATCTTCGTTCACATTGGTGGCGGTGCTGTAACCGCAGTTGCGGCAAACAAGGATGTCATAACCGTAATCGACGCAGGTCGCGTTGATATGAGCCTCAAACATATCGTGGTGAGACTTTCCGATTTCCTTGTTGCAGTTGACGCAGGTACGATCGGTCGGTTCATCCTGGCAATCGTCCTTCAGCGTCTGGCCTTCTTTGTTCTGGTGGCCGATCGCCGGGATGGGAGTATCTTTGGTGTGCGCGGGATTGTGTTCGCAAACCTCGTGCTTATTGCCGTCCTTATCGCAGGTCGCCGGCGTGGAGCCGCTCTCTTTGTAGCTGTGCTCGCGTCCCTCGACATATTTGTCTATGTACTCATAGCCGCAGTCGGGGCAGACATGGTGTTTGTAACCGTAGGTCTCGCAGTCCATTTCTCTGCTGTCAACCACGGTCATATTCTTGTGATTCAGCGCGGGAAGCGTGGTTTTGCCTTCCTGCGTATGGCAAACAGAACATTCTTTATAGGCGGAGGTGCCGGCATCCTTGCAAGTAGGAGCCACTTCGGCATAGTCTACCCATTGATGCGCGAGCTGTTCAATCACGCCGCCGTCATGCGCGGGATCGATTGCCTCGCAGACATCGCACTGCCAGCGTTCTTTCGTGCCGGGCGCGGTGCAGGTGGCCTTTTTCTCAGGCGTCTTATTCCAGGTGTGGCCGGTCGCCTCAAGAGGTGTGCTTTCCACAAATTCTCCGCACACGGAGCAGTGGTAAGCGGCTGTCCAGCCGGCGTCGGTGCAGGTAGGCGCTTGACCCGCCTTGTCGCCTTCTTCGCCGTATGTGCCGGGATCGACATGGCCTTTACCGGTATTGTCAATCACCACAAGAACATACTTGCCGCAATCGTCGCAGTGATATCTGTAAAGACCGATGATCTGGCAGTTGCCTTTACGGAACTCGGTAACGCTGCCTTCATCGATACCGGGGTGATCCGCCTTGGCCTCGTCCAGGGACGCATATTCATAAGTAATGTCATGAATATGGGTGGTGTCCTCTTCCTTGGTCGTGCCGCAGCCGTTTTGGCAGGTGTACCGCGTGCAGCCGTCCTTCTGACAAGTCGGAGGGATCACTGTGCCTTCGTCAAAGTTATGGCCGGTGGCCTTTTTATCGGTTTTCTGTTCCTGCTTAGAATCGCAGCGGGAGCATTTAACCTCAATGACCTCGTCGTCCGTGCAGCTTTGCGGCACCTTTACCGTTACATTATCCTCGATGGACGCATCGTAATCATGGCCGAGCGCCGGAAGCACGATTTGATAGTATTCGTTGCAGTTCGGGCAGAAGCCGACCGCGTTGCCGTCTTCTTCACAGGTCGCCTCGTTGACGGTGCCGGACTTGAAATCGTGCGCGTTGGGATCGAGCGTCGAGCCGACCTCGCAAGAGATCAGGTGTACGCCTTTTCCATCGACGGTGACATTGTATTGCTTGCCGTCTTTTTCATATTCTGTCGTTTCCTCGAGCGGGCAGTCCTCGTTGGTGCAATAAGTAAAGGTGTAGCCGAATACGCTGCAGGTGGGTTTCACCGTCACGGTCACTTCGTTATGACCGTGAGCCGCGAGTGTCTCGGACATTTCCTTATCGCATCTGCCGCATTTCCAGGTTCTGGAACCGGGCGTGACGCAGTCGGCGGGCGTTTCTTTTTTGTCCTTGCTGGCCTCGTCGTTATATGCGGTATGGCCGAGCGGCTTCTGAGGATCGACTCTTTCCGCATGACCGCACACGGTGCAGGCATAGACATCAAAGCCCCAGGAATCGCAGGTGGGTAGAATCTTGGTCGGCTCTTTGTCATAGCTGTGTCCGGGCGCCTCGATCTCTTCGCGCACCGTCTCGCCGCAGCGATTGCACTTCAGGTCTTTCCAGCCGGCGTTATCGCAGACAGCCGGGTAAGTCTCAAGCACTTCGGCGTTTTCAAGATCATGGCCGAGCGCCTTGATGACCAGATCGCCCTCGATCTCCTTGGTGGCGGTGTTGTTGGTGAAGTTCTTTTTGCAAATCGAGCATTCCCAATATTCCACCATACCGGGCGCGGTGCAGGTCGGATCCTGTCTCTTGTGCTCGATCAGCTGATGATCGTGTTCGCCCCAGATCTCAACTTCTTTGGTCTTGTGGCAAACTTCGCACTCATAAACGGCGATGCCATTTTCGTTCCATTTCGGAGCTTTTTTGATCTCTTTGGGCAGTGTACCCCATTTATGGCCTACGCCGCCGGTGGTCTCTGTCTTGTGTTCATCGCATCTTGTGCAATAATAGACAATCGTACCCTCGGTTTCGCAGTCGCCGTCCTGGCTCTCAATCTGCCAATCGTGATCTTGGAAGGGAGCGGGGATGACTTCGCCGCCTACGATTTTGCCGCAGGTCTGGCACTGTTTCTTCTCGGTTTTACCGGGATTCACGCAGACAGCGGGAACGGCCTCTTCTATCACTTTCCAGTCGTGGTCGCTTCCGTCGCCCGGAACAAAATCGTCGGCAAAATAGTCTTTGCAGACAGAACATTGATAAAGCGTATAACCCCATTCTCCGCAAATCGGGTCAACCACTTCGATCTGGCTGTACTGCGTGCAATTTGCCTTGCTGTGTGTTTTTCCGTGACCGGGGCAGCCGGTTGGCGCCTCATCGGCAAAAATGGTCATCGGAAAAACAGATAAAATCATCAAGCAAGCCAAAAGCAGTGAAAACACTTTTGTTTTCTTCATGGTAATAAATCCTTTCCTACAATTAGAATCATTGTTCCCTGTCGGTTATCTCCCTCGCGGAAGATAGGTTGTTGCGATGCGAACGCCGTTCACGGAGGCCGGATATTCGGGATAGTACCCTTTTTTGTCAACATTTTTAACATTCCTTTCAGTTTTTAACTTGGTTTTTCCAATCACCACATAATATAGATTATGTTGTATTAAAAAGCTGAAAGAATCATATTATTTCATGCCAACATTGATAAACCACGGAGCATTTCGGGATTTGGGCGTCCGGCAAAAAGGCATCGGTGTGACCGCGAAAAGGCTTGCTTCGGCGATAGAGAAAAGGATTTTCCCCCCTGTTTTTCCGGCAAATAGCAATATCTCTCTCTGTTTGCCTTTTGCTCTTCCTTAAAATACGCGAAAACAGATAAGTAATGTTTGAATTATTAATTTTTTGTGAATTATTGGATTTCGGGCAAATAAGCGGTTGATTTTTCGAAGATAGAATGCTATAATACGCATGTATGTTTACAACATAATCTATATTATGTGGTGCGCTCTAACAGCGCAAGAGGCCGAGCGACTGTATCTGCCGGCGGTGGATTTCTCCGCTTTCCATCGTATAAATGCGGGTCGTGTTCACGCTTGAGTGTCCGAGAAGATCCGCCAGCCGCACAATGTCTTTCTGCACGCTGTAATAGGTGCGGGCGAAAAGATGCCGGAGATTGTGCGGAAAGACTTTTTTATCGGATACGCCCGCAGATTTGCAGAGTTTTTTCATATCCGCCCATATATTGGATCTGTCCAAGGGGAGGCCGGTTCGGGTAACGAAAACCGGCCCTCTTTTTATTTTTTGCTTTTTCATATAGTCGCTCAAAAGCCGGCAGAGCCGAACCGGCAAAAACACCTTGCGCATCTTCCCTTTGCCGCTGATCACCGCATAGGTTTTCCTGACCGCTTCGCAAGTGATATATCGCAGCTCCGATACCCGTATGCCGGTGGAACAAACCGTCTGCATCAGCAAGTAGAGCCGTTCGTTATGCTGATTCTTGGCGGCGGTAAGCAGTTTTTCATACTCTCTTTTGCTAAGCTCCCGCTCGCCGGAGGCAAAGACCCGGCGCTGTATTTTGAGGGTTTTCACCGTGCATTCGGTTCTGTGGCAGAATTTAAAAAAGCAGTTGATCGACGAAAGCATGGAGTTGACGCTCGCGGGCGCGTAATGCTCGGTCAGATGCCGTTTGTACGCCAGCACCGCCCCTTTCTCCAGCGTTCTTTCCTTCATCCACGCCGCAAACGCCAAAACATCCCGCACATATTTTTCCACCGTCACGCGCGAACGCTCTTCATTGATTAAATACCGCCTGAATTGATTCAAATTTTCCTCTTCCAAGACTGACATCGTTTTCTTTCTCCCTTCGTATTTCTTTGATTTTTCTGTATAAACAAAAAAGAGAGGCGTGTTTCTCTCTTTATTTATTTATATGCATTTTTATATGCGTTATCCGCGTTTTGTTCTTTCGGTTCTGTCCTCCGCCGTCGGTCTCTATCGGTTTTTACTGTTTTTTCTTACATTCGATAACAAAACGCCTTATTGCTGTCGAGGAATATTATATATCAATCACACGCATTTATCAAGAGAGCGCCCCGCCGAAAATAATTTTCACTTTTTGTCTTTTTTCTCTTGACAAACCGCCAGGCTTTTGCTATAATGACAAAGCGGTTCGGAATCTGCTACTATGGCTCAGTTGGTAGAGCGCGTCCTTGGTAAGGACGAGGTCCCCGGTTCGAATCCGGGTAGTAGCTCCAAAAAAAAAGTCGCGCAAGCGGCTTTTTCTTTTTGTTCTCTTCTCTTTTCTCTTTTATCTCTTCTCTTTTCTCTCATTTTTACGCGTGACTTTTCCAGATAAGAGAGAAGATAGAAAAGACAAGAGACATAAAAGCAAGCAGAAATGAGAGAAAGGCGTATGAAAGCGTATAAGAAAAAGATCTTAGCGGGTTTTTTGGCGTTTTGTCTTTTGCTCTGTCTTCTTTTGTCTTCCTGCGGCGCGTATCCCCGCCTGGAGACGCCCGACCCCGCCGTTTCTTATACAATTTCGCGGTTGGGGCAGCCCTACGGCGAGATGAAAAACAACGCCGCGATTCCCTGGGATCTTTTCTTTTACGACGGGTTCCTTTATGCAGGCGCCGGCGATTTTGACATCAACGACGCCCCGCCGGCCGTGCGGCGCTATTCTTTTGCCTCTGCCCTATGGGAAGACTGCGGGCGGGTGCCGGACGAGCAGATCAACCGCTTTCTTGTCCTCGACGGCCAACTGATCATTCCCGGCACCGATCCGCACAGCGACGATTGGGAGATCGGCAACTATTATGTGTTGGAAAACGGGACTTTTGTCACGCGCGCCGTCCTGCCGCACGCCGTCCACACCTTTGACATGACGCTGTTCCACGGCAAATACTTCGCCGCGATCGGCACCGACAAGGATTTTTGCCCCCTGCTGGTCTCTCCCGACGGCACCTCCTTTACGCCGGTTCCCTTCACGGTGGAGGGGCAGCCCTTTGCCGGTCTGCCAAACGATCCCGACAACCGCATTTACGACCTCTTTGTCTACAAGGACGCTTTGTATGCCGTTTATCGCAGTCTTTTGTTCCGATACCGCGAGGAGGGCGAAATCGGCGTTTTTGAATCGGTGGCGGATCTGTCAGGGCAAGTACAGCTCGCCGACGGCGTCTATGTGCCGATTCTTGCCAAAACGGCCTGCGCCGATTGCTACTGCTTTACTACCGGATTCTTTTACATCGCCGACGATCTTGCCATTTGGCACAAGTGGATGCCGGAAGGGTACGATTTTGTCGCCGATCTTTACGCAAAAGGCGACACGCTCTATCTCCTCTGTTACAAAGCGCTGTCCAAAGGATACGAAACCGCCGTTTTGCGGCTGACGCTGCCGACAGATGGAAAAACCGATCTTGCCGATCTTATGCGGCAGGAATTTGAGACGCTATTCACGCTGACCTATGACCTGCCCGCTTTCAGCTTTTGCAAAATCGAAAAAGATTTTGTCCTCGGGATGGGCAAATTGGGAGAAAGCTCCGACAAAACCGGCGAGATTTTTCTCGTCCGTCCGAACCCATAAAAGACCCGGGTCGGGACGCCGAAAGGCGACCCCGCCCGGGTTTTTGCATGGAATTAAAAGTTAAAGGGAAAGCGCGTCAAACATGGTACGAATGTCCGAAATTCTGCTGTCGTCCACCTGCGTTTTTTTGATTTCGCGCATAGCGTTGCCGGCGCGGCCGTGGAACACCACCGAAAACCAGCGCGCCACCCACGCAAAAGGCAAAAGAAAGGGAAAGCGCACAAGATAGCGATAATAGAGCTTCATCGTGCGATACGGCGGGAAAAAGCGCCTGAAAACATAATGAACGCGGCTCTCCTGCCCCAATTTGGCCGCCACATGATTATCCATCGTGCCGTAGGTGCCGCCGGACAGCAGATAGGCTTCCATGGCGGCAAGAAGCGGCGTTTTTTCTCCCCCGCCAAACCAGCAATGGGAGAGCGCCGCCATCTCGCGGGCAAAAACGCCAAGACCCGCCTGTGCAAGATAGGCGTTCAGCACGGTTTCATCGCAGGGGAAGGCGCGCTCCAAAATACAGAAATCCATAAAGGGGCGCACGCCGCAGCCACCCGATTTGAAATGTTTGGCGGCATGAGCCACATGATAGAAAACGAACAGTTCGTTCGGCATCCGGTATTCATGCTGGGCGCCTTCTGCTAAAAACGCCCCTTGCCAAGGATCGGCGAGCGGCCCTTCGTTTGGCATGTTTTCTTCCAAAAGCGTAAAATGCAGTTCGATATGAAGATCGCTTTCGGTAAAAAAGCTGACATCGTGGCGACCCTCGGTATGTTGCTTTTTATTCTGATCGGAACGGTAAGAAAGG
>CANQXN010000072.1 GCA_947627815.1 uncultured Clostridia bacterium | reverse complement strand
AAGAGAAGACGGAAGAGCGCCTCCCCGGAAGTAACCGCCTTGCCGCTTTCCACCCGCCCTTCATCGGGATGCAGTTCTCCCGAAATCGAAAGAATGCGTTTGATGTCCGCCAGAGAATCGGGAAGAATAAAATCCCCCGAAATTTCAAATTCGTTCTTCTGTCGGTCGCCGACACGAAGATGGAGGGTCTTTCCCTCCTCGGTTTCGTTCTCAAAAAACTCCACAGATCCACTCTCCTTTGGTTCGTTTGTTACAGGATTATGCAATTCGTTCATGTCTTATTCCTTTTTCCGGGCAGCGGCGGGGACATCCCGTCCGCCAATTTCTGCAAAGCGGCTTTTTCGATCCGGCTGACATAGGAGCGGGAGATATGCAGCCGCGCGGCAAGCTCGCGCTGGGTCATCGGCGGTTTGTTGGAAAGGCCGTAACGCAGCGTGATGATCTCTTTTTCCCGCTCCGTCAAGAGCGTTTCGATCAGCTCTAAGGCGCGTTTTCCCGAGATTTTGACAAAAACATCCTCCGCTAAGCTGTCGTCGCTTTGAATAATATCGATGTAGGTCAAGGGATTGCCGTCCTTATCCACATCGATGGTATCATGGATCGACACCTCGCAATGGCTTTTCTTTTTGGCGCGGAAATACATCAAAATTTCATTTTGCAGACACTTGCCGGCATAGGTCGCAAAGCGGGTGCCGTTGCCGGGATCGTAAGAATCGATGGCTTTGATCAGCCCCACCGTACCGATGGAGATCAGATCCTCGCTGCCTGCGCCGCCCGCCGTGTATTTTTTCACGATGTGCGCGACAAGACGCAGATTGTGCAGGATCAGTTTTTCCCTGGCTTCTTTATCGCCGGCGTGCATTTTTTCAAAATAGGCCAGCTCTTCCTCTCGGGACAAAGGCGGCGGAAAGGAATTTTTATCCTCGACCCGCAGAAAGAAAAAGACGAAGGATAAAAGGCGTAAAAGCAGGCCGGAAAACATGGGGTTCACCTCCTTTTTCATGCCTCGGCCGCAGGCCGACGCGCTTTTGGCCTATATATATGCCGGCGCGGCTTGTCAGCTTTCCTGTTATTATTTCTTTCTAAAAGAGCTTTATGTCTCATAAAAAGTACAAGCCTCGCTTGCGTTCGGCAGGAAAAACGACCGGCATGGCGGGGCAAACCGACATGCTTCTGCCGAAGAAGCGGCAAAAAAATGCGGGACAGCCCGACGGCGCCTGTTGCAAAAAGCGCGCTCTTATGGTATACTGTAAAAAAAGATGATTTTTTCCCGCGGGGGAACGCACCGAAAAATCAAGGAGAGAAAACATGCTGCTGGCCATTGCCGATATCGGTTCCAACACCGTCAAAATGTCAATTTTCAATGAAAAAGGAAAAGTGTGCGGTCAACATTCCCTTCCGGTGGGGCTGATCGGATATCTGAAAAACAAAAAGCTTTCCCAAGAGGGGATCGACCGCCTGATCGAGGCGCTCCTCTTTTTTAAAGAAGAGGCCGCCGGGCGGAACGCGCCTCTTTATCCCTTTGCCACCGCCTCCCTTCGTCTTGCCGAAAACCGGGACGAGGTGCTGAACGCCGTAAAAGAACGCACGGGACTTGCCATCGATCTCGTTTCCGGCGAGGAGGAAGCCATGCTGTCCTTGACCGGCGCCACGCAGGCCTCCGGTTTTGCGCTGAAAGACTGCCTCCTCTTTGACATGGGCGGCGGCAGCTGCGAGATCATCGGGGCCAAGGAAGGGCGGATCGAAACGGCGATTTCCCTGCCGTTTGGCGCTTTGGCGCTGCACAAACGCTTTGTGAAAAACATTCTGCCCACCAAAAAAGAAGTCGACGCCATCCAGCGCTATACGCGGGATATGCTCCACAAAACGGCGCTGACACCCGGCTGTACCGAGCTTTACGCCGTGGGCGGCTCCGCCAAAGCGGCGGCCGCCTTCTGTGAAACGCTGCGGCGTCACAAATCGCTGTCCCTGCCTTACCGGATCCCGCTGAAAGAAGTGGACCGTATGCTCGATATGATCGTGCGGGCTTCCATCGACACCAAACTTGCGCTCTTTGCCTCCTGCCCGGAGCGCGTCCACACGATGCCGGCGGGTCTTGCCGCTTATGCCGCGCTTTTGCGCTTTTTCGGCGCCGACAAGCTCACTGTGGTCAAGGGCGGCGCCCGGGAAGGCTATTTTCTGAAACTTCAAAAGGCGGGCGTGTTGGAAAATCACGCCGCGCTCTGATACGACAGCCCCCGCCGAAAGTGAAAAAACAGGAAGGATCTTTATGATAAAAGAAGAACGCCGCTGGATAAGTCCCGCCGACGACGGCACGGTGGTCATGGAAGGCATGATCTCTTTTCGCGCCGTACTCGCCGGTATCGAGGCCGGCATCACCGACCGGAAGATCATCAAAGTTCTCTATGACGCCGAACGGAAAAAAGCGCTGGCACGCCCTCTTTCCTATGTGCGCGCCATGAGTTTTCAGCATGGGTTTGCGTTGGAAGAAACCGATGCCACAGCCATTGAGGCTCTGTCTATCGGCCATTCCCACGGCGGGCTGCTCACGCTTGTCAGCCGGCGCACCATGCCGCCGCTCGACGCCCTCGTGCCTTGCGAAAAGGGGTTTTATGTCATGCTCAACGGCATTGAGGACCCCTATAATTTCGGCTATGCCCTGCGTTCGCTCTACGCCGCCGGCGCGGACGGCGTGATCCTCAATCAAAGAAACTGGATGAACGCCTCCGGCGTGGTCTGCCGTGCTTCCGCCGGTGCCAGCGAGCGTATGCCGCTGTACGAGGCGAAAAGCGTCCGACACCAAAAACGCGCTTCCTTTGGGCGAGGCCAACCTGAAAAAGCCCCTGCTGCTCGCCGTGGGCGGTGAAAAACGGGGGCTGTCCGAAACCGTCCTGAAAGCCGCCGATGAACGAATCCGCATTCCCTACGGGCGCCCCTTCGAGGAGGCGCTCTCCGCCGCCAGCGCCGCGGCGGTTCTCGCGTTTTTCGTTTTGGAAGCCAATCGCTGAAAAGACGGCGGCTTCTTTGGCAAGAGAAGACCCCAAAAAACTGCCGCGCCGCAAGGCCGGCTGTTTCCCGTTTTTTCCCTTTATGCCGCTGTCAAAGCGATAAAAAAAGACATATACTGTACCGATAACAACTTCTGTGAGGTACTGTTTATGTCTTTTTTTGATTCTTTCCGGACATTGCCTTCGGAAAACGCTTACTTCGCCGCGCTGAATACCGCCCGGGGATTTCAGTCCTGTTTTTCCTCTCTTTTTTCACCCTACCGTACTTATGTCATCAAAGGCGGGCCGGGCAGCGGAAAATCGACCCTGATGAAAAAGATTGCCGCGAAAGCCGAAACCCTCGGCCTGCCCTGCGAACGCTATTATTGCTCGTCCGATACCTCTTCTCTCGACGCCGTCGCCCTGCCCTCTCTCTCGCTTGCCGTTCTGGACGGCACGGCGCCGCATACCGTGGAGCCGTATTGTCCCGGCGCCCGCGACCGCCTTATCGATCTCACGGTTTTCTGGGACAAAGCCTATCTTTCGGCGCACCGTGTCGACATTCTCTTGCTCAACCAAGCCATCGCCAAAGTCTATGAGGAGGTTTACACGCTGATGGGCGCCGCCGCCAAACTGGAGGAAACGGTGCAAAAAGCCGCGCAAGACGCGTTTTGCGAGGACAAAGCCGACGCCGTGATCCGGCGTTTCTTCCTCCGCCGGAAAACAAGACCGGCCGGCAGGTCTTTTGCCCTGTTGCCGGCCATCGCGCCGGTGCGGCCGATCGCCGCCTTCGGCACAGACGGCCCCGTCATGTTCGACACCCGGCAGAAAGAGGCCGCGACCGTGGTATCTTTGCAGGATGTCCACGACGCCTCGCCCTTATTTTTCGCCCGTTTGATCCGCTATCTTGACAAACAAGGATGCCGCTATGAAGTGTCGCCCCTGCCGCTGACCGAACAGACAGGCGAACTCTATTGCCCGGATTTCTCGCTCCTCTTTACCGTCCTGCCCTGCCAAGAACCGACCGTGACGCTCAATCTCGACCGAATGCTCACCGATCGCGGCCGGGGCATTTTGCGGCGCACCCGAACCGCGCGCCGTATGTCGGAAGAGATCTGCGAGCTTATCGCGGGCCGGCTTTCCCATATCGGGCGCCTCCACGATGAACTCGAGACCTATTACATCGCCGCCACCGATTTTGCCGGCGTGGATGCCTATACCGAGATGCTCATCGAAGAAATCTTTTCTCTTTCCCGTTACAGCGTCTGAAGGGCGCCGAAGCGAAAAAACGCCGGAGAAGGCGTTCGTCTTCTTCGGCGTTTTCGGCGTTTTTCGGTAGGGCTTGCGATTCTGACTTTGTCTGCCTTTGACAAAAGCGAAACAATCACCGCAGGGGCGCCGTCTGAAAGAGAGCAAATCCCTCGCCTTGCAGGTGTTCTGTCAGCGGGCGAAGATCGGCGTCTTTCTCGAAAAGGCCGAACACGCTGGGGCCGCTGCCGCTCATCAGAGAGACAAAAGCGCCGGCGGCCGCCATCGCCTCTTTGGCATAGGCCGCCCGGGGACAGCGGGGCAGCACCACCGCTTCAAAGTTGTTGAAGGCCGCCCGTCCGATGGCGGCAAAGTCGCCTGCGGCAAGCGCCGCAAGCATCGCCTCGCCCGAGGGGGGCGCGGGCAGGTTGTCAGCCCTTTCGTCGATCAGGCGATAGGCCTCTCCCGTATTCACCGTCTCCGAGGGGTGTTTGGCCACGACGACCTGACAATCCCCCAGCGGCGCGCAGGGGATCATCACTTCCCCGATACCCCGGCAGAGCGCCGCATGGGGGCCTAAACAAAAAGGAACATCCGCGCCCAAGGAGAGCGCAAGCGAGGCTTCTTTTTCCGGCGGCAGCGCCCCGAGCAAGGAAGAAAGAGCTTTCAGGGTGCCTGCCGCGTCGGCCGACCCGCCGGCTAGTCCCGCCGCCATGGGAATCTGTTTTTCCAAGGCGATCCGCAGGTGAAAAGAAGAGCCTTTTGCGGCAAAGTAGCCTGCCGCCGCCCGATAGACCAGATTGTCCCGTCCGGCGGAAAGGCGGGGGTCGCTGACCGCGAGGGTCAGCCCTTCTCCTTCTGTGACCGTCACGGTCAGCCTGTCGCAGAGAGCGATTTTTTGCATGACGCTCTCGATGTCGTGATAGCCGTCCTCCCGTTTTTGTCCGACCGCCAAATAGAGATTGATTTTGGCGGGACACAGAAGAGAAAGCCTCCCTTCGTTTTCGACACGGCGGTATGTCATAACAGTTCTCCTCTTCATTTCCGCAAGGCGGCGGATGTCAGGCCGTCGGAATTTTTCCCGAATCGCGTTTTTTCTCGTTCGGTATAGTTTCAGTATAACAGAAGAAAAAATATTTTTCAACCAAATTAAAAAAATATATTGATTTTTTTCTGCCCATCATGTAGAATAGATTAGAAACGATTTTCGACATGAAAGGATGCCGGTTTCATGCAATGGCAGTTCAATAAGCGGAACACGACCTACGCGATTTATGCCTGCGGCGTGATTCTGTTTACGATCCTCTGTATCAACTTCATTATCAACCGCGAATCCGGCGCCGGCTTTTTGTCCACCGTCAGCGGTATTTTCATGCCGATCTTTGTGGGTCTTATCATCGCCTATCTGCTCAACCCCATTCTCCGCCTGTTTGAGCGGCTCTTTCAACGCCTGTTCCGGGGAAAAGCCGGCAAAAAAACTTTGCGGGCGCTGGGGCTTATCTGCACCTATGTTATTTTTCTCGGCCTCATCACCGCCTTCTTTTTCCTGCTGATCCCCCAGCTTTACGGCAGTATCGGGGAAATGATCGACCGCACAATCGAACTGATCAACGGCGTTTCCCGCTATATCGACGAATTGATCAACACCAACGAGAGTTTTGCCGCCATTTATGAGATTCTGATCAGCAAATTTGATTTCAACGCCATCATCGGCAATGTGGTGGGCAACCTCAATTCCCTTTTGAATTCCTCGCTCTCGCTGATCGTCGGCGTGGTCAATTTCCTCAAAAACACCTTTTTGGGTCTCTTCTTTTCGATCTATTTTCTCGCTTCCAAAGAGATGCTGATTCTCCAATTCAAGCGCTTTTTCTTGGCTTTCTTCTCCTTCCGCAGCAATGTCCGTTTGGGGCATTTCATGACGACCGTCGATTTAAAATTCGGTCAGTTTGTCCGTGGCAAAATCCTTGATTCCACGCTGGTCATGATCGTGGTTTATATCCTCACCTGGATCTTCGATATGCCCTATTACCCCATGATCGCGCTGATCATCGGCGTCACCGATCTTATCCCGGTGTTCGGCCCCTTCCTCGGCGCCATCCCCTCCGCCGTCATCATCTTTCTGGCGGAAGACGGCGGCATCCGCAAAACGCTGCTCTTTGCCATTCTGATCCTCATTGTCCAGCAGATTGACGGCAACATCATCGCCCCCAACATCCTCGGCGACCGGGTGGGCATCAGCGGCGTTTGGATCATGATCGCCATCGTCCTCATGGGCGGAATTTTCGGTATTTTCGGTATGTTCTTCGGCGTTCCGATCTTCGCCGTCATCTACACCCTGATGTCGGAGGCCATTCAGAAACGCCTTGTCAAGAAAGGACTGGCGGAGCAGTTTGAGATTGACCCCGACAACCAGGAAAAACCGCCGCGACCAAGCCTCTTTGAACGCATCCGCAACCGAATGACAAAGAAAAAGGCCGACGACGAAAAGACCGAGGACGCGTCCGAGTCCTGACCCTTCTTTTCCTGACCCCTCTTTCCCCTTTGCGCCTTTTTGTGCAAAGGGGAATTTTTTTCTGGGTCAGCGGCTGTTCGGCGCGCTTGCCCCGCCGAACCCAATTTTTTCCGCAGGCGCCGGTTATCCCCTTGACAAAGCGCAAAAAAAGTGTATAATAGAAAGTGTTCAAAGTCGTTTTACTTGACAACTCAATAGTATGGGGGAGTAATTCCGCCGCACGGCTCGCCGTGAAGCGAGGCAAATCAACAGCAAGATGTCCTGTCGGCATCTGGTTTGCCCATAAAGAATGAGACTCATATACGAGACTATCGTATATGAGTTTTTTTATTTATCCGGCCGAAACGCCCCCAAAACCGCAGGAAAGGAATCTGACAATGAGCGAGATCAGCAAAAAAAGCTATTTGTCCTCGCAGGATCAGGTATTGGAAGATCTTGCGAGCGGTCCCGAGGGGCTTGGCGGCGAGGAAGCCGCCCGACGCCTTGACACTTACGGCAAAAACAAACTGAAGGAAGGCAAAAAAGTCAGCCTCGTCAAACGCTTTCTCATGCAGCTTGCCGACCCCATGATCATCATCCTGATCGTGGCCGCCGTCATTTCCGGCATTTTAGCCGTTGTGGAAGAGAGCGGCTCCTTTGCCGATACCATTATTATCATGATTGTGGTTATCATCAATGCCGTTTTGGGCGTGTTGCAGGAGAGCAAGGCCGAAAAAGCCATCGCCGCCCTGCAGGAAATCGCCGCCGCCACTTCCAAAGTCATCCGTGACGGCAAGCAGGTCACCCTGCACAGCGAGGAACTCGTCCCCGGCGATGTGATCGTTCTCGAAGCCGGCGATGCCGTCCCCGCTGACTGCCGTCTGTTGGAATGTGCGTCTTTAAAGATTGAGGAAGCCGCGCTCACCGGCGAATCGGTGCCGGTAACCAAAAAGGCGGACACGCTGACCTTGGGAGAGCGCAAAGATATCCCGCTGGGCGACCGCAAAAACATGGCCTATATGGGCAGTACCGTGGTGTACGGTCGTGGCCGCGCCGTGGTCACCGGCACCGGCATGAATACCGAGATGGGCAAAATTGCCGACGCGCTTGCCAACGCGCAGGAGGGGCAGACGCCTTTGCAGAAAAAGCTCGGGCAGCTCTCCAAAATCCTCACCTATCTTGTCATCGGCATCTGCCTTGTGATTTTCGGCGTGGATATCATCCGCACGCTTGTCACCGAACACAGTCTCACCTTTGAAAGCACGCTTGACAGCTTCATGGTCGGTGTGTCGCTTGCCGTCGCCGCCATTCCCGAAGGGCATCGTGCATTCGATCGGCGTCACCAACATGTCGAAACACAACGCGGTGATCCGCCGCCTGACCGCCGTGGAGACGCTCGGCTGCGCGCAGATCATCTGCTCGGACAAGACCGGCACCCTGACGCAGAACAAAATGACCGTGGTCGATCATGTCGGCGACGACGAAGCGCTTCTCGCCAAAGCCATGGCGCTCTGTTCCGATGCCGAACTCGGCGAGGACGGCGAGGCCATCGGCGAGCCGACCGAGGCCGCCTTGGTCAATTATGCCGCTTCCCTTTCCCTGCCCAAACCCGAACTGAAACAGAAAGAGCCGCGCATCGGCGAAGCGCCCTTC
>CANQXN010000071.1 GCA_947627815.1 uncultured Clostridia bacterium | reverse complement strand
TAGTAGTCATGACCGTCATGCGGCGGTCGCGTTCGTTTTCAATGGTGCGGGAAGCCATGATGCCGGGTACGCCGCAGCCCGTGCCGATGAGCATCGGGATAAAGGACTTGCCGGACAAACCGAATTTCCGGAAAATCCGGTCCATGACAAAGGCAATCCGCGCCATATAGCCGCAGGCTTCCAAAAAGGCCAAAAGCAGGAAGAGAATCAGCATCTGCGGCACAAAGCCGAGGACGGCGCCGACGCCTGCCACGATGCCGTCGAGAATCAGTCCCTTGAGCCATTCGGCGCAATGGATGGCATTAAGCCCTTTTTCGATTAACACCGGGATCCCGGGAATCCACATGGTGTCTTCGCTCGGATCGGGGGCCTGAAAAGAAACCCCGACCATATAGGCGCAGGCATCCGCAAGATCTTGGCCGGTTGCTTCTTCTTCCTCTTCCACCAAAGTTTCCTCATCGGTCACGCGATAGGTGATGCGGTCATCGCTTTGCCATGTGGCGGCAAAAGCGGTAAGCAGGCTGCCCGCTTTTGCGGCATCGAAGGTCTCGCTTTCGGTATCGAGCGCCTCACGCAACGCCGCCACCTCATCGCCGCGCTCTTCGGCGGCATCCAGAAAGGCGTTGATCACAGTGCCTGCGCCGTCATAGGCTTCCGCCCTTTCCTCATAAGCGGCAGCACCGATCCCCAAAAAATGGAATCCGTCGCCGAAGAGGGCGTCGTTGGTCCAGTCTGTCACCCAGGCGCCCACCGTTGTCACCGAAATAAAATAGACCACGAACATCACAAGCGCGAAAATGGGCAAAGCGGCAAACCGATTGGTGACAATTCGGTCGATCTTATCCGAAACGGTCAGTTTGTCTTTGTTCTTTTTCTTATAGCAGTGTTTTAAAAGGCCGGCGATGTAAACATAGCGCTCGTTGGTGATGATACTCTCGGCGTCGTCTTCCATTTCCTTTTCCACGGCGGCGATGTCGTTTTCGATGTGCGCAAGTATTTCTTCCGGCACAGACAGCGCGTTTTGCACCTTTTCATCCCGCTCGAACAGCTTGACGGCATACCAGCGCATCTCGTGCTCCGGCCGATCGTGGAGCGCCGCTTCCTCAATGTGGGCGATAGCGTGTTCCACACTGCCCGAGAAAACATGCATGGACGCGGCCGTCTTTTGCGCCGCCGCGTTCAAGGCCGCCGCGATTACCTCGTCAAGCCCCGTCCCTTTCAGGGCGGAAATGGGAAGCACCGGACAGTTTAATTCGCGGGAGAGTTCCTCATAGGAAATCTCGTCTTTGCTCTTTTTTAAAAGATCGGCCATGTTGACGGCAATCACCGCGGGAATCCCCAGCTCTAAAAGCTGGGTCGTCAGGTAAAGATTGCGCTCTAAGTTCATGCCGTCCACGATATTGAGGATCACATCGGGGCGTTCGTTGACAAGATAGTTTCTCGCCACCACTTCTTCGGGGGTATAGGGGGAAAGCGAATAAATGCCGGGCAGGTCGGTGACGACAACATCGGCGTGCTTTTTCAGCTTTCCTTCCTTTTTTTCCACCGTGACGCCCGGCCAGTTTCCGACAAACTGATTGGCGCCGGTCAGCGCGTTGAACAGGGTTGTTTTCCCGGAATTGGGGTTCCCCGCAAGCGCGATACGAATGCTCATAGTCTTAGGTTCCTTTCTTCTCTGTTATGATTTCATGTCAAATGTCTTTTGGGTTAGCGCGCGCTAACTCTCGGGGCAAAAAAGCGTCCGAGAGCGGGGTTTTCGTGTCAGAATATCCCCCTGCCCTTCGGGCTTTTATGCCACTTCTACCGTATCGGCATCGGCTTTTCGGATCGAGAGTTCATAGCCCCGCACCGTCAGCTCGATGGGGTCGCCCAAGGGCGCCACTTTGCGCACCGTCACGGCAACGCCCTTAGTGATGCCCATATCCATGATCCGGCGCTTGACCGCGCCCTCTCCGTGCAGGCGAATCACGGTGACCGTTTCTCCCACAGCTACCTGCTTCAAGGTCTTCATGCGAAATCCTCCTTTTCTTATCGGTATCGCTTTATCTTTATCTTTTGTTAGGGTGCTTTTTTTGTTCGGATGCTTCAGACATAAATCCTCAGCGCCATTTCACGGCTGATGGCAATGCGGGCGCCTTTGACCGAAACGATCACGCTGCCCCCCATACGCCCTACCACCGTTACATTACTGCCGGCGACAAAACCCATCTCTTCTAAATGTTTTCTTACTTCACGGTCTCCGCCGATCCGGCGCACCATCGTTTCTTCCCCGATTTCTGCCAAGGCAAGCGGCATGGCTCCTCCTTTCCGGCGGTTTTCCGCCCTCGCGCCCGTTGGTTAGCACACGCTAACTATCGGGCTGATAAATAGGTTAGCGCCCGCTAACCGATGTTATTATACACAGTCTTCCCTTTTTTGTCAAGGGCTTTTTTCAAAAAAATAAATTTTTTTTCAGGATAGGCAAAGCGCCGCCGGCAGCCACAAAGGGCGACCGGCAGCACTTGCTCAGTATGGTCTTATCATGCCTCTTATGAAAGCGCCTCAAAATCTTCCAGCGCCGCTTTGAAGGAGGCCATGCAGGCGTTGAACGCTTCTTTTTTCGTGAGGTCCACGCCCGCCAGCTTTAAAAGTTCCACGGGAGAATCGCTGCCGCCGGAGGACAGGAAACGGAAATAATCCTCCACCGCAGGCTGTCCTTCGGACAGGATCCTGTCGGCAATGGACACGGCCGAAATGATGCCGGTCGCGTATTTGTAAACATAAAAACCCCGATACAAATGCGGAATCCGCATCCACTCATAGGCAATTTCGGGGTCGGAAACTACCGAACGACCGTAATATTTCTTGTTGATATCGAGATAAGCGTCACAAAGCGCGTCTTTGGTAAGCGGCACGCCCTTTTCCGCCATATCGTGGGTCAGATATTCAAATTCCGCAAATTGCGTCTGGCGGAAGAGCGTTCCCTTCAGCGTGTCCATATAGTAGGAAAGGAGATATTTCTTCATTTTGGGGTCATCGGTGGTTTTCAGAAGATAACGCAGGAGCAGGATCTCGTTGACGGTGGAAGCCACCTCGGCCACAAAGATCTTATAGTCTGCCTTGTTCTGCGGCTGGCTGCGTTCGGAATGATAGGAATGCATGGCATGTCCTAACTCGTGCGCGATGGTAAAGACTTCGTTTGTGGTCTTTTGATAATTCAAAAGCACATAGGGATGCTTGAGGCCGTAAACGCTGATGCTGTAGGCGCCGCTACGCTTGCCCTCCGTCTCTTCGACATCGATCCAGCCGTTGTCGTGCGCCTCCTGCAAAAGCTCCTGATAGCGGGGACCCAACGGCGCCAGTCCCTTTTTGACGATGCCGAACGCTTCTTCATAGTCCACCTTGATTTCGGCGTCTTCCACCGGAGAGAGGTAGACATCATACATATGGAGCTGTTTCAAGCCGAGGATCTTCTTTTTGTCGCGATAATACCGGTGGAGAAGCGGGAGATTCTTATGCACGCTGGCAAGGAGGTTCTGATACACACGGACATCCACATCTTCCGCAAAGAGCGCCCGTTCGAGGCAGGAATTGTATTTTCTGGCGCGGGTCAGGAAAACATCCTTGTCGATGTTGCCGACATAGGTGGCGGTCAGCGTATTGGCAAGGCCGATATAGGCTTTATAATAGGCCTGGAACACGGCCTTTCTCACCCGACGGTCGGGGTGCTGGAGAAGAACGCCGTACATGCCGTGGCTGACTTTGACTTTCTTGCCGTCCACCGTGACGGTCGGAAAGGGAAAATCGGCGTTGTCTAACATACCGAACACCTGCGAAAAACCGCCGAACACCCGGCCGCCCTGGGAGAGGATCTCTTCGGTCTCGCGGGAAAGCACATGGGGTTTCTCTTTGATGAGGCCGCGCAAAGTATAGTCATAGTCCGAAAGGCGGGGATCGGCGGCCATCGCCTCCAGCGTTTCGGTGGGCAGCGCGGCAAGCTCGGGTGTGACAAAGGCGATAGAGGCTGAAAGCTGCATCTCCAGCTGATCCACTCGCGACATGAGCGCCAGAGCGTCCGACGCCCGCGTGTCCTCGTCGTGACGCATAAATGCGTAAACGCCGAGATGCGAGAGAGTCAGCGTGACGCCCTCCAGTTTGGTAAAAAATTCGGCCAGCGTCTCTACCGTATTCAGACGCCCTTCATAGGCGGAAAAGTCAAGCTTGCCCTGACAGTCCGCATAGGCGTTTTCCCAATCCTGCGGGGTTGCAAAAATGTCTTCTATCCGCCATTTCAAAGCGGCGGGAACTTCGTTTCTCGATTTTGCCATATGGTTTGTTTCCTTCCCTTTCTCTTATTTCTTTTCGGTAAGGAGGGCGAATTTGTCCTCTCTGGTCTTACATTCATCGCTGATGATGGAGAGAAATTCCGGCAGCGTCATGGTCGTGGTGGCCGCCGTATCGCGATGGCGCACGGCCACGGTGCCGTTTTCTTCCTCTTGCTGACCGATCACCAGCATATAGGGTACCCGATCGACCACCTGAGCCTCCCGGATCATATAGCCGATCTTTTCGTTTCTTTCGTCGAGTTCGACCCGCAGGCCGGCGTCTCGGAGCGCTTCGTAAACCTTATGGCCGTACACCGACACTTTTTCGGAGACAAGCAGCACTTTGACCTGCGTGGGGGCCAGCCAGACCGGGAATTTGCCGGCGAAATGCTCGGTCAGAATACCGATAAAGCGTTCGACCGAACCGAACACGACCCGATGAATCATGATAGGACGCTGTTTTTCGCCTTTTTCGTCGACATATTCGAGGCCGAAATTCAAAGGCATCTGGAAGTCAAGCTGAATGGTGCCGCACTGCCATGTCCGCCCCAAAGAGTCCTCCAGGTGGAAGTCGATCTTGGGACCGTAGAAGGCGCCGTCGCCTTCATTGATGGTATAGGGCAATCCCAGCGTTTCAAGCGCGTTTTTCAGGCCGTTTGTCGCCGCTTCCCAGTCCTCGTCGGATCCCATGCTGTCTTCCGGCCGGGTGGACAATTCCACAAAATATTTGAAGCCGAATTTGGTATACACTTCGTTGATCAGATGCACCACGCCGACAATTTCATCCGTGATCTGCTCCCGGCGCATGAAGATATGGGCGTCATCCTGCGTGAAACAGCGCACACGGAAAAGCCCGTGCAGCGTGCCTTTCAGCTCGTGCCGGTGGACAAGACCGAGTTCCCCCATCCGGATGGGCAGATCGCGGTAGGAGTGCGGCTGATTGCGATAGACCATGACGCCGCCGGGGCAGTTCATGGGCTTGACGCAGTAAATTTCATCGTCGATGACGGTGGAATACATGTTGTTTTTATAGTGATCCCAGTGGCCGCTGGTTTCCCAGAGCTTTCGATTCATGATAAGCGGCGTGGAAATTTCCACATAATGATCCCGTTTGTGGATCGACCGCCAATAATCGATAAGGGCGTTTTTCAGCGCCATGCCTTTGGGCAGGAAGAAGGGGAAGCCCGGCGCTTCGTCCGCGAACATAAACAGCCCCATTTCCCTGCCGATCCGCCGGTGATCGCGCTTTTCCGCCTCTTCAAGAAGCCGCATATATTCGTCTAATTCTTCCTGCGTGCGGAAGGCCACGCCGTTGATGCGGGTGAGCATTTTGTTGTTTTTGTCGTTTTTCCAATAGGCGCCCGACTGCTGGGTGATCTTGAACGCCTTGACGCCCTTGGTATACAGTAGATGCGGGCCAACGCACATGTCGATATAATCGCCCTGCTGGTAGAAGGAGATCACGGCGTCTTCCGGCAAGTCGCCGATATGCTCGACCTTGTACTTTTCGCCGCGGCTCTCCATCAGGGCGATGGCCTCCGCCCGCGGGAGAATAAAGGGCTTGATGGGGAGATTTTCTTTGGTGATTTTCTTCATCTCTTTTTCAATCGCCGCAAGATCCTCATCGGTGAGCTTGGTGTCCCCCAAATCGATGTCATAGAAAAAGCCTTTTTCGGTGGCGGGACCGTAGCCGAAATCGGCGTGGGGATACAGGCGCTTGACCGCCTGCGCCAAGATGTGCGCCGCTGTATGGCGGATCACATGCAGTTCTTCTTCCGCCGGGCATTCCTCTACCCGGCCGTCGGGATAAATGACCTTCATTTCGTTTTCCTTCTTTCTATCTGGTTTTTTATTGATTCTTTTTCATAACGCCGCGCCGAATGGGGCGGGCGACCAATAAAAAGCACCCCGGCGGCAGAAACATTTCTGCCGCCAAGGGTGCGTACAAACACACGGTTCCACCTTGATTTTCACTCACAGGTCGCCCTTAACGCGGGACATGACGCCGGCCTTTATGCCGCAGGGGCTTTCTCTGGCCGTGGCTCGGGAGCGGTCTTCGCCGGGAGCGCCGAGGAAGCTTTCAGCCCATGACTTCCCTCTCTGATCAAACGCTTTTATCCGGGTACTCTTTCCTTCATCGCCTTTATGGTAAGTATAACACAGCCTTTTGCCTTTGTCAAGGTTTTTCTCTCGCTTTTTTCACAGCGCCGACTTTTGCCGTCCCATGAAAGCCTCGATTTCCGATACTTCCTTCATAATGCCGGAAGAAAGGTTCACGGCGCCTTCTTGGGTGATGAGAAGATCGTCTTCGATGCGCACGCCAATGCCGTGTTCGGGGAAATAAAGTCCCGGCTCATCGGAAATCACGGCGCCCGCCGGCAAGGGGGCGTTGCGCGGGAAAGGATCGTGCGTATCGAGTCCGATGCTGTGGGAAATCGAATGAAAATACACCCGCTTGATCTCGTTCGGCTCTTTGATTAAACCGGCGGCAAGGCAGCCCTCGGTGAGGACATCTACCGTGATTTTCTGCAGTTCCCCGATGGTCATGCCGGCGCGCGCCGTCTCGATGATTTTTTTATTGGCGGTCAGCACGATCTCGTAAATCTCTTTTTGCAAGGGGGAAAAGGTTCCGCCAACCGGGAAGGTGCGGGAGATATCGGCGCAGTATTCCCCGTGCTTGACCCCGAGATCAAAGAGGATCAGATCCCCCTCTTTGGTCTTGGTGTTGTTTTCGGAATAATGGAGTGTTGTGGCATTTCCTCCGGCGGCGGCAATCGTTTTGAAGGCAAAATGCGGATGGCCGAGCGCTTTGACGGTATAGTCAAACCAAGCCTCGATTTCATATTCATATAGACCGGGGCAAGCGTGCGCCATCATCGCCTCGATGCCCTTGCCCGTTACCTCGATCGCCGCTTTCAGCGCTTCAATTTCGCTCTTGTCCTTGGACATGCGCAATTGCACGATCAGGGGATAGGCGTCTTTGGCCTCGATGCCGAATTTTTCCTTTAACAGGGCGGCCCGCGCCATGCCGAAGGTCGTAAGGCCGGCGTTGTTCGGTTCTAAATCGAGGTAAAAGGCGGGGCTGTCGGCGGCAAGATGTGAAAGCATATCCTCCATTTTGCCCTTCCAGAAAATCGAGGAAAGAGAAAGACCGCAAATCGCGCTTGCCTCCTCTTTTGTCAGCCGGTGACCGATCCACTTGGCGTAATTTTCATCGTATTCATCGATAAAAAGAGCGGCGCGCGCCTCTCCTTTTTCCTTGATCAGGGCAAGAACCGTCTTTTCCTGCCGGATGCCGGTCAGATAGAAGAAATTGGTATTGACCTGAAAATCAAAGCTCTCATCGGCGCTTTTGGGGAGGCTGCAGCCGGAAGAAAGCAGTAAAACGGCGTCTTTTTCCGGCAAGAGCGCCGACAGCGCGGCGCGGCGTTTTTCCAAAAATTCAGGGTTCATACTCCCTCCTGTAATCACAAAAATCAAGCCGTAAAAAGCAGCTCACCGCTTTTTTATGGCGTTAAGATAAACATGAAAGGCTTTGGGCATCGGACAGTCGGCCAAAATCTGCGCCGGTGTTTTCCACTGAAAAAGAGGCGAGCGCGAGCGGCAGGTCAAAAACGCGCCCTTCATGTGCCACTCCACATGGGTGAAAACATGGAGCGCTTCCGGCCCCGCTTTCAATGCCTCAGGACAGCATCCTTGCTTTACCACATAGTCAAATATTTCCTCTTCCCGTGCATAGCCCTCCAGCGCGGGAAATTCCCAAAGGCCGGCGAGCAAGCCGTGATCCGGCCGCCGCCGCACCGCATAGGCGCCATCCTGTTCCAAAAGGAGGATCGTCCGCTCTTCGATCCGGCGGGCTTTCGGGGGAGAACGCAGCGGCAGCTCTTCCTGTTTGCCCGCCCGGCGGGCGCGGCAAATCTCTGCCACGGGACAGCGGTCGCAGAGCGGCGCGCCGTTGGGAATGCAGACCACCTCGCCCAATTCCATCAGCGCCTCGGTGAGAAGTCCGGCTTCTCTTCCGGTCGGATAGACCTCTGCCAAAGAGGCTGTCACGGCGCGGCGCGTGTTCTCCTTCATCACATCCTCTTCCATGGCGCAAAGACGGGCATACACCCGCATCACATTGCCGTCCACGGCGGGCGCCCTCTCGCCGAAGGCGATAGAGGCGATAGCGCCGGCGGTATACGCGCCGATGCCGGGCAATTTTTGCAATTCCTCCGGG
>CANQXN010000070.1 GCA_947627815.1 uncultured Clostridia bacterium | reverse complement strand
GGATAAGCGCGGGCGGCGGGATTGATGGGGACGCCGTTGATGTCCACCGTTTTTTCCGCCAAAATCTGAGGCCCCGCGTCCATGGGTTCCCCCATGCCGTTGAACACGCGCCCCAACATATCGACCGACACCGGCAGTTCCACGCCGTGGCCGGCGAAGCGCACCTTGCTGTCGGCGAGGTTGATGCCGGCGGCCGAATCGAAAAGCTGTACCAGCACATTGGCGCCGTTGACTTCCAGCACCCGACAGCGGCGTTTTTCGCCGTTCGGCAGTTCGATTTCGCCGAGTTCGTCATATTTTACGCCTTCCACCTGCTTGATGAGCATCAGGGGGCCGGCGACTTCTTCTATGGTTTTATATTCACGGATCATACCGTTTCCTCCCGTGCCGTCAGGGCGTCGAGCTGTTCCTCTGCCTCTTTGAGAATGGCGGCGAATATTTCGGGGGCGGCGTTTTCGGCCACCGATTTGGCGCGTCCGATCTTTTCACGCACCGGCAGCGCGGCGATTTTTTCCACATCGGCGCCTTTGGCGATGGCAAGCCGCGCTTTGTCGCCGAAGGTGAGGATCAAGTCGGCCAAAGCGGTTTGCTTTTCCAAAGAGGTGTAGGAATCGCCGGGGTCGAAGGCGTCCTGCTGTAAATAGTCTTCCCGGATGGAACGGGCGATTTCCAAGGTCATCCGGTCGCTCGGCGAGAGCGCGTCCATGCCCACGAGTTTGACGATTTCGTCAAGCTCGCTTTCAAGCTGCAAAATCCGCATCATTTCGCCGATGCGCGCCGACCATTTTTCCGAAACACAGGAAGTAAACCAAGGGTCGAGGCGATCCCGGTAGAGAGAGTAAGAATTGAGCCAGTTGATCGCCGGGAAATGGCGGCGGTAGGCAAGAGCGGCGTCAAGCCCCCAGAACACTTTCACAATGCGCAGCGTCGCCTGCGTCACAGGCTCCGAAAGGTCGCCGCCGGGCGGCGAAACCGCGCCGATGGCGGCGACAGCCCCTTCTCTTTCCTCCTGCCCCAAGGTAATCACGCGGCCGGCACGCTCATAAAACTGCGCAAGGCGCGAGGCAAGATAGGCGGGATAACCTTCCTCGCCCGGCATTTCCTCAAGCCGCCCCGACATTTCGCGCAGAGCCTCCGCCCAGCGGGAGGAGGAGTCGGCGATGACCGCCACCGAATACCCCATATCGCGGAAATATTCGGCAATGGTGATGCCGGTATAAATCGAAGCTTCCCGCGCCGCCACCGGCATATCGGAGGTGTTGGCGATGAGTACGGTGCGCTTCATCAAAGGCTCGCCCGAACGGGGGTCGCGCAATTCGGGAAACTCCCGCAAAACATCGGTCATTTCATTGCCGCGTTCGCCGCAGCCGACATAGACCACGATGTCGACATCGCTCCATTTGGCGATCTGATGCTGTACCACGGTTTTGCCGGAGCCGAAGGGACCCGGCACGCAGGCCGTGCCGCCTTTGGCGATGGGGAAAAAGCTGTCGATGCTCCGCTGTCCCGTGATCATGGGAATATCGGGCGGCAGTTTTTCTTTATAGGGGCGGGGACGGCGCACCGGCCAGGTCTGCATCAAGGTCAGGGGTACTTGCCGTCCGTCCGGCGTTTCGAGCGTCGCCACCGTGTCGGTCACCTTGTAGTCGCCCGAAGCGATAGCGACAAGCTTGCCGGACAGGGTCGGCGGCAGCATGATCTTGTGTAAAACGGCGGGGCTTTCCGCCACGCTGCCGTAGACATCGCCGCCCACGAGGCTGTCCCCGGGCTTGGCGCTTGCTTCAAAGTGCCAGAACTTTTCCCGGTTTAAGGCGGGCAGATCGATGCCTTTGATGATATTCGGCCCATAGAGCGAAAACATGGCGTTCAGCGGCCGCTGGATGCCGTCATAAATGCTCTCGATGAGGCCGGGACCGAGTTCCACCGACAGAGGCGCGCCGGTGGACACCACCTTGTCGCCCCGCCCGATGCCGGCGGTCTCCTCATAGACTTGGATGGAGGCGCGGTCCTTGTGGATCTCGATGATCTCGCCGATGAGCTTGGCATCGCCCACCCGCACCACATCAAACATATTGGCATTCCGCATCCCCTCGGCAATCACCAAAGGGCCGGAAACTTTGACAATTCTTCCTTCCACCATAACAAAAAGCAGTCCTTTCTGTGGGTTTTCCCCTGCCGCGGCCGGCGGGACAAAGCGACGCGCCCGACGGGACGCTCAGGAATCTTTAAAGAGAATATCGGCGCCGACGGCGCGTTCCACCGATTTGCGGATGTTGTCAAGGCCGTATCCCGTCGCGCCGTTTTTACCGGGAATCGTGATCACGGCAGGCACCGGGCTGTCCTTGAATTTGGCGATGAGATCGGGGATCTCTTTGGCAAGCTCCTCGGTGATAAAAAGAATGGCGTATTCTTCTTTGGCCAAACGCAAAAGCAGTTTCCCCGCCTCGTCGGCATCCTCGGCGAAAAAGACCGAAAAGCCCACCGACATAAAGGCGATGACGCTTTCGGGATCGCCGATCACTCCGATTTTATAAGCCATATCACACCTCCCGCAGCCGTGCTTTGATGGCATCGGCGGCAACGCCCGCTTTTTTGGCGGTGAGCAGAATCCGGAGATTTTTGACTTCCACTTCCTTCTGCAAAAGATAGGCGGCGATGACGCCCGGGCCATAGGTCTTTTTGGCGTCGTCGCTCAAAAGCGACAGGGCGATTTCGTCCGAGAGCTTTTCTAATCGCGCAAACGGCGCTTTTTCTTCGCCGGCGAGCTTTTTATAAGGCGTGACGGATAAAGCCCTCTCCCAAGGCTTTCCCGCAAACAGGGCGGCAAAAAAGGAAGGGGCGAGCGTGCCGCCGGGCAAAAAGCTCTCGCTGTAGTCGCTTTCGCTGTTGCCCAAGCGCGTCACGCGCAGATAGGTAATGAGATTGGAAAGGTCGATCTTCGTCTTGACCAGCGCGGTAAAAGCCGGCACGGTATAGCCGCCGGCGCTTGCCAGCATGTCCTCATAGCAGGCGCGATCCAAGAGAAGGTCGATCGCCTGCGGGTCTTTCGAGGCGGCATAGACGCGCACGGCCTTGCTCGCGGCCTCTGCCATGGCGGGGGGAAAGGCGGAAAAATCATCGCTTTCCATCGCCTTTTGCAAAAGCGCTTCCGCCACGGTGCCAAACGGCAGAAACAAGGGAGAGAGCGCCATGCCCCGCGCCCGGCATTTCAGGGCGCTTTTGATGTTGTGACAGTCGTAAGGATAGCGCAAAAAGGCGAAAAGACCGGGATCCGGCACGCTTTCCCTGACTTTATCATAGGCCGCCGCAAGATAGGCGTCCAAGGACGCCTCGATGTCAACTTCCCCTTCGGGTGTACGCCGCAGGGGAAAATGACGCTCCGCCAGACGGTCGAGCAGAAAAGAAAGATCGGCGCTCTCGGCAAGGGCGGCAAGATCCGCCTTGCGCAAAAGGAAAACTTCCCCGGCGCGCACCCGCGCGGACGCATAGATATAGTCCTCCGCCGACACGCGGACGGTTTTGCTTTTTACAGCCATGAGAACGCCTCCTTTCATACCATCTCAGGCGCCAAAAAAGCGGCGGCTGATTTTTTAAAATGTAACAAACGCAAACAGGAGAAACCGCCCGTTTAGCCGAACAGGCAGGCGGCGACCTCGCCGGAAAGCGTCTGTTTGAGTTCCGCCATCAGGGCGGAAAGCGAGCAATCCAGCGTCACATCGCCGGCGACAAGGACAAAGCCCGCGTCAAGATCTGTCCGGGACGCGCCCAAAGAGAGCGTCTTGTGCAAGGGAGCAAGATGGGGGGCGGCGCTTTTGACAAGCGCGCTTCCCAACGCTTCGTCGCGTGCCGACATTTTCAGGACATAGGCGCTCACCGGCTGAAACTCTTCCTCCTCATAGGCGGCAAACGCCGCCTCGGAAGCGATATGATCGTCCAGCGCCTTGGTCATAAGCCCTGTCAGAAGCGCGGTATAGTCTCCGGCGGGCATGGCCAAAATCGCCTCTTTGGCCTTGTCAAAGGCGTTTTCCAAAAGCGCGCCTTTTTCTTTTAAAAGAAGGTCGCGTTTGAGATTCTGCGCCGACGCCTCGGTGCGCTCTCTGACGAGGGCGCTTTCCTTTTCGCTTTGGGCGGCCGCCTCGGCGAGCAGGGTTTTCCCGTGCGCTTCGGCGGCTTCGCGCACAGCGGCGGCCTCTGCCTCGGCTTTGGCTCTGATCGACGCGGCCTCGGCTTCGGCTTCCTCGCGGATTTTTTGTTTGATCAGTTCAATGCCTGTCGTCATGACCGTGCCTCGGACTTTAATGCAAGAAGATCAGAAGGGCGGAGATCAGAAGCGCCAGAATGGCATAGGTTTCCACAACGGCGGCATAGGTAATGGCCTTGCCGAACTGATCCTTCTGTTTGGCCACCATCTGCATACCGGCGGCGGCCACTTTGCCCTGATGAATGGCGGAGATAAGCCCCACCACGCCGATGGGCAGGCAGGCGAAGAGATAATACATGCCGTCAGCCACCGAAAGATCGGCATTGCCGGCAATCACGCCGTTTTTGATCATGACCAGAAACCCTGCCACAAAGCCGTAAATACCCTGCGTGGCGGGCAGTGCTTCCAGCGCGATGAATTTGCCGCCCAAGCTGGGGTCTTCGGCGACAACGCCCGCCGCCGTCTGGCCGGCGATGCCGACGCCTTTGGCCGACCCGATGCCCGATAGTGCCACGGCAAAAAACGCGCCGATCAGCGAAAGGGTGGTGCCGTTATAGAAGAAATCCCACAGGGTCAGGGAGGCGGTCTCTTCTTCGGCGGCCGCAAAGGAAGGCAGCGCGGCTAAAACGACCAGCGCCAGCACTAAGGAGAGAATCAGAATCACTTTCTTTTTCATAGTTTCCTCCGTTGGATTTTATCCATGGATTTTTATTTTTGATTCATCAAGAAAATAAGGTTGCCGGACGGGATAGGGGTCAGTCGCTCTCTTCTTCCCGCTCGATCACATGATAATTTGCCTCTGGCATAAGCGGCGCGAAGGGGCGGCCGCCGTCCTCGAAGAAACGGCCGAAAAACTCGATATATTGCAATCTGCCGTCGTGGACAAAGCAACCCAAAAGGTTGAGCGCCAAGTTGATGACATGTCCCGCCAAAAGGATCACGGGCAAAAGAATCCAGCCGATCAGCGTGCCGACCGAGAACCCGGGGGAGATCATCAGGGTAGCGAGAATGTTCACCACATAGGCGATGACCGCCGAGGCAAGACCCAACGCCATAATGCGCATATAGGAGACAAGGTCGGAGAGATACCCGACGATGTCGTAAAGCCCCAAAAGACCGCCCGTGATCTTGCCGAAAATGCCTTTTTTGGCGCGCCCCGCCGTGGTGATCTTCATGGCAAGACCGAGAATGAGAACCGCGATCCCAATCGTTTGTCCCACGCCCGAGAGCAGTACGCTCAAAGCGCCGCCCAAAAAGATCACATACCAGGAGCCGACATCAAAAACGGCGGCGAACACCTCGCCTTTGCGGCAGAGCATATAGAATTTGATGCCCATCGCCGTGAGGATCTGGAGAACGCCCATGCCAAGCGACAGGAAAATAAAGATGAAAATGCCGTCCTGCGTGAGAAGATCGATGCCCGGCATGGCAAAATTGCTGCCGGCGGCGGAAGAGGCGATCTGCCCGGGCAGGTTGCCGAGGTAACCGCTGAAAATCACGCCGGAGATCATACAGGAAATGCCGCAGACGCCGAACAGCGAGATGAGGTTGCGCGCGCCTCGCCCCAAATCGAGCTTTTTCAGGGCAACGAAACAGGCGAGCGAGAGGATCAGCCCGTAGACGACATCGCCGAGCATCAGCCCGAAAATGAAGAAATAAAAGACCGACATGATCGGGGTGGGGTCAAAGGAGCCGTAGGCCGGCAGAGAGTACATTTCCACCACCGATTCAAAGGGCGTAAAGATCTTTTTGTTGGAGAGCAGCACCGGCACATCGTCGGCAGGCGCGGGGTCTTCCGTCTCCCAGGCGCAGTCAAAGGGGGCAAGCGTCTTTTCAAGCCGCCCGAGCGCCTTTTCCGGCACCCAGCCGGTGAGGAAAAGCGTGTGTTCGCTCCCGCCCAGCCGATCGGCGGCCTTAAGCCGCAAAAACTTTGTCGATAAAAAGTCGGCGGCCTGCCGGAGAATCTTGCGGTCGTTTGCCCGGCCTTTGAGATCGTCAAGGCAGGCTTTGGCTTCTGCCTCCGCCGTGGCAAGCTGTGCGGCAAGCGTGTCCTTCGCGGCCGAAAAGCTGTGAGGCACGCCCTCGGGGAAGGAAAAATCAGCCGGCAGGGGGTCGGCCCGCACAAAGCCGAGGGGCGTTAGGCGGGATAGACACTCATCCCTGTCCTCCCGCAGGACGCAGATCATGAGATACTGTTTGGCTTTGTCACAGAAAAGCGGCAGGACTTCCGCCGCAAGGGGGGCGGCGGCGGGCGCGTTATCGTCTTCCCCGCTCTTGGCTTGGGAAAACTTGTCGGAAGGCTTGTTTGCCCCGTCCTGTGTCTCGGGGGAAGTGCCGTTTAATGCTGCCGTCAGGCGGAACAGCGGGCAAGCGGCCGGCAGGGTGCCGAGCAGCAATTCGGTGCGGCGGGTGAACATCCTGTCCGCGCTCTCCTCGCAAACGCACCAGGGGGCAAGCCCCTCGATCTCCCGCCGGAGAGCGGCGGTTTTTAATAAAAGCGCCTCTTTTTGCGCCGCGACGGCGGCGACACCATCGGCCAGCGTCAGCGCCTCTGCCACTGTCTTGTCGGGAGAATCGAACAACGCCTGCGCCAGCCGTTCCTTGCGCTTGAAAAGCCCCCGGTCAGGGGGGAGAACGCCGTCTAAAATCAAAAGAGCGTCGCCTAATTTTTTCTGCTGTACGCTCACTTCGGCAATGCCCTTCTGCCGGCTTTCCGGCGCAAAGCCGGCAAACGCTTCTCCGCAGGGCGTGATTTCCACACAGCCCGCCCAGGAAAGCGCCGCCATGAGCCGTTCCTCGTCCTGCCGCAGCGTCGCCAGAAACAGCTTTTTCATTTTGCTTATCGCCATAACGCACCGGCCTTTTCAAGAATCATGGACACCGCCGGCGAAAGTTTTTCTTCCGCTTGCTTTTTCAAAGCGTCCGCTTCCTTTTGCGCGGCTTTTTCCGCTTCGGCCAGACGGTCGGCCGCTTCTTTTTCTCTGGCTTCTTTGGCCTCCCGCCGGAAAATATCCGCGCGGCGCTGACATTCGGTCAGTTCCTGTTCCGCCGCGGCGACACCGGCGGCGCGAATGGACGCGGCCTCGTCAGACGCCTGTTTGACAAGCAAAGAGGCTTCTTCTTCCGCAAGACGAATCTCGTCAGACAACCGTTTCGCCATGCTCCTTGTCCCGCCTTTCTCCTCGCATTTTTTGTTGAAATGCATCATGACAAATCTATGATGTTCCGTCATGAAACAAAAAAAGTGCGCGGTTTTTCATGAAAAAGGGTCGCCTTTATGGCAAAAACACTTTTTCTTTTGCAATATGCTTTATTATAGCACAAAAGCGGAGGCAAATCAAGAGCCGCGCTCTTTTTTTTCAAAAAATTGCCGTCGGGCAAAGTCCTCCGGCAGGCGGCCGAGAGGCTGAACGCTGCCGTCGGGGGCAAACCGCACAAGCGCGCCGTCGCTTTGGCAAAAGAGATCGGGACTATATCTTTTTTTCCCTTGGATGCCGAAATCGGCGGGACAGAGAAAGATTTCCCGCTTGTTATCCCAGCAAAAAGCCATCTGCCCTTCCCTGTCGGGCAAGCGGTAGAGAAGGCGGCAGGAAAAGACCGGATCGGTGCGCCCCACCAAAAAGGTCAGGGAGGCGGTGAGGGGATAAAAGAGCCGCTTGTGCCGCCTGTCGTCGGCATCAAAAAGGGCGGCGCAGGCGGCAAACCCCGCCCCGTTCAGATAGCGGGCAAAGCCTGCCGCCATTTCTGAAAGAAAAGGCGGCAAATCAAAACGCGCCGGCAAGTCGATGCGATAGGAGAGGAGCGGCGCGCCGCGATAAAAGAGAAGCCCGCACAAGGGATAGGCTTCCGGCGCGCTCTGCCCTTCCCCCGCCGCGCCCTTGATTTTGTCCGCCGCCGCCCGTGCGCCTCTTTTCTGTTCCGAAGAGGCCGCGGACGCCTGTTTCTTTTTCTCTTTGTTTTTCATGCCGGATGTCTCCCCTTCTATGAAAACTTCTTCTCTTTCCAAGGTATGACGCCGAGGGAACAAACAATACGCGCCCAAAAGAAAAAACGCGGCATTTTTTGCCACGGGGGCGTGGCGGCAGGAACCGAGGGGACAGATGCCTGCGGCGGCGGGCGCTTGCGGCGGCGAGTGCCGAGGGAGCAAAAATTGTAATCTTAACAAGCCAAAAATCCCAAAAGTATTGAAATTTTATTTTATTATGGTAGAATCAAAGAGAAAGAAATGTCGCTTGGAATCACAAGCGGCGAATCATTATGTTTTGGGGGATTTATGAAAAAACTGTTACTTCTCTTTTTGACAATCGCGCTGTTAGCCGTTTGCCTTGCGGTCTCCCTCTCCTCGTGCGGAAATGAAACAACCACAATGTCGGACGGTTCCGCAACCACCACGCCGGGCGAAGCCGCGACGACGACACCGGGCGAACCGGCGGAACCGACGCCGCATATTCACAGCGGTGAGTGGCAGACAGTCAAAGAAGCCTCCTGTACCGAGGAGGGACTCGAAGAGCGCACTTG
>CANQXN010000069.1 GCA_947627815.1 uncultured Clostridia bacterium | reverse complement strand
GACGCTTTTACGGCAGGTCTCCACACTGCCGCACCCGGAACGCGCGGGATTTTTACCTCCTTTTTGTTTGTACGGCGTATCATGTAAGGTGGAGTGACACGCCGCCATGTATTATTTTCGCCATTCCGGCGAGGAACACATTTTTATCTACCGCGCCAGAACATACGCGATAGCGCCCAAAAGCCCCAGATGGACCGGGTAGAGGGCGTAATATACGTACTTATTCCACAGCTTGCCCTTTTCGCCGTTGAACTTCCAAAGGGTGTAGGTGGACAGGGGGGCGGTTATGTACGTAAGTCCCACCGCCGCGCCGACGACGAGACGCATCCCCTTGTTGTCGTACATAAGATAGTATATCACAACAAGTGCCAATGTTACAAGGCCAAATTGCGATTTTATCAATAAAATCCACAAAACTCCCGCCAAAATTATGGCGATGCGGACCACCCAGAATCTCATGCCCTTCTGTCCGGCGAAAAGCTTAAGCCCACAGAGCACCACAAGGCACACGGTATAGGTGAACATCACGTTCTGTCCCCGCATGTCCCAGGCCCTGCCGTACATGGCAAAGTCAAAGGGCAATTCGGAAACCAGGGCGAACAGCACCATCCGGCCAAGGTACGCCCTGCGGTCGCGGCTCCTGACAAAGCCCTCCACCAGCAAAAAGGCGAACACCGGTATGGAAAGCCCGCCGATGAGCTGAGATATGGACCCCCAGGTGCCAATGAGCATCATGTTGGGGTCCTTGGCCATGAGGTCGGCAAGCTCCGCCTGGGTGTAATTTTGCGCGCCCATAAGGCCGTTTTGTATGACGGACATGCTCAGCGTGTAGAAAAACGCCGTTATCCCGCCGTATATCTTGAGATTCGCGGTGCTCATCTCTATGCGCAGTCTGCGAAGCCTCTGCTTTAATGTGAGCTTCGGCTCCTTCGCGCCGTTTTTCGTGCCTGCCAAGCCTCTCACTCCTCAAAGGTCCCGGATCGCTCCGAGGGCCGGAAGTGCCCGGCCATTGTAGTCAAAAAGCGCCTGATTGGCCCACTCGTTGCCGCCGGGGCCCCGCTCGCCGGTGTAGCGGAGGGCCGCCGCGTTGGCCCACTCGCTCCCCGGCACGGGTATCCAGGCCGGTTCCCAGTAGATGAAGCCCAGACCCCGCCCCTCGGGGACGCTCCTTATGGCGTCCGCCAGGTCCAGGAGAAAATCCCGCTGGCCCTCCGGCGTCATGGGGTACTCGATCCTGTCCGCAAGCCTCGCCGTGGCGGCCATGCCCTTGCGCTCGCCGGGGGAGAGCCTCTCATACCCGGCGTAGTCCTCCAGCGTGAAGCCCATGCTGGTCTCCGCCACCAAAAGGTCCTTGCCGTAGCGCTCCGCCACGTCGCGCATGTTCGCCCGAAGGTCCGCCATACTGCCGTGCCAGAAGGGATAGTAGCTCAGGCCGATGAGGTCAAAGTCCTCTCCCCCGCAGTCAAAGTAGCTGTCGAACCACTCGCGGTATAGGGAATTTTTCCCGCCGTTGTCCAGATGGACCATGATCTTTATCTCCGGGTCGATCTCCCTGACCGCCCGGATGCCGGCGGAGACATATCTTGCGATGGCCGGGAAGTTGGGGTAGCGCCCCTCGGGCCACAGAAGGCCGTTTGAGAGCTCGTTGCCCACGGCCACGTATTTGGGGAGCAGGTTTTGTACCCTCAGCTCCTTCAGCACCCAGAGGGTGTACTCATAAATTGCCCTCTCCAGAGCCTCCCCGGTGAGCCCCTGCCAGGCCTTGGGCGTTATCTGCTTTCCGGGGTCTGCCCAGAAGTCGGAGTAGTGGAAGGCCAAAAGCCAGGGAAGCCCCAGGGATTTTGCCCTTTTTGCCAATACCTCCGTCCTTTTAAGGTCATTTGTCCCCGCCCCGTAGGGCGTGCCGTCCCGGTCGTAGGGGTCGTTCCACAGCCTGAGCCTTATGAGCCCGATGCCGTTGGCCTTTAAAATCTCCAGGGCGTCGCCGGGGTTGCCCTCCCCGTCGAAGAATTTCCCTCCGCACTCCTCCACCTCCAAAAGGGTGGAGACGTCGGCGCCCCGGATAAGTCTGTTCGCGGTAGTGCCGTCCATTATCAGTCCTCGTAATCCTCCAGGGGTATGCGCTTGAGCATCACCTTGTATTTTTTCTTGATCTGCTCGTTCATTGCCAGGACCTCGGCCTCGTTGCCCGTGAACTGACACCTGAGACAGTAGTACTCGTCCTTGTCCTTATCGTAGAACATATCGATGTCCAGGTCCCTCATGAAGCAGGCGGGACACCTGTAATTCAGTCTGCCCTTTCGACCTTGAGCCATGTGGTGAACACCTCCTTATCGTGAAGCTTCCCGGTGTAGCCGAGAGTGAACATGGGGCTGAAGGCGTAGCCCTCCCGCACAAAGCCGGATTTCTCCGGGCCCTCGGCGGAGAGCGTCACCTTCGTCTTTATGGGCGGGACAACGCAGGAGACGCTGTCGGCGCCCTCCCTCGATGCCTCGCGGCACTTATACTCGTAGGGGATATCGACGCTATTTTCCTTCGCGTCAACGCGGAGCTTCAGGCTAGACATGTCCTCGGTGTACTCGGTGGTGCCGTAGCAGGCCACCATGTACTCCTGGATGCTGACCTTCGCCGCAGGGTCGGACATCTCAACGATCTTCCGGTCTATCTTGATCTCGCTTGAGCCCTCGGTGAAGGTTATGACGCTCTGGAGCTTCACGGTCAAATCCTCAAACTCGATGTCCACGGGGTCCAGGGTCAGCACCCTGTCCTTACCGTTCTGGCTGAAATGGGCCTTGGTCCGGCAAAGGCAAAGGTCCACCTCCTCGCCGTTGTGGCACACCTTCGCGGACCTTACGGTGCCCTCCCCGGCGTAGTGGGTGAAGTACCCCGCCCGGTACTTCTCCTGGATGAGGAAGGGGTAGCTCGCGTCCTGGATATGCTCCGTGCCGATACCCACGGGCCACTCAAGCTTAGCCGCGTATGGCCGCAGGTCCACGATGGCGCCGCCCTGGTCCATGTTGACGCAGGCCCTCATATAGGGGTCGCAGTACCAGAAAAGCTGCTTTTCCGAGCCATAGAGTATGTCGTTCCACAGCGCGCACTCAGGCTCGGTGTAGGTCTTTTTCTGTCTGTAATAGTCGGCAAACTCGCTCATGGTCATGTCCTGGAGCTTACCCTCTTTTTTGAGCTTTCCGTAGTAGGCACAGCCCTCCTCGTAGGACTTCAAAAGGAGCTCGTAGGGCGCCTCCCACCGGCCCATCTTGTTCATCCAGCCCGGACCCACGAACATCATGTTGTAGGAGTAGCCGTTATTATATTTGGCAAGGTGCCTGTACTGGTCGATGAGGTTATAAAGATATGGAAACTCCCAGGTCTTTGTGTCGTATATCATGCCCCTCAGCACGTTCTGTGGGTGAGTGCCGAAGTTTGAGCCGTTGCCGTCGTAGCAGGCCAGAAGATCGCGGCTAAGATGGGGTATGGCCACGATGCCGGAGTCCTCCGCCTCATTGGCCGCCGGGGCGTGGGTGTTGACCTTCGAGGGTATCCAGGGCGCCCAGGGGCCGCCGTCCATGAAGGTGTACCAGGAGTTATTGCAGGTGTGGTAGGCCTTCGGCCCCTCCTCCCAGCAGGTGGCCACGGCGCACTTGACCGTGGGGTACTCGGCTTTTATGTAGTTTATGAGCTCCGCGTCCATGTAATAGGACCCGGTGGACTCCGGGTAGAACCCGAAGCGCTCATAGAACTTCTCAAAGACATCCCGGACTATGGCCTTCTTGTCCTCCATGGAGAACATCCAGATGCAAAAGTCCTTGGTCTTATATTTCTCTCTGAATTCCTTGCAGGGAAGCCCCAAAAGCGTCAGGGCTATCTCGTCCCCGTACTTTTCGTGGTGCTCCTTGGCAAGGGCGACTGCCTCGTCATTGAAAAGCGAGGCGTATGTCATCTGTATGGTCGTCTTGAGCCCGTTTTCGTGGGCACAGCGCTGTTGGGTCTTGAAGATGTCAAGGCTCTCGGTAAGTAGCGCCTTGCGGCCGATGTCCTCGGCCTTCCCGTGGCCCGTTACCTTCTCGGCGTACTCCGGGACCATTTCGGGGCGGTGGATGATGTTTACCACAAATTTGTCCATAATAATCTTCCTCTCTCAGGTGAGGCGTAGTCTTAACTGAGGGAGGCGACAGCCTCCCCCAGTTAAGTTAGCATATGTGCCGCTGAATGTAAATCAGCCTTTTACGGAACCGGCGGTGACGCCCTCAACATAGAACTTCTGCATGATGAAGAAGAGTATGGCGATGGGTATGGAGACAAGTATGCCGCCACAGCAGAAGATGGTGAAGTAGCTGTTGATAAGGCTCTTCTCCAGCATGGCGTAGAGGCCCACGGCCACGGTGTACTGGCTGGAGATACCGGCGTTCAGGATCATCTTTGCGAATACGAAGTCCATCCAGGGGGCCAGGAACGCGTTGATGATGGTGTAGACTATGATGGGGCGGCTGGTGGGTATGACGATGCGGGTGAATATCTTCGCCTCGTTGCACCCGTCTATCCTCGCCGCCTCGCAAAGGGCCCTCGGCACCGTGTCAAAGAAGCCCTTGCAGATGAGATAGCCAAGTCCCGAGGAGGCCGAGTACACCAGCAGAAGTCCGAAGTGGCTGTTGGTGAGGCCGAACTCACGCAGAAGGAAGTACACGGCTATCATGGTCAGCACGCCCGGGAAGAGGTTGAGCATGACGGCCACGTTCATCAGGGGCTTTCTGGCCTTGAACTTGCCGAAGGACGTGGCGTAGGCCACCATCAGCACAAAGCAGGTCTGGATGATGCAGTTGAACACGGCTATCTTAAAGGTGTTCAGGAACCATCTGGGGAACTGGTTCACCGTGTCGGGCTGGAAAAGCTTCACATAGTGGCTGACGCTCCACTGCTTGGGGAAGAAAGAGGCCACATACATGCCGTCTCCGGCGGAGAAGGACATGCACACAAGCCACACGATGGGGATTAGCCAGATAACGCACAGTATGGCGATTATGATGTTGTGGCCCACCCGGGAGCCGCCAAGCCGGTGCCCCCTCCGGGGGGCCTTGGGGGCCTTTGTCTCCGGGGCCTTTGCGGGCTCCTTGGTCATGACGCTGTTCTCGTTACTCATTAATTATACACCCCTTCCTTGTCGCCGCTGATGAGGAAGTTGAAGGCTATCAGTGTGAACACGGCGCAGATGAGGAATACGACTATGCCGATGACCGCGGCCATCTTGTAGTTATAGTAATTCTGCGTCAGGTTGAAAAGCCAGGTGATAAGCAGGTCCGTCTCCTTGGCCTGGGAGTTGGCCATCATCTGGTTCGTGGTCGTGTAAACTCCGTCCGTCAAAAGGAATATGACGTTGAAGTTATTGATGTTCTTCACAAAATCGGTGACCAGCGTGGGGGCCGTGACCTGGAACATGTAGGGCATGGTGATGTATCTGAACACCTGGAACTTGTTGGCGCCGTCTATACGCGCCGACTCAAGCTGGTCGGAGGGCAGGTTCATCAATATACCGGTGGCCACCAGCATCTGATAGGGCACGCCTATCCAGATGTTGATGATGATTATGGTCACGTGTGCCCAGATGGGCGCCGTCAGGAACGGGATATAGGTGGTGTTTATAAGTCCCCAATTCCTCAAAAGTCCCGTGAGCCCTATATTCTGGCATATAGTGTTCACGATACCGTTGTTGGCGAAGAAGTAGCGCACCAGCAGGAGCGACACGAACTGGGGCACCGCGATGGTGATGACCAGCAAAAGCCGCCACAGCTTGGGCACCACGGTCTTTTTGGAGTTTAAGAGGAGCGACATGAGGATGCCGCCGAAGTAGGTGGTGAAGGTGGCGAAGAACGCCCAGACCAGCGTCCACCCGAGGATACGTCCGAAGGCGTAGCTGAAGGAGACCGTCAGGCCGCCGGAGGTAAAGAGGCTCTTGAAGTTATCAAAGCCCACCCATGTAAACAGTGCCGCCGGGGGCATGTGATACTGGTCGTAATTCGTGAAAGCCACGAAAACCAGGAGCAGAATGGGTATAACGGTGAATATCACGATGCCGAGCACAGGCAGGCTCAGGAGGGTGACATGGAACTTCTTGTCGAAGTAGTCGGCGATGTCGTCCTTGAAGCTGTTGATGTGGCCGCCGGACTGTGCCCGAAGCTGGAGCCTGTACGCGTTCTTCACAACGGAGATGCAGATAAAGAACGTCACGGTCCATACCACGAAGCAGAACAGCGAGAAAAGCAGTATAAGGAATGAGTGGTCGTAGTCATTGGGCACCATCTGCATGGTGTTGACGTCGAACACCTGTTCAAACTGCACTGTTCCCAACGTACCGAATTTGCTGACGTACTGAGGCGCGAAGAAGATGGAGAACAGGATTATTCCGGCCTCCAGAAGGGTCATTATTATGCCCTTGACGTATTGCTTCCTGGCGATATAGCCGGCGCCCCACCAGATAAGGGAAAGTTTGACGAATATATCTCCCTTCGCCATCGCTTTTCCGAAATCGGCGAAATACCTGCCGATAGCACCGAAGAAGCCGCCGATCGCTGAGGTTATTTTGCTCATGTGGCTCCCCCTTTTTCTTATATTGCATCCGGGCCGCGCGCCCGGTAGATGCACTAAATCGTTTGGCCCCGGACCCGCGAAGGTCCGGGGCCGAAAGTCGCGTTTATAAAGCTATGTAGACTATCTTAGGCAACGGGGGCGGTCACGCCGGTGACCATGTCGTCAAGAGCGGTCTGGATAGCGGCGTCATCGGAGCCGATGGTGCCCTGGGCGATCTGCTCGCCGAAGGAGGCGGCGGGAGCCCAGTAGTTGCCGCCGACGGACTGAATGATGGCGGTGGAGGCCTGAGCGTTCAGAGCCGCGACGCCCTTATTGACGGCGACGGCGGGGTCCTTGGCGGCCTCGATGTTGGTGGGAGCAGCGGCGCGCTGCTCAAAGCGCTTGACCTGGCTCTGCTGGTTGGTGATGAACTCGGCAAGCAGGGTGGCCCAGCCGGTCTGCTTGGAGAAGGGGTTCACGCCGACCATCTTGCAACTCTTGACAGGGGCGGCGGCGTAGGACGTGCCGTTGATGGTGAAGCTGGGCAGGGGAGCGGCGGCGTAATTGTCGCCCCAAGCTTTCTGAGCCGCGCTGGAATCCCAGCAGCCGGAGAAGATGACAGCGCACTCGCCGCCGGTGAAGGCCGCAGAGGTACCGCCCTCGGGAAGGGCCATCATGGCGGAGCTGGAGGCAAGGTTCTGCATGTACTTCACAACGTCAACGCCCTTAACTCCCTTGGAGGAGGTGCCGTTGAAGTCGCAAGAGGTAGTGCCGTCGGCGTTGAGGGTGGTGTTGAAGCCCGCGCCGTAGAAGAGGCAGGCGTTATACCAGCCGGAGCAGAAGGTAAAGCCGACCTTCTTGCCGGCGGCCTCGCAAGCCTTCATCATGGTATCCCAATCCTTTACGTCGTCCTCACTGAGGACGTTGCCGTCATAGAACATGAACCAACCGTCGGCCACGGAGGGGAAGGCGTAATACTTTCCGTTGTAGGTGGCAAGATCGTTGTAGGCCTGAGTGTTGGCGGCCTGGATATCGGCAATGGTCTTGCCGGCCAAGGACTGGAGGGCGGGCTCCACAGTGGAAAGGTCCAAAATGGCGCCGGCGTCAGCCAAAGCGGGGAGCTGGTCGGACGCGAAGGCGTACACATCGGCCGCGGCCTGGGGGTCGGTGAGGACGGTGTCCTTCGCGGTGGCCTCGGACTCAACGCCAAGCTGGATGTCGAACTTCTGGTCGGGATAAGCGGCCTTGAAGTCCTCGATGAGCTCGGTGAGGAGCGTCTGGTCCTCCTCGGCGCCCCACATGGTCAGGGAGATTGTATCTCCGCTGGCGGGGGGATTCTGAGCGCCCTGAGTCTCAGGGGGATTCTGAGCGCCCTGAGTCTCAGGGGGATTTGTGCCGTCACTGCCGGCGAGGGGATTGGACTCCTTGCCGTCGCCGTTGCCGCCGCAGGCCACCAATGACAGGACCATGGTCAGGCAAAGCAGCATAACAAGCAACTTTTTCATTCTTTTTTCCTCCTTAAATTTTTTGTTCGATTTATCAAAAGGTCCGGATACTCTCCCGCACCTGTTGATCAAATATCATTCTTCTTCCGTATGGAAGAAGAAAAAAGGCGACGCCTTTTTGGTCAACCGATTGCGCAGCCGGTTGCTCGTACAGAAATAGTATAACAGCCCACCCGATTTTTGTCAATTCTACACATTGTACAATTCGGAGGGTTGATTTTTTGTCATTTTGCCAAGTTGCATGGCGCACAATAATTAGTTATATTCATATCACCGGGCGGAAAATCGCCGGGATTTTTGGCTAGATTCGGGCAGGATTTGTCGATTTTTTGGCAATATTCGGCTCAAATCAGGTGCTTTTCCGGATGATTATCTCAAAATCCGGCACGATCACGCTCTCGGCCTTTTTCCCCTCGATTATATTTATCACCTGCCGGCACGCCTCGCTGCCCAGCTTCACGCCGTCAAAGCGCACCGCCGTCACCGGCGGCTCCATGCGCCCCACGATGACGCTGTCATAGAGGCACGCCACCCGGACCTCCTCCGGTATGGCCACCCCGTGGGCGGCAAGCGTCTGCATCACCATGTCGCAGACTATGTTGTCCATGCACACCATGGCCTCGCACCCGCCGCTGAGGGCCGCCGTCACCGCCCTGTC
>CANQXN010000068.1 GCA_947627815.1 uncultured Clostridia bacterium | reverse complement strand
TTGTTGGTAGCTTAATTATACCATACCCAAGGTGGATCTTCTCTCTCTTTTTGGGTCATATCATTTTATCACATACAAATTTCCGATATTTTTCCGAAAAGAGGCTTGCAACGGCAGGCGCGCTTGCTTGCGGCTACGCAAAAAGCGGAGCCGCCGAAAGGCAGCCCCGCTTTGGGGGGTTATCGATATGACAATCAGTCTTCTTCGGCGGCTCTTGCCTTGGCCTCGGCGATCACCTTGGTGGCGATCATCCCCGGCACTTCATCGTAACGCACGACGCGGTAGGTAAAGCTGCCCTTTCCTTGCGTCATAGCGCGCAGGGCGATGGCGTAGTCCGCCATTTCCGCTTTCGGCACTTCGGCGTCGATGGTGGTATAGCCAGGGCGGCCGGCGGCGGGATTCATACCCAAAACCGAGCCACGGCGCTTGCCGTTGAGATCGCCCATGACCGAGCCGGAAGCCCCTTCCGGCACCGTCACCTTGAGTTCGCCCACAGGTTCAAGAAGCACGGGATTGGCCTTCGGCAGTCCTTCCTTATAGGCGAGGCTTGCCGCCATCTTGAAGGAAAGTTCGTTGGAGTCGACTTCGTGATAGGAGCCGTCATAGAGATCGGCCGCTAAATTCACCACGGGATAGCCGGCCAAGACGCCTTTCTGCATGGCTTCCAACAGTCCCTTTTCCACCGCCGGGAAATAGTTTTTCGGCACGGCGCCGCCTACCACGCTGGTGGTGAAGGTCAGTCCCTCGGCTTCGCCCGGTCCGAATGTCATCTTGACATGGCCGTACTGCCCGTGACCGCCCGACTGTTTCTTGTGCTTGCCTTCGCACTGAACCTTCTTGCGGATGGTCTCGCGATAGGCAATCCTCGGCTCGGAAACCTCCACCTGCACGCCGCTGCGAGCTTTCAAGCGGGAGAGCGCTACATCCAAATGCATATCGCCCATGCCGGAGAGCAAAAGCTGTCTTGTCTCGGCGTTATTTTCAAAGCGGAGGGTCTTGTCTTCGTCCAGAAGTTTGGCAATGCCCAGCGCCAATTTGTCCTCTTCCCCTTTGGTTTTGGGAGCGACCGCCATGGTATAGTAGGGTTCGGGATAAACGATGGGAGTAAAATTGAAGGTCTCGGGCAGCGCCGTCAGGGTATCGTTGGTATTGGTGTTGGTGAGTTTCACCGCCACGCCGATGTCCCCGCAGGCCAGAGCGTCCACCTCGGTCTGCTTCCGTCCGCGCAGGGTGTAGATATGACCGAATTTTTCGCTGACGCCGGTGTTTACATTCTTCAAAGTCGCGCCGGCGACAAGCTCGCCCGACATAACTTTAAAATACGAGGTGCGGCCGAACTGATCGCTCAGCGTCTTGAATACAAACAGAGAAGGCGCGCCTTCCCGCACAATCGGCATGGTGGTTTCTTCGCCGTCCTTGACGATCTTTTCCACTTTCTTTTTGTCGGGATAGGGGAAAGAATCCACGATGCTGTCCATGAGCGCCACAACGCCCCAGAGATTGGTGGCGGAGCCGCAATACACCGGCGTGATGACGCCGCTGATGATGCCGCTCTGCAAGGCGTTGACCGCCTCCTCGCGGGTGATCTCTTCCCCATCGAAGAACTTCATCATGATTTCATCGTCCACCATGGCCAGGGCTTCGTAGAATTTTTCGGTATACTCTGCCACTTCGTCCGGCGTGACGGGCGTTTCACTGCGATTGCCGTTTTTGTCGTAGGTGTATTTCTTCATTTCCACAAGGCTGATCAGGGCGCCGTTCTCCGCCGGCACCATCAGGGGGCAGATGGAAGTGCCAAATTTGGCGGAAAGATCGTCGATGACCCGATGATAATTGGCCTCGGGATCGTCATATTTATTGATAAATACCGCTTTCGGCACGCCGCAGCGCACCGCTTTTTCCCAAGAGATCTCGGTGCCGACTTCCACGCCGGCTTTGGCGTCCACCGTGAAAATGGCGGAGCCGCAGACGCGCAGCGCGGTATCCACTTCCCCTTCAAAATCCAAGAAGCCGGGGGTGTCGAGAATATTGATTTTGGTATCCCGCCAAACCAGGTTGGCGAGGGTCAGGTTGATCGAGAATTTTCTCTTGATCTCCTCGGGATCGCAGTCGCAGACAGTATTGCCGTCCGCAGGTCTGCCCAAGCGGTCGGTCGCCTTGGCCATATAAAGCATCGCCTCGGCAAGAGATGTTTTGCCGGAACCGCCATGTCCCAGCAAGCATACATTTCTGACTTTAGTCGTAGTGAAAGCTGCCATGTTGTTTACTCCTTCTGTTGTGAATCGTTTACGGAGAAAAGAAAAAACCTTCGCTCACATAAAGTTATTATATCGCAAATCTTTCGGTTATGCAAGCGCGTTTTTCAACTTTATGTCCCCGCGCCCTGCCAAAATTGCGCCCCGATTTTTGTATATTTTTTCCAAAAAAACAGAAAAGCCGGCCTTTTCCTTGCTCTTTTGCCCAAAAAACGCGGCGTCAGCAAAAATCCCGCCGCGGCAAAACTGCCGCGGCGGGAGAGTGCGCGGGAAAGACAAATTTAACGGCAGGCGATAATGAATCCGTCCCGATTGTTGCCCGAAATCACCGGCGTGCTGCCGGCGGGGATTTCCACCTCGACCAGCGCGTTGTCGCCGACGGGAACATAAAAGATCTGCCAGAGAACGCCGTCATCGTCTACAAGGCTCATGGGCTTGTCCGCCGTAAAGCTCCGCAGATAGCTGAGATAGCCCTCGAGCGTCAGGCCGTTGCGGTAAAGATAGGTGGCGTGAGGCACGCCGACATAGCGGAAATACCCGCTTTCGCCGCTCATGATAAACCCGTATGTATGGCAGTTGGCGGCAAACCATTCATAATAATCCGCCCGCTTGGCGCTGTGATCGATGGAAAATGTGCCTTCATCGGTAAAAATGTTGACTTCCACGGTAAGGCCGGTACAGCGTTCATCGGCTAAAGAAGCCGCGTCTTTGGCATCGCTCACCAGCTGGAAGGCGTAACGCACCTGTACATCCCGGTGGCCGGTGCGGGAAGAAAAGGCCTGCATCATCCGGTTGAAGGCGGTATAGACTTCACTGCGCAAAAACAAAAGTCGGGAGCGCAAAAGGTAACTGTCGGTCTTGTGAGCGTACAGCGATGTCCAGCCCAAATCGTTTAAGGTATTGCCGGGCAGCTTGTCCAGCTCCGTGGGCGAATACAGCGACGCGATTTTATAGCAATAGGGGCTTGCGGAATTGACTAAAATCAGAGAGCCGGTATAAATTTCACTGCCCGCTAAGGTGATGGTGTCTTTTTGCGGTTCCGGCTGGGTCTGTGCCGGTTCGGTTTCTTCCGGCTCGGTGGAGCTTTCGGGCGCGAAAACATCGGTGAGGTCGGAGGAAGTTTCATCAGAAGAATCGATCACGCCGGTGGGGTCGGCGGTGTTGAGAGCGCCTGTGGTCTGGGTTTCTTCCGGTGAGCCGGAAGAGGAAAGATCACCGGTTTGCACCGGCACTTTCTGCTGTGCGCAGGCGACCAGAACGCTCATTAAGAGAAGCCCTCCTAAAACAATAAGTAACAACGCTTTTTTCATGATCCTGTTTCGTCCGTGATCTCGGGCGAGTCCTCTCTTTCTTTTCAGATAGTGCGCGGACGGCCGCCTTGGGCGGGCGCCCTTGTGTATTCCCATCCTACCACAAAAAGAACTGTCATATTTGAAAAAGCTGTAAATGATAAATGAATATTTATCGATAGAATTTAAGAAAAAAAATCTTTTTTATACAAGAAGCGCAAAAGTGAGAAGCATTTGTCAGATCGGGGCGAAACACGCCCGAGCGGCGTTTTGGGAAACGAGCAAAAAGGCGAAAAAGAAAAAGCGCGGCGGCAAAAACTGCCCCTATTTCAGAGGGCATACGGTGAAAAGAGATTCGAAAAACTTTTTATTTTTTTTGGAAAAGGTGTTGACAAACCCCTCTTTCTATGGTAGAATACACAAGCACTGAACCGTTGCAGTTGTACGGCGGAATAGCTCAGTTGGCTAGAGCACTCGGTTCATACCCGATAGGTCGTAGGTTCAAGTCCTACTTCCGCTACCACGAACGGCCCGTTGGTCAAGAGGCTAAGACACCGCCCTTTCACGGCGGTAACATGGGTTCGATTCCCGTACGGGTCACCAAAAAGAATACCGGGGCATTTTATGCCCCGGTATTCTTTTTGCTTACCCCACGAATCTGAACCCCGTATTTGAAAAACAGCGGCTCGCAGAGCCGCTGTTTTTCAAATACTGCATCCGGCGTTTGCAAAACGATCGATTATTGCCCCACATCCGCGCCGGATGGGGGTTCAGATTCCCGTGCGGGCAATGAAGCTTGTACCAGCCCTGCATCCGGCATTTGCCAAACTGCCGCCTCTTGCCTCACGCCCGCGCGATTCCGGTTCTATAACTTTCTTATGTCATTCAGGAAAGCGTACCTTGTCCCGCGCTGCCGTCCGTGCCATAGGTTCCGTAACCGATTTCGGGATTATATCCCGGCACGCCCGCTTTGCCGCCGGTGCCGGCGCTGCCGCCTTTACAGACAAACGGTGAAGAAGACTCTTCGGTTGCTCTCCCGCCGTTGCCACCGTTTCCGCCATTTCCTGCGGCGCCGGGATTTCCGCCGTCGCTCGTCTGGAACATACATTTGCAGCTATTGCCGCCGTTCCCGCCATTTCCACCGGTGCCGCCGTTACCGCCCGACAACGACGGTTTATTGCCGCCGATACTCACCGCGGCACTGTCATCGACATAAAAAGCGATTCCGCCATTCCCGCCATTGCCGCCATCGGCGCCGTTGCCGCCGTGGTCTGCCCTGTCGGTCGGCGCCGTGTCAAGATTGTTTCCGCCGTTACCGCCGTTTCCACCGTCGCCGCCATTCCCGCCGATGACATATAAGGCGCCTTCGTTTAAAATCGTAATTTTATTGGCTACACTGATCCCATAACCGCCGCTGCCGCCTTTGGCGCCACGGCCTCCGTGTCCCGACTGTCCGATACCGGACATGGAACCGCCTTCACCTGTGCCGCCGTTGCCGCCGCTCCCGCCGTTGCCGCCGATGACCGTAAAGGTAGCGGACGGATTCACCTTAATGCCGATATTGTTGCCGACAATGCCGGGCGCGCCAATGCTGCCTTCGGCTCCGATGCCGCCCTCTCGGGGATTGTTGGTGGAAGAGTCGAAACGATCCGCGCCATACGATATGCCATTGATTCCCGCGCTACCGATGCCGCCCTTGACGGAAGAAGTGCCGGTGATCTCAATCGTCACTTGAAAATTGGCGTTGACATCCGTTGCGTCAATGGCCGCTGTGCCGTCTCTCCCCTCAAATTTGAAATTACGCAATTCTATCGTCAGATCGGAATATCGTCCCGCCACAAGAATGCTTAAATCCTTATAGGTTACGGTAGATTTTCCGATAAAGATCACCTTATTGTACCCGTCGGAGATTTCATAATTCAAATGGAGGTTGGGATCCATGGTGGAAAGATTGTATGTCACTGTGTAAGTATCCGCCACTTCGGTTTCTTTTTCATACCAACCGTAATCATCGTTATAGGAAAAACCGTCTTTGATCAAGGTGTCTTCCGGAGAGTCTTCGTGATTGCCGAACCAACTGCACCCGCCAAGTGCCAATACCGTAAAAACTACTAAAACAAGCGGAAAAAATCTTTTCATTTCAGCCTCCATCATCAGTTGATATCAGCATTATACTACTTTTTTCGGTTCTTGTCAATAGTTATAGCTATAATTTTAGCTATAACTATCTTCTAAAATGGGTAGAAATACGATACTATAAAATTATGGAATTTGTTGATTACAAAATGATAGGCGCCAGAATACGCGACGCCAGAAAAAAATCAGAACACACGCAGGAATGGTTGGCGGAGAAACTGAATGTGACTGTTGGCTATATAAGTCAGGTTGAGCGCGGAGCAACCAAAATCAGTTTGAATCTGTTGACCTCGGTTTCGGCGATTCTCGGATGTGATTTATCCACGCTTATAACGGGAGCGTCGGTGGAATCACCCGAATATTTATCTCAGGAAATCTCGCACGATTGGGCGTTGCTGACCCAACAGGAAAAACGACTGGTTCATCATTTTATAAAGCTATTGATCGATATGCGGGAAAAGGATGATCCCGATCCCGACCAGAATTGATCCATCAAATACCGCCCTTGGCAAGCCAAAAGCACCCCCGCAGGGGTGCTTTTGGCTTTTTTATATCGATAAGCTGGTGTTTTTTCTATATGGCTGTCGCAGGGTAACTTGCCTTTCCTTTTACACAAGTCACGCGTTCTTTTTCGATCGGAGCAAGAGAGCGGCCGAAAGAAGGGCGCAGGCGAGGCAGGCGGAAATCGCGGCGCCGAGCGCCGACATATACCGAAAGCCGTAGCAAAGCGGCGCCAAGGACAGCAAGAAGGCCGCCAGAGTGAAGGCGCAAATGACCTTACAAAGTCCTACGCTTGGCCGGATCCCTTCGACAATTGTGAGCAAGAGAAGCAGGCAGGTAAACAGCGCCGTTAAAAAGGGGGCAAAATTGGCATAACCGACCGGCGTCAGGCTGAAATACGAATAGGTTTTTCGGACGCTTCCTTCCTCATCGCGAAAATTCAAAACGGCGCCGTAAGGCAAAATCTCCATCACCAACGCCGCCGCAAGAAAGAGGAGAAGCAGCGGGAAAAGAGCGGAAATCCATCGTTTTTTCATGGGCAGAACCTCCATCTGTCATTTTTGTTTTTTCTTCCACGCCTTGATTTCTTCCAAGCGGGCTTTGAAGCGGGCTTCGGTTCCCTGTTCGGTCGGGCGGTAATAGGTTCGGCCGAGCAGAGAGTCGGGCAGGCACTGCATATCGGTAAGTTTTTCCGCAGTATCGTGGGCGTACTGATACCCTTGACCGTAGCCTAACTCTTTCATGAGCCTTGTGGGCGCGTTGCGAATGATGAGCGGCACCGGCTCGGCGAGCATGGTAAGCGCGTCCTTTTTGGCGCTTTCGTAAGCCACATACAGGGCGTTGGATTTTGGCGCGAGCGAGAGATACACCACCGCCTGCGTCAAGTGAACCGAGCACTCGGGCATTCCGATGAAATGGCAGGCCTGATAGGCGGCCACGGCAAGTTCGAGTGCGCGGGGATCGGCCAGCCCGACATCTTCGCTGGCGAAGCGAATGACCCGCCGGGCGACATACAAGGGATCCTCTCCGGCTTCGAGCATCCGCGCCAGCCAATAGACGGCGGCGTCCGGATCGGAATTGCGCATGGATTTATGCAGGGCGGAGATGAGATTATAATGCTCTTCGCCGTTTTTATCGTAAAGAAGCGATTTTTTGGAGGTGCATTGCTCCACCGTTTCGGCCGTGACCACGGTGGTATCGCCTTTTACCTCGCCGTTGAGTACCGCCATTTCCAGTGTGGAAAGGGCGCTGCGGGCGTCCCCGCTGGCAAAGGCGGCGATCGTTTCGAGAATTTCCCGGGAAATTTCGATTTTCTGGCCGCCAAACCCCCGTTCGTCTTCGAGCGCGTGCTGCAAGAGGTCGGTCAGCTCTTCTTTGGAGAGGCTATGCAGCACGAACACTTTACAGCGGGAAAGCAGCGCGCCGTTGACCTCAAACGAGGGGTTTTCGGTCGTGGCGCCGATGAGAATGATACTTCCCTTTTCTACAAAGGGCAGAAAGGCGTCCTGCTGTGCCTTATTGAAGCGGTGGATTTCATCGACAAAGAGTATGGTTTTTTCGCCGAACCGGCGGTTCTCTTCGGCCTGCTCCATGACTTGTTTGATTTCCTTGATACCGCTGGTCACGGCGGAAAAATCGATGAACCTTGTTTGCGTCCGATGGGCGATGATCCGCGCGAGCGTGGTTTTTCCCACGCCGGGAGGCCCCCAGAAGATCATGGAACCGACGGCGTCGTTTTCGATCAGCCGGCGGAGTACCTTGCCTTCGCCCAAAAGGTGCTTTTGCCCGACAAATTCTTCGAGCGTCTGCGGGCGCAGCCGCGCCGCGAGCGGCTGCAAGCCGTCATTTTCAAAAAGCGTTCGCTGCTCGGTCACGGCGACACCTCCGGAGTTTTTATTTTTTTTATATTTGGGAAACTTTTTGGAAAAAAGTTTCCCAAGCCCTTCAAAAACTTTTAAAAAGGGAGAAGGGATAAGGGGAAAAGCAAATCGGGAACAATGGAAACAGCTTCCCAAGCACTTCAAAAACTTTATAAAGGGGAGAAAGGATAAGGATAAATATCAATGGGGAACAACAACGGAAATTAAGAGCCGAGGCGGCTGACAAAATCCTCATAGCCAAAGGCTTTGACGAGGCGAGGCGCCTCGCCGTACCGCCAGCGGTAGATGGACGGCAGCGGCATACCGTTAAAGGTATTATTTTTGCAGGTGGTATAGATCGCCATATCGCCGAACAGGAGCAGATCGCCGGGCGAGAGCGGCGCGTCGAAGCTGTAATCGCCGATGACATCGCCGGCAAGGCAGGTCGGGCCGCCCAAGCGGTAAGAAAAGGCTTTTTCCGCAGTTTCTCCGCCGCCGTAGAGAGGCGGGCGGTAGGGCATTTCCAAGACATCGGGCGTATGGCAGGCGGCGCTCATATCGAGAATGGCAAGCGCGACATCGCCGTTTTTCGTCACATCCAATACCCTGGTTGCCAGATACCCCGCGTTGAGCGCGCAGGCTTCCCCCGGCTCGAGATAAACGGTAAGGCCGTAGGTTTTTTGCAGGCGGGCGATCGTTTGTTCCAAAATCCCCACATCATACCCTGGGCGGGTGATATGGTGTCCGCCCCCCAAATTCAACCAAGATAGCCTTGTCAAAAAAGCGCCGAATTTTTCCTCCACGGCCGAGAGTGTGGTCGCCAGAGCATCGGCGTCCTGCTCGCAGAGGGTATGAAAATGCAGACC
>CANQXN010000067.1 GCA_947627815.1 uncultured Clostridia bacterium | reverse complement strand
GTCAAAGAGGTATTCAAGCAATAGACGCTCCCGCAGCTCGGCGGTGGTGTTTTCGTCGGCGAGCTGACAGATCCTGTCGTATACTTCCTGTCCCACAAGAGTCAGCAATTCCTCTTCGGTGGGGGCGGTCATGCTGCCTAAGGTGGCCGCTACGGCTTTTTGGTAATTTTCCTGATAATAGGCTTCGTATTCTTTTTTTGGCAGGGTTTCGGCGTATTGCGCGGCGTTTGTCAAAGCGCCGAAGGCCATATCCTCGCGGATCATGGCGAGCGCTTTGGCGCGGAAGGCCTCTACTGTGGTGAGGGTGCCGTTTGTGTAATTAGCCACAAATTCATCGGTAAGCGCGCTTGGCTTGATCGCGACCGCCCGGAGGGTCACATGGAAGGTAAAGAGCGTTTCGGCGGGAATGTGATACTTTTGCGCGGCGGAAGCCGGCATGGTGAGAGAAAAGACACGCGTCTCCCCGACGGCGGCGCCGGCAAGCGCCTCATAGAGCGCGGCGTTGGGAAACACCGCGTCAAAGAAATCATCGGGGTCAAAAAGTTCCACCGTTTCAAGACCGCCCGCCAGAATCGCGGATAAGGCATCGTTCTCTTCGGTTTCAGCACTGACGGTGTATTGCAGGTCGAGCGTGGCGTTTTCTTTGACAAAAGCGCGCTTTATGCTGTGCAATGTCAGGGTAAAGTCAACGGTTTTGCCGAAAAGCTCCACCAAATCGGTTTCGTCTTCTCCGTAGGTGTGGGAAAAGGTCAGCGTTTCGCCGGCGGCGTGGGACAAAAGCGGCGTTTCCAAAAAGGCGGGCAGCTCCTCGTTTCCCAAAGTGAACGCGGCGGGTTCGGTCTGGGTCAGCGAGGCAAGGGTCGCGGCCGAAAGCGCCGTCTCGGGGCAGACGCCACGGAAACTGATTTCGACAAGATCGCCGGCTTGACAAAGGGTGCCGGTCGGCATCGGCTCATAGGGCGTGACCGAGGCGCTTGCTAAAATTTCCGCGACGGTTTCGTCATATTCCTTTTCTAAATCGGCAAGAGAAAGGGTAATTTCCGACAGCGGCGGGAGAGAAACATACTTTTCGGGATGATCATACGCGGAGCCGCATCCGGTTAAGAAGGCGGCGAGCAGGCAAAGCAGAAGGAGCAGGGAAAAAGGGGCGGCATTTTTGGCTCTCATGGCATCTCCTTTTTGAGAAAAAGGCAATAGAACAAAAAAGGAAAACGGCGGATAAAAAGACAGCAGGCTTTGTTTTTGCCAAAAATCAAGACAAAGCCCGCTGCTTATTTAAATGTGATTAGTTTTCTTCAGGCGCTTCGGTAGCCGGCAGATAGGTCACTTCATCCGGAAGAATGTCGAGCAGCTTTTCATACTTGAGCTGGAGCATCAGCGAGTCCTTGCCGCCGTACATGCTGTCGATATATTCGTTGACATTGCGGATGCCGTAATACGCTTCATACAGCCAGGACATGCTCTCGTATTCTTCTTTGAGTTCATCCACGCGTTCGTTGTACTCGGCGTCGGAAACCGCGACCTTGTCGGCATACTTGATGAAGAGGGCTTCCATGGTAAGACGGCTCTTGATCGATTCTTTCGCTTTGGCGCTGGCCTGGAGGCGCAACTCCTGATAGGTGGCCTCGTCGATCAGTTCCTTCAGTTCATCGGGCGTATAGTCGGAAAGGGAAACCGAAGTGTCTTCCGAAGCATTCGGGTCGTTTTCGGCAAGATAATCGCAGACTTCGGTCATCAGATTGGATTCGTAAAGTTCTTCCCACTCTTTTTCAGGATAGACCACTTCGGAGGCATCGTTAATCGCTTCAAACGCCTCGCTCTTTTTGTATTCGCCCTGGAGATATTCTTCATAGGCGGCGGTGGTGGTGTAGCGGTCTTCCTCGTCTTCCTGAGAGGCGGTCTGCTTGGTGATGAAATAGTCGGTCCAGACAGGCTCGGCGCTGTCGCCTGTGATTTCGATCTGGAGATAAATCTCTTGGCCGAGATAGCCTTTATAGTCGGCGGAAGCAAGATCGTCCGGCACCGTCAAGGCAATGGCAAATTTGTCATAGAGATGCTTGCCGGCAAGGTAAGGCGCAATATCGTCTACCGTAAAGACATTGGCAAAAGTGGTGGATCCGGAGGAGAGATCGATCGTCTGACCGGTTTTCGAGGAGAAGAGATCGGAGAATTTCTTGGGCGTTTCCTCGCTGCCGTCGGCGGCGCTGGAGTCAGCCGTGCTTTCGGTTGCGCTGTCTGCGGCGCTGGAATCTGCGGTGCTTTCGGCGGATTCGGAAGCGGCGGCAGGCTCGCCGGCTTCACCCTCGGTTTCATCGCCTTCGGTTTCGCCGTCCTCGGTTTCGTCGATCACAGGCTCGAGAATGTCTTCCACATCTTCTTTGTTTTGAAAGAAGGTGTAGTCGATCTTGGGAGAATGCTCATCGCTCAAGGTGATCCGGGCAATGGAAAGGATTTCGACCTCGTAGGTCACTTCGACATTGCGGAGCGATTCCTGAGAATAGGCGTTGTCAAACTTGGCGGTGATCGAGAATTTGTCTCCGACCTTGGCGCCTTTCGCGATCAGCTGATTTTCAAAGCCTTCAACGATGACAGTCTCGTCGTCTTTGTCGTTGTCGGTGGTGTCGTCATTTTTGTTGGTGTAATCGACAGGGAACAGGGTGTTGTCGGAACCGAGCACCAGATAGTAGCCGTCCTCGTTTTTGAGGCGGTTTTTGACAGTCTCGGTGAGAGCGTTATAGGCTTCTTCCGACAGGGAGGTTGTCCCGGTAAATTTGATGCGGACTTCGTCGCCCTTCTGCGCAACGGCGTCTGGGTCGGTCACGGGTTCAAAAACCTGACCGGCGGCATTTTCCAGCAAGGTTTTGATTCTGTCCTGTACATCTTTCAGGACATCGTCCATCTTGACTTGAACGCTTTTGATGTCGGTGGGGAGGGTGAGATAATCATTCGCATGGTCATAGGCGGTGCCGCAACCGGCCAGCGTGCCGATGAGCATGACGGCTGTGAGAATAAATGCGATAATTCTGCGCTTTCTCATGGGTTTCTTTTTCCTTTCCATTTATCATACAAGTATTATACAAAAATTATAGGCATCAGCGAGAGCGGACGCAAATCCTATTTTACCACAAACGCCGGTTTTTGGGAAGTATCTATGCGTAAAATTTACTATTTGTACATATTTTCCCCATACAGGCGGCTCTTGTCAGGCGCCGGTCTCTTGGACGCCGGCGTAAGGATCGATCATGATCGCCTTGATTTTGGGCCAGGCGGCATAGGCGTCGATGAAGAGAACAATGCCGACGGTGCAGACGATGGGCAGTAAAATGCCCAAGGGGAAAAACAGCATCATCAAAAGGAGGTTCAGCCCAACGACCAGCGCCGCGCCGAGCGTAGAGACAAAATTGCGTCCTAAGCCGATGAGTGAGAAAATCAGGGCGTTTTTGAAGAGCTTCGGCACGGAGAGATCAAAGGTGACAAGCATGAGATAAAGGTATTTTCTCATGAAGAGATAGAGCACGATCAAAAAGATGGTAAAGAGGAAGAAGGTGTTGAAGAGAGTCGAGAGGCCGAGGTTCATGTAGTAAAAGACCAGCCCGTATCCCAACATGAAAAGAACGACAAGATCGATGATGCCCAGCGGAATGCTTTGCTTCCAGTTGCTCTTGACGGCATACCAGAAGTCGCTCCAGAGAAAGAGCGGCTCGCCCCGGACGATGTTGCGCAGATTGATGGCAAGACCGGTCATGACCGGGCCGAATACGACACAGAGCAGGGCGGCGGCAATGCCGATCACCACCCACATGACGGTGGTAATCTGGGATACGGAGGTGAGCACGCCGTGTACCGAAAGCAGGGCGTTCAGGGTGGGGCTTGGTTCCACCAGTGCGGCGGCGCCCATCACGGGGCCGAACAGCTCGCTCACCGGGACTTCCACCGAGGGGCCGACCGAGCCGGTCAGCAAAAAGAGAATGATCCAGAGCGGAAAACAGCCGAGAACAAAATACATGTTCAGGGTGCAAAGCCTCCCGAACGAACGGGCGAACAGCTTGAAAAAGAAGGCAAAGGTGCGCGGCGCATCGCGGTCGCCGTCGGCATCTTCCTTCCGATCTCGCTTGTAAAGCCAGTCATACAGGTTAAAACGCATCTTTTTTTGGGTCTTCACGGTATCCTCCCTGTGGGGATATTCAAAAACACGCCTCTTTATTGGCCGGCAAGCGCTAAAAGCAGGTGAAGAACGGCAGAGAAGCAGAGAACCACGCCGGTATAGTAAAGAAACGCCGGCGCGCATCGGCCTATTTTGGCTTTTCTTGCCTGCGAGGCATTCGCGGTGCATAGCTCACACAGCGCCGCTTCCGCGATGAAGATGGCGGCGGAAGGCAGTACATAAGCGAGGTATAACAAGGGAGAGGGATGCGTGCCATAGAGATAGGCGGAGGAAAACGAGAGCGCCATCCCCCGCAGAAAGAGAAACAAATAGGCAAACCGCATCGGAAAGAGGAGGGTGACAAGCGCCATGCCGCCGATAAAAAAGGCTTCATAGGCAAAAGCGGCAAGGAAAGCGGAAAAGGGAGCCGCCGCCGAAAAAGCCGAGGCGATGGGCGGGGGCGCGAAGGAGAAAAAGGAATATCCTGTCAGCGCAAAGAGCAAAAGTCCGGCGGCAAACCCGCCGGCGGCGGTGAGAAAGCTCGGCAAGCCGGCGAGCGTTTTCAAAGAGCGATGGGCGTCCTTCATGACTACCTCCCGGGCAAAGGAGCGGAAGCGGCGGGGTGATCCTTGATACCCACAGCGTGTCCCGCTCGGTTTTCCTTTTATTATATGAGAGAAAGCCGGGAAATAGCACCGGAAAGCGCTCTCTGAAAGTCTTTCCTATTATAGCACAACTTCTTTCCGAATGCAACATTCTTTTATGATTTTTCAGTGAACGCCGGGCGAAAAAACTTGATTTTAAAAGCCGCGTATGCTATAATGGCTGAAAATGGATCCCGAAAGAGAAGGGGTTTCGTTTTTTTGAAAAAGGAGAGGGACGATGGAGTCTTTGGTTACAGCCTTTGCAAAAGATCCGGTGCTTACTTCCGAACGGCTGATCTTGCGCAAACTAACGAAGAACGACGCGGCGGACATTTATGCCTATGCCGGCGACCCGGAGGTGAGCCGTTATCTTCTTTGGTCGGCGCATCCCTCGCTTGCCGTCACCAAACGCTATCTCGATCAGGCTGTCCGGCAGTATCGCCACGGCGATCTTTTTGATTTTGCCGTCGTATTGCGAAAAGAAAACCGCGTGATCGGCACCTGCGGGTTCACCTCTTGCCGCGAGGCGTCCTCGGCAGGCGAGGTGGGCTATGTGCTTTCTCCCGCCTATCGGGGGCAGGGGCTTGCCACCGAGGCGGTGATGCTCCTTTTGCGCTGGGGCTTCTGCCACTTGAAGATGAATCGCATCGAGGCGCGCTATATGGTGGAAAATACGGCCTCCCGCGCCCTGATGGAGCGCTGCGGGATGAAGCCGGAAGGGGTGTTCCGGCAGCTGCTCTATGTGAAAGGCGCCTATCGCGATATCGGCGTCTGCGCCATTCTCAGATCCGAGTTTATCGCGGCCTTCGGCGAGGAAAACGCGGCATATGCCGGGCAGCGGTCGGCGGCTTTGTCAAACACGCTCTTTTTCGGGGGCGAAAAATGACAATTTCTTTTTTCCGCGCGTCGTTTTTTTGGCAAAAAGTGACTTGACAAGCCTGCCGTCGGTATGTATAATAAAAATGGTATTATGTTTTTTGCTGTTTTTTCGATCCGACGGAACGCCTCTTCGGCGTATCTCGCCGATTTTATCATGAATCAATGAAGAAATCAAAAAACTGTATCAAATATTCCAAATGATGAGGAGCTTTGAATCATGAATCTCACACAGTTGGCTTTTCTGGAGGCGTCGGCCGGGACCGGCACGCCGAGCGGAGGATCGTCCATCTGGCTGATGGTCGTTATGCTGGTCGGTATCGTTCTCATTTTCTTTTTTATGTCGCGCTCGCAGAAAAAACGCGATCAGGAAATCCGCGCCATGCGTGACGGTCTGGTCGTCGGCGATGAAATCACCACCATCGGCGGCATTATCGGCAAGATCGTCAGCATCAAAGAGGAAACCTGCATGATCGAGACCGGCAAAGACAAAACCAGAATCCGTATTCTGAAATCCGCTGTCCGCTGTGTCGATGTACCCGCCGAGGCGGAGCGCGCCGCGCAGGCCGCTCTGAAAGCGGAAGAGGAGAAAAAAGCCGCCGAAGAGGCTGCCGCGGCGGAGGCCGCCGCCGTTGCCATGACAGGCGGCAAGAAGAAAAAGAAAAAGAAATCCCGCCCCGCGCCCGAAACATCGGATGCTTTGACCGAGACTTCGGCGGAGGAAACACCCGTCGTAGCCGCCGAAGCAGCCACCGACGGCACTGCCGATGCTGCGGCTGACGGCAGCGCGGCTGAATCCGATCCTGTTGCCGAGGAGCCGACCGCTGAAAATACGCCGGCGGAGGAAGGCAAAGACCCGACGCAAGAGGCTTGACCGATTCACGCCGGAAAGTGCGAAAAACAAGCTGTTTATGGGGCGGACATAGCAATATGCCGCCCCTTTCTTGCTTGATACCGCGCCGTCTTGATGTCCGCCGCCTCGGACAAAGAGGGCGGGGTTGTCATAAAGTTGTCCGGCCGCACATAAAGATGAAACAAAAAAGGCGGTGATTTTGTTGTCATCCTTGTGCTTTCGTATTCGTCCGGTGTTTGTGGGGCATTTGAGCGGATTTGGCGCTCTTTTGGTTCTGGCCATGGTCGCGCTTTTTCTCACCGACCCCACTGCGGCGGCCTTGCCGCTGGCCTTGGCGGCGCTTTTTGTGGGCGCTTTCGTCTGCGCCCTTGTCAGCCGGAAACTGTCTTTGGGTCTTCTGCCCGCGCTTTTGGCCGGCTTGGTTTATGCCCTGATCCCCTGGATTGCCTCGCTTTTTCATTTGGGGGAGAGCGCCGGCGGCCTTTCGTTCGGCCGTTCCACGCTTTCGGCGCTGCTTCTCTGGCTCGTGGCGGTGCTGCCCGCTCTTCTGATTCCGAAAAAGAAAAGCGGCGCCTCGCTTGCCAAGCGGCGCCGCGCCATGCAGAATCGGATGCGCTGACGGCCGCCTGTCCCCGCGTCTTGCGGCAAAAAAGATTAAAAATCATGAAAAAAAGCCCGCTTATGCGGGCGAAAACAAGAAAGGAGCGATAAAATGAGGGACGAGGAAGGAAGAGCGCTCTTTTTCTCCGAACACACCAATCTTTTAGAGCAATCGGTCTATCGGTATGAATTGCAGGAGCGGACGCAGCCCAACCTCTATCGCAATCTGTTTGACTACGATTCCATTCCCAAGGTGTCGTTCAACCATCGGAATGTGCCGATCAATATGCCCCGGGAAATATGGATTACCGATACCACCTTCCGGGACGGACAGCAGTCTATCGCGCCGTTTACGACCAAACAGGTCGTGGCGCTTTACAAGCTTTTGCACAGACTTGGCGGCCCGCAGGGAAAGATCCGGCAGAGCGAGTTTTTCGTCTATTCGCCGAAAGACCGGCTGGCGGTGGAAGAATGTCTTTCGCTCGGCTATGACGCCCCCGAAGTGACCACCTGGATCCGCGCCAACGATCAGGATTTTCAGCTCGTCAAATCCATCGGCATCAAAGAAACCGGCATTCTCGTGTCCTGCTCCGACTATCACATCTACAACAAAATGAAAATGACCCGGCGCGCGGCCATGGACCTCTATTTGGGCATCGTCAAAAAAGCGCTTGCCTACGGCATCCGTCCTCGCTGTCATTTTGAGGATATTACCCGGGCGGATTTTTACGGGTTTGTGGTTCCTTTCGCCACTGAACTCATGCGTCTTTCGGACGAGAGCGGGATTCCCATCCGCATCCGCGCCTGTGATACCATGGGATACGGCGTCTCCTTCCCCGGCACGGCGCTGCCGAGGAGTGTGCAGGGCATCGTTTACGGCTTACAGCATTATGCCGGCGTCCCCTCCGAGATGATCGAGTGGCACGGCCACAACGATTTTTACAAGGCGGTCAGCAATGCGGCGACGGCTTGGCTCTACGGCTGTTCGGGGGTCAATTGCAGTCTGCTCGGCATCGGCGAGCGAACCGGCAACTGCCCGCTCGAGGCCATGGTTGTCGAATACGCCTCTCTGCGCGGGGACACCGACGGCATGGATCTGCCGGTGATCACCGAGATCGCCCGTTATTTTGAGGAAGAAATCGGCTATACCATCCCCCCGCGTACCCCTTTTGTGGGGCGGGACTTCAATGTCACCCGGGCGGGCATTCACGCCGACGGCCTTTTGAAGGACGAAGAAATCTATAATATTTTCAATACCAAAAAACTCTTGAACCGACCCGCCGCCGTGGCGGTCGACGCCCACAGCGGTCTTGCAGGTCTGGCGTATTGGATCAATACCTATTTCGGCCTTGCCGGCGAAAAGGCGATCGACAAAAAAAGCCCTGTCATCGCCGCCATGAAAGAGGCGGTGGACAAAGCCTATGAGGACGGGCGCACCACGGCCATGGGGGACAAAGAGCTGGAAGACCTGCTCTGTCGGGTCGATCCCGCCCTCTATCGCCGCATAGCCTATCGTGACTGACGATTTTTTCGCCGGAAGAGACAGGATTGCCGTATAAAATCCAACTCATAAAAAACCCCCGCCGCCCGGTCAAAAGCCGGGCGGCGGGGGTTTTGGGTACTTTTCGTACTTTTAGTGAATGATGCACTTTTCGGTGTCTTTATCGAAAATGTGAATGAGCGAGGCATCCAGCGCCACTTTGATGGAGTCGCCGCTTCTGGCGGTGGAACGGGGAGAAACGCGCGCCGTCAGGCTGACTTCTTCGGTGGAGGTCAGATAGAGATAAATCTCGGCGCCCATCAGCTCGGTGACATCGACC
>CANQXN010000066.1 GCA_947627815.1 uncultured Clostridia bacterium | reverse complement strand
GAAGGGGAAGAACCGCCGCTGTCACAATAGAACAGCCCCCCGGTACAGGAAAAGCCGCTCATTTTTGAGCGGCTTTTTCTGGGGGGCAGGGGGGACTTCTTGAAAGAAGTCCCCCCTACAACCCCCTCAAGAACTTTAAAAAAGGGAAAGGGGAAAGGGGGCCACCCCGCACCTCGTCGCGGGGTTCCCCCGCGACGGTCAAGAACTTTAAAAAAGGAAGGGGGAAAAAGGGTTTTTATCAGACATGTTGACGCGCGGCGGAAAAAAATAAAAATCCATCTTGACGATTTTGGAATTTCGGTCTGCAATACAAGTTTCACATAAAAAAAGCCGCATTCGCGACTTTTCTTTTAAAAAATAATGCTTTTCTATCTCAACGCCGAAGGCGTGGAGAGAGAAAAGCGCCCTTTTTTTATCTTTTGTCTTTTGCCTCTTATCTGGGAAAGTTGCGCATAAAAATGAGAGAAAAGAGAAAAGATAAGAGAGAAAAGAGAAGAGAACAAAAAGAAAAAGCCGCATACGCGACTTTTCTTTTTGGCTGCGGAATAGGGATTCGTAACCCCCCAAAGCCGCCGGAAGTGAGGAGAAAAACGGGAGGAAAAAGAAGCGGCTTTGCAGGAAACGCCTGACGGCGTTATCCGGGGGTAACGAATGCGATGTCACAGGAATAAAAAACAGGGAATACCCACGGGCATTCCCTGTTTTTTATGGCTGCGGAATAGGGATTCGAACCCCAACATACAGAGTCAGAGTCTGCTGTGCTACCGTTACACAATTCCGCAATGGCTTGCCGTCGTCTCAACGGTGGTTTCATTATACTCGTCTTTCCCCGATTTGTCAACTACTTTTTTCAAGTTTTTTCAAAAAAATTCGGTCTGCTTCGGCAAGGGCGGGGCGGGGAGAAGAGAGGGCGTCACAAGAAAAAATTTTGAAAATGGGGCGGAGCGGTTGAAATTCTTGCTGTTCCATTATATAATAGTATATCGGTTTTATGACAGATCATGCGCCATTCTTTTTATGCCGGGAGGGTTTTATGTCCAACGATTTTGCCTCTTTTGCCGCCGCCTGGCGGGGCAAGCGGGTCGCCGTGATCGGCGCCGGCATTTCCAATCTGCCGCTGGCGGAGCTTCTTTTGCGTGCCGGGGCGCGCGTGACTTTGCGCGACAAAAAGAGCCGCGGGGAACTCGGCCTCTTTCGGGGGCGGCCGGCGGCTGACTATATGGAAGAGGCGGGCGCCGTCCTTTGTTTGGGAGAGGGGTATCTGGACGCCCTCACCGAAGAAGTGATTTTCAAATCCCCCGGGATGCGCTTTGACCATCCGGCGCTTGCGGCGGCGGTCGCGTCGGGCGCGCGGCTGACTTCCGAAATGTCGCTTTTTTTCTCTTTGTGTCCTGCCAAAATCATCGGGATCACCGGCAGCGACGGCAAAACGACGACGACAACGCTGATTGCCGAAATACTCGAGGCCGCCGGCAAAAAAGTTTTTCTCGGCGGCAATATCGGCAAACCCCTTTTGCCCGAGGTTTTCGATATGACGCCAGAGGATTTTTCCGTGGTGGAGCTTTCCTCCTTTCAGCTCCATATCATGAGGGCTTCTCCGGCGGTGGCGGTGGTGACCAATCTCTCCCCTAACCATCTCGATTATCACAAAGACATGGCGGAATATGCCGACGCCAAAGCGAACATTTTGCGCTATCAGCGCCCCGGCGACCGCGCCGTTCTGAATTACGCAAGCGAGGCGGTTCGCTCGATGGCAGCGCTTACCCCCGCCGAAGTCTCTTTCTTCTCGGGATGTGAGATGCCCGGGGTGAAGCCCAAGGCGCCTTTGACGGTGTATGAAAAAGAGGGCGTGATTTTTTATCAAGACGAGGCAATTTTGTCTGTCGCCGATATTCGCCTGCCCGGCCGACACAATGTGGAAAACTATATGGCCGCGATCGGCGCGCTTTACGGCACGGTGCCGAAGGAGGCTTTTGTCACCGTCGCCAAGAGTTTTGGCGGCGTGGAACACCGGTTGGAATGGGTGCGGACGCTTGACGGCGTGAAATATTACAATTCTTCGATCGATTCCAGCCCCACCCGAACGATAGCGGCGCTTTCGGCGTTCGGGGAACAAAAGCTGACCCTGCTCATGGGCGGCTATGACAAGCACATTCCTTATGACATTTTGGGCGATCCTGTCTGCCGCTCGGCCAAGCGGGTGATTCTCACCGGCGCCACGGCAGACGCCATCGAACGGGCGATTCGCGCTTCCTCGCTCTATCGCGAAGGCGCCCCCGCGCTCTACCGGGCAGACGATTACGGGGCGGCGGTGCGGCTGGCCCGCAAGCTCTCCTTGCCCGGCGACATTGTGCTGTTGACCCCCGCCTCGGCCAGCTTTGACGCCTTTAAAAATTTTGAAGAGCGCGGCCGTTTTTTCAAGGCGGCGGTTCACGCCCTGACATAACCGCCGCGCCGGCTTTGCCCGGGTTGCGCCGCGAAAGAGATAAAACGATAGATAAAGGAAGAAAAAATTCATGAAGTTTTCAGATACCACGCTCGCCTTGGTGAAAGAGGCGGAAAAAGCGCTGGCCGACCGGTTTGCGGCCATTGACAACATTGCTTTTTCCGGCACAAAGAAGGTGATGGAGGCCTTTGCCCGCCACAGAGTCTCCGACAGCATGTTTGCCGGCACCACCGGGTACGGCTATAACGATCGCGGGCGGGAAGCGCTTGAAAAGATTTACGCCGATGTGTTCGGCGCCGAGGCGGCGTTGGTGCGTCATTCGATCGTCAATGGGACGCAGGCCATCGCCATCGGCCTCTACGGGCTTCTGCGCCCGGGCGACACCCTGCTTTCCATCACGGGGAAACCCTATGACACACTGGAGCGCGTCATAGGGCTTTCCGGCGCCGACGGCAGCGGCTCCTTGGCCGATTTCGGCATCCGATACCGCGAAACGCCGTTTACCGACGCCTTTGATTATCCGGCGATCGAAAAAGCGCTGGAAGATCCCACCGTCAAAGTGGTGTTCCTCCAGCGCTCCAAGGGCTATTTGTCCCGGATCACGCTTTCCCCCGATGCCATCGGCGAGGCGGTGTCGTTTGTCAAATCCCGCCGGGCGGATGTCTTTGTTTTTGCCGACAACTGCTACGGCGAGTTTTGCGATGAAAAAGAGCCGACCGCCTGCGGCGTCGATCTCATGGCGGGTTCTCTCATCAAAAATCCCGGCGGCGGCATGGCGCTTTCCGGCGGGTATTTAGCCGGCAGCGCCAAAGCGGTGGCACTTGCCTCCTACCGTCTTACCACCGTGGGGGTGGGCGACGAGGTGGGCGCTACCTTGGGGCAGAACCGCGATCTTTTCAAGGGCTTTTTCTATGCGCCCCACACGGTGGCGCAGGCTTTGAAAACCGCCTCTCTTGCGGCGTGGGTCTTTGAAAAGGCGGGCTTTGCTGTGGAGCCTTCCTGGCAGGACGAGCGCTATGATATTATCCAGCAGGTGAAATGCGCCTCCCCCGAGCTGCTTTGCGCCTTTTGCCGGGGGATTCAGAAAGGATCGCCGGTGGACGCCTTTGCCACCCCTGTGCCGGACGATATGCCGGGCTATGCCGACAAAGTGATCATGGCGGCCGGCACCTTTGTCCAGGGGGCTTCGATCGAGCTTTCCGCCGATGGGCCGCTTCGCCCGCCCTATACCGCCTTTTTCCAGGGCGGCCTGACCTATGAAAGCGGCAAATGGGGGATCATGTCGGCGTTGGAAGAAGTGTTTGCGGAGAAAAAGAACCGCTGAGCGCGTAATTTATGTGCCGAAATACGCCCGCGCGCCGTTATAGATGCCTTCGGCGAACAGTTCGGGACGCTGGGACATCAAGGCGGCGTCATAGGGATTGGTGATAAAGCCGAGTTCCACCAAGGTGGCAGGCATCCGGGTGCGGCGCAGGACATAGAGAGAGGGGCGAACCGTTACGCCCCGATCCGGCAGTCCCGTGGCGTCCTGCAGCCCCATGAGGATATTTTTGGCAAGGCCGTAAGCCGGGGAAGAAACGCTGTAAACAAAGGCTTCGCTTCCGCTGGCGGTGGTAATGGTGGAGGCGTTGGCGTGAAGGCTGATAAAGTAATCGGCGCCCCAACTGTTGGCGTCGTTCACCCGGGCGGCGAGGCTTTCGGTATTGGTGCTGCCCAGCGTGGTTTCGGGCGTCGGACGAGAGAGACGCACCTCATAGGCGGGGTCGGTATTGAACAGTCCGGCGGTGAGGACGCCGATTGTAAAGACGATGTCCTGTTCCCTTAGCCCGTTGCCTTCGGCGCCGGCGTTGACGCCCTGCGGATTGTGTCCCTGATCGATGTATATTTTAATGGGCATGGCATTTCCTTTCTTGCAGGCCATGAATTGAAAGACGGCCTGCTACCATTGTATGACCGGATCGGGCGCGCGTGCGGACGATGCGGGAAAAAGGAGAAAAATTCCATGAAATTAAACATTCGCCGCCTGCTCAGTCGGGTCAGGCGGGCTGTGGACGACTATGACATGATTTCGCCCGGCGATAAGATCGCGGTGGGCGTTTCGGGGGGCAAGGATTCGCTCGCCCTCCTCTGCGCCCTTTCCGAACTCCGGCGGTTTTACCCCGCGCCGTTTGATCTCTGCGCCATTACGCTTGACCCCGGTTTTCCCACCGGCGATTTTTCGCCGCTCGCCGCTTTTTATGAGGCTTTGGGCGTCGAATACCGTATCGTTCCTTCCGATGTCTATCATGTGGTGTTCGAGGTGCGCCGGGAAAACAATCCCTGCGCGCTCTGCGCCCGGATGCGCCGGGGGCTGCTCCATGACAACGCCAAAGCCATGGGCTGCAACAAACTCGCTTTGGGGCATCATTTCGACGATGTGCTTGTCACCTTTCTGATGAATCTTTTCAATGAAGGGCATCTCGGCAGTTTTGCCCCCGTGACCTATCTTGACCGCAAGGACATCACGGTGATCCGCCCCTTTGTCATGACCAAGGAAAGCGAGATCGTCTCCTTTGTAGAGAACAATCAGATTCCAGTGATCGCAAGCCCCTGCCCGGAGGACAAGCACACCGACCGCGAAAAATACCGCCATCTTTTAGATACCCTCGAAAAGGACAATGACGGCCTGCGGCACAAGATGTTTCTCGCCCTGCAAAAAGCAGACCTCTCGGGGTACGGCGTCAGGAAAAAGAAAGAGGAATAACAAAAAACTCCCGTTCGGGAGGTTTTTTGCAGGGTTGAATCTTTGCGGGCGTTCACACATCAGGACGCGCTGACGGTGGAAGAGGACTGCTTCCAGGAGGATACCTGGGAAGAGCCGCGCAGGAGGGTATAACTTGTGCCGGCGGACAAAGCGTCGGAAGCGATCCAGCCGGAGCGATAGCTGCCCTCGAGTGAGAAGGAGAAAATCATCTTCCCGTCACCGTCAGTGACGGTATAGTCGCCTGCCGAAAAGCTCTTGTTTGAAAAGCGGACGGCGGGGCAGGAAGAGGAGGCTGGCAGATCGCAAATGCCGCCCAAGGCCACCACGGTGCCGCCGGTCACGGTGACGGTACGGTCGGCGTCTACCGAGCCGGACATGCCGCCCATCGAGGAGCCGCCTTTGACCAGCACAAACCCGCCGGTTACCACAATCGAACCGTTGGAATCGATGCCGTCGGTGTCGCCGGTAGCGGTGGTGACATCCAGCGTGCCGCCCGAGACAGTCAGCGTCTTGCCGCTGCCGCCCACATTGATGCCGTCGTCGGTGGCGTAAACGGTGATCACGCCGCCGGAAATGTTCATGTTGTCTTTGCTTTCGATGCCTTCGGTGGATTTGGTGACCGTCACACGGCCGCCCGAGATATTCACCTCACCGTGGCCCTGAATGCCTTTTTGCGAGGAAGTGAGCGTGAGATCGGCGTTGTCCTCGATCACCACATTGCCGGTAGAGTGGAGGGCGTGTCCTGTGCTGTTTACCGTGATTTTGCCGCCGCTTACGGTGAGGAGCGCGGCGGTGCCGACAGTATCGCAGCCGGCTTTCAGGCCTTTGGAACTGATGTCGCTGCTGTCGCTTTCGCTTGTGCCGGGCTGGGAAGTACCCGAACCGGGGCGTCCGCCCCAGCCGCCGCCCCAACCGCCGCCCGGGCGTCCGCCGCCCCCGCCGGGGCCGAATCCGCCGCCTGTCGCCGAAGAGGTGTCGTTGCCTGTGGTGGTGATTGTGATTTCACCGCCGAAAACGGCAAGACGCCGGGTGGCGCTGATGCCGTCCTGCGCGGTCGTAATGGTGAGAGAGCCGGAGTAGATCTCGACAAATCCCTTGTCCTCTTTGTCCTCGCCTTCGGTCTTAATGCCATCGCCTTTGGTGTTCAGGGTAATGACACCGCCTTCAATGACCACCGAATTGTTGCCTTTGAGGCCGCAATCGACCGCCGTTACCGAAAGGGTGCTTCCGCTGACCGTGAGCTTTTTGGTGGAGGAAATGCCGTGTTTGTAGGCGGAGGAAACGGTGAGACTGCCGTCTCCTGTGATTTCGAGGGAAGAGCGGGCGTAAATGGCCGCTTTCCCCCGGGTGTCGCTGTCAGTCTCGGCGCGGCTGTCGCTGTCCGTGATCGTGTTTTCGCTCCCTGTTTCGCACAGGATTGTGACTTTATCGGCCGAGGCAACATAAATGACCGAATCATAGGAGCAGGCAGCGGTAAAACCTTTGAGTGTCAGCGTTACCTTGTCGGTTTCGCCCACGGCGATGAGAATACGCCCCGTCCAACTGCCTGCGATCTCATATTCGCCGGCCATGTTGATGGTGATGGCGTCTTGGTCGACCGCGGCACCTTCGCCTGTGAATGTGGCAGTATCGCCCGCGGCCAGAATCGTTGTGACTCCGGTTTTGGTTTCGTCCGATGGTGTGACCGTGACATCGGGCGTTTCTCTGGGCGATGTGTCGGCAGGCGTTTCGCTACCTGTGTCGCCGTTTTCGCCCGGTTCTGTGCCGGGTTCGCCGGGGAAATCACCCGGTTGATCGCTCGGCGAACCTTGCGGATCGCTCGGCGGGTTGCCGGGCTGAAAGCCAAAAGGCGGGGTGCCATCCGGTACAACGGCGCCGGTCAGACTGCTCTGGCAGGCGGAAAATGAGAAAAGAACGGCCAACGCCAAAGAAAGGAACAAGGCCTTTCGCGATGCCTTTTTCATAAAGACCTCCGATTTTGATGCTGTCTATCGCAAAAATCGCTTTTTATTCGATGGGAATGGCTTATTATAGCCTCTTTTCCGGCGGTTTTCCTGACTAAAATCCGAATAAATCTTGAAGAAAGTGTGAATTTTGAAGGAATCTTGGGCTTAGAAGCTGTTTTTAACAAAAAAGGACTGCCGCATGGCGCGGGCAGTCCGGAATTGAAAGGGGAAAATGCGGGGAAAATGCCTATATTTGATCGGAAAAATCCGTTATTTTAACTTTCCTGTGTTTGAGACAAGGAAAAGCGACTGTCAGTCCGCCATGAACCGTTCGAATTCACGGTAGCAGTCTTCCTCGGTGAGAAGCCAGAGATCGCTCCAGTCCATGCCTTTGGCAAGCATGACACCCAGCAGGCTTTTGGCGTTGATCATGAAATCATCGCCGCCGCAGAGAAGAACCTTCCCACGGCACTTGCCGGCAATGTTGACAAAGTCGCGGATATCGGAGGCGGTCACAAGCTCGATTTTGTATTTGTGTTCCAGTGCATTCATCTTGTTTTTCATTTTGCGAAACCTCCTTTGCTGATTTCGGTTGGGATTATAGCACCGAAAAATTGCTTTGTCAAGCGGAAAAACAAAAGTTTTTTCGATTCTCTGTTATCGTCAAAAGCAACAAAAACTTTTTTAATTTTTTGTGCAACATGACAATATCGGAAGGGCGGCCAAGGGACAGGGCGCCGTCTTGACAAGGGGGAAAGAATATGATATACTTTTTTCTGTTCCTGACAACGCGTGTTAGAATTTTTGCATGGAAAAGGGAGTGATCTTATGGCTTTTCTCAGTGACATTGAGATTGCGCAGCGCTGCCGTCTGCGTCCGATTACCGCGGTGGCCGCTGCCTGCGGCATCGGGGAAGAATATTTAGAACCTTACGGCCGCTACAAAGCCAAAGTGGATCCCGCGATTTTGTCAAAGACGGCGAGCCGTCAGGGCAAATTGGTGCTGGTCACGGCCATGACGCCCACGCCGGCGGGAGAAGGGAAGACGACAACCACCATCGGCCTTGCCGACGGCTTGCGCCGCATCGGGAAAAAAGCGGTGGCGGCCTTGCGGGAGCCTTCTTTGGGGCCGGTATTCGGCATCAAGGGCGGCGCCGCCGGTGGCGGCTATGCCCAGGTCGTTCCCATGGAGGACATCAATCTCCATTTTACCGGCGATTTTCACGCCATCGGCGCGGCGAACAATCTGCTCGCCGGGATGCTCGACAATCACATTCACCAGGGCAACCGGCTGGGCATCGACCCCAAGAAAATCACCTGGAGACGCTGTGTCGATATGAACGACCGTCAGCTGCGTTTTGTGGTGGACGGATTGGGCGGACAGGCCAACGGCGTGCCAAGGGAGGATGGGTTTGATATTACGGTGGCTTCCGAGGTCATGGCGGTATTTTGCCTCGCGACTTCTTTAGCCGATCTGAAAGAGCGTCTTGCCCGCATGGTGGTGGCGTATACCTATGACGGCGCTCCCGTGACCGCCGGCGACCTCAAGGCGGCGGGCGCGATGACCGCCCTCTTGCGCGACGCTTTCAAACCCAATCTGGTGCAGACGCTGGAAGGGACGCCCGCCTTTGTCCACGGCGGCCCCTTTGCCAACATCGCCCATGGCTGCAATTCGGTGAGCGCCACGCGCATGGCGCTTGCCTTAGGGGAATACGCCGTCACCGAGGCGGGGTTCGGCGCCGATCTCGGCGCGGAAAAGTTTCTCGACATCAAGTGCCGTCTCGCGGGGTTTGTGCCGGACGCCGTGGTGATGGTGGCGACCGTCCGCGCTTTGAAAATGCCCGGCGGCGGCCCCAAAAGC
>CANQXN010000065.1 GCA_947627815.1 uncultured Clostridia bacterium | reverse complement strand
AAAATGGTTGTCAAAGGTGCCGAGATAGCGTTTGGTGTAGGGATAAAGCCCCTCGTCGAGCAGTTTGGTGATGACCGTGCGTTTGATTTTCAGCGAGCGCGCCGCGATGTCCATCATGTGATCGAGGCGAGCGAAAAACTCTTCTTTTGAGGAGGAAAGATAGGCGATCCTCGGCATATTGATGGTGACAACGCCGATAGAGCCGGTGCTTTCGCCGCTCCCGAAGAAGCCGCCGCTCTTTTTACGCAGTTCGCGCAGGTCAAGACGCAGCCGGCAGCACATGGAACGCACATCGGAAGGCTCCATATCGCTGTTGATATAGTTGGAGAAATAAGGCGTGCCGTATTTGGCGGTCATCTCGAACAAAAGGCGGTTGTTTTCGGTGTCCGACCAGTCGAAATCCGAGGTGATGGAATAGGTGGGAATGGGGTATTGGAAGCCGCGACCGTTGGCGTCGCCTTCGATCATCGTTTCGATGAAGGCTTTATTGACCATGTCCATTTCGGCCTTGCAGTCTTTGTATTTGAAATCCATTTCCTTGCCGCCCACAATGGTGGGCAGTTCGGCGAGGTCGGCCGGCACCGTCCAGTCGAGGGTGATGTTCGAAAACGGCGCCTGCGTCCCCCAGCGGGAGGGCGTGTTCACGCCGAACACAAAGGCTTCGATGCATTTTTTGGTCTGATCGTAAGTCAGATGATCGACCTTGACAAAGGGGGCGAGATAGGTGTCAAAGGAGGAGAAGGCCTGCGCGCCCGCCCACTCGTTCTGCATGATGCCCAAAAAGTTCACCATCTGATTGCAGAGGGTGGCGAGGTGGCTGGCGGGTTTCGAGGTGATCTTGCCCGGCACACCGCCAAGCCCTTCCTGAATCAGCTGTTTCAGCGACCAGCCGGCGCAGTAGCCTGTGAGCATAGAAAGGTCGTGCAGATGAAGATCGCCGCTCTTGTGGGCGTTGGAAATCTCGTCGTCGTAGATTTCGGAAAGCCAATAATTGGCGGTAATGGCGCCCGAATTGGAAAGAATCAGGCCGCCCACCGAATAGGTGACGGTGGAGTTCTCCTTGACGCGCCAGTCGGTGGCCTTGACATACTTATCCACAAGTTCTTTATAGTCGAGAATGGTAGACTTCATGTTGCGCAGTTTTTCGCGCTGGCGGCGGTAAAGAATATAGGCTTTGGCCACATCGGCGTAGCCCGCTTGGATCAGAACGGTTTCCACGCTGTCCTGAATGTCTTCCACGGCGATGAGGTCGTTGGAAATCTTGCCTTCGAAATCGGCGGTCACCTTCAGGGCGAGAAGATCGATCACCGAAGGATGATACTGCTTGTTCTGCGCGTCAAAGGCTTTGGTGATCGCCGCGCTGATTTTGGCTATATTAAAATCGGCAATTTTGCCGTCCCTTTTGATCACACGGTACATGTTCATTCAATCCTTCCTTTTCCTTTATATTTTATCTTTCCTGTTTTTTATCTTTGTTATGTTCCCCATAAACCCGCCCCTTCATGCGCCGGTATACAAAGCGCGGCGCGGGAGAAAAAGTCAAAGGACGCGGCAGGACACGCGCCGGATCCCGAGGAAAAAACGCGCCGCCGGCACAAAGACAACATGCCAAGCGGTGCAAAGCAGCAACGGTAGAATCAGTATACCATGTCCTGCCAGATTTGTCAATCAGCAATAACCACAACATATAGAAAAAAATTTTGTGCATTTTTTTATTTGCCACAAAATATAGTGTCTTAGCCCTATCAAACATTTGTTCGCTTTTTCGGTGGGAAACCGGGCAAAAACAAAAAAATATAGCCCCTTGAGGCTCTCTTTTTCAAAAAAAGAGGGGGAAAGCGGCGGGGGTCGTGGCGGCTCTTTCCGTCATTTTTGACACAAAAAACCGCCGCCCGACAAAAAAAGCGAACCCTGAAGCAGGATCCGCCGAGAGACTTTGTATAGCATGATATGCCGCGCCTTATATGCCGCGCAGAGAGACAGACGGCACCAAGGGGCGGACGGCGTCGCAAAAGGCCGCCATTTCCTCGGCGGAAAAGGCGGACAGCCCTTCTGGCCTGATCAAGCGGCCGGAGTCCACAAAACCCTGGAGAAAATAGCGGGCATCGTGGGGCAAGAGGCGGGCGGCGGCCAAAAGGCTTTCTTTGGTGTGAATGCCTTTGACGACCGTGGTGCGAAACTCGTGCGAAACCCCGCTTTCCGACAAAAGCGCGATGCTTTGGCAAATGGCGTCGGGATCGGCGTGGCAGCCGACGGCGTCGTCGTACCCTTCAAGACTGTTTTTGATGTCCATGGCCACATAATCGACAAGACCGGCATCGAGGATTTTTTTAAGCACCGCCGGCAGCGACCCGTTGGTATCCATTTTGATAAGCAGAGGAAAGGCCGCCCTGACCCTTTCAAGAAACGCGATCAGGTCAGGATCGAGGCAGGGTTCGCCGCCGCTGATGACAAGACCGTCGAGCAGGGAGCCGCGCTTTTTTAAATAGGCAAAAATTTCTTCTTCGGAAAAGAATGCCTCGCCGGGCGCTTCTGTCACCAAAGGCGCGTTATGACAAAAGGGACAGCAAAAATTGCAGCCCCTTGTAAAAAGTGTGCAGGCAGTTTTTCCGGGATAGTCAAGAAGCGTCAGCTTCTGAAAGCCGGCAATGCGCATAACAATACCTCAAAAAATCAAAAAGCGGGCGGGCGTCAGAAAGAAAAGCCGGCGGTGGGCGTTACCTTTTTTGCGATTTCCTGATACATGGTGATAAAATCGGGACGAACGGTGACATTCACATCGGGCGGAATGTTCTCATCTTTGCGCTGAATGAACTGCAAAAACCGGGCGCCCAACAGATTGTTGGCGCAAAAATACTCTTTGGCGCGCTGATTGGCCATCACCACAAACATCACGGAAGTGAGCTGTGACCAGGACATTTCCGCTTTTCCTGTCTCGATCTGGGAGACGCGGATGCGGGAAAAGCCGCAGAGATAGCCAAGCTCCGCCTGGGTCACATTCAAAAGCTGGCGCAGTTTGGGCAATTCTTTGGCGATGACAGCGCTCATTTCTTTTTTCTCTTCTTCCGTCAAAACGACCATGACGATTTCCTCCGTTTTCTACAACAGTCAACTTTTTTCTGATTATAGCACAGAAAAAAAGCAAATGCAACCTTTTCGCGGTTTTCTTCCCTGCCCGAATGACAATAGCGTCTCTTTCAGAAAAGATTGCGCGCCACGCCGAACACAAGCAGGACGGCGATCATAAAGACAATCGCGGCATTCGAGAGCTTTCCCGGGGCGCGGCGACCGGTTCTGACATAGCGCACCGAAATGTCGGCAAAAACCGCCAGACCGAGCGGCAAAAGCGCCAAAATCGCGGGATTGGCCTGCCAGGCCGCCGCAAAATCGAGGCGCAAAAGCGCCAGAAACATCCGCGAAACCCCGCAGCCGGGGCAGGACAGCCCTGTGACCAGATGGAAAACACAGGGGATGCCCCACCCGGTCAGTAAGACAAAGCAGGCATACAGAAGTCCCGCGCCAAAGAGCGCTGACAGGGTCAGAAGCATCCGCGTCAGCCGCGAGCGGATCGCGCTTTTCATCTTTGGGCGGTCACGGTCTGATTGATTTCATTCTGAATCAGGCAGTAGTTGATAATGCCGAAGCCAAGAAGCTGAAGGATGAGATAGAGGATCGCGTCGTTGCCCGTGGGCTGACCGCGGCGCGCCTTGATCAAAGACACCTTTTCCCCCGCCTTATACATCCAGTAAATGCTGTAGATGCCGCAGGTCACAATGGTGAGAACCAGAACGACGCCGCCCGTGGTATCGTTGAAGGTGCCGGCCGTGGTGTTGAGATCGTTGACAAGGCATACCAGCCAATAGATGGCAAAAATACCGCAGGTTACAATCGAAAGAATGATATAAAGCGGAATGCTTCTCGGCGAAACGCGGCCGGGACGGGGCGGCGGGGTAGCGCCGTTCGACCCATAGGCGCCGGCGACATTCGGTTCCTGGAGCGGTGTGCCGCAGCTCGGGCAGAAAGCCGGATTGCCCCCGTAGGGGTTCCCGCACTTCGGGCAGTATTTGACATTTTGACCGTTTTGATCGGAAGTTTGCTGATTCTGGTTCAGCATCTCGCCGCAGACGAGACAGAATCTGGCGTCATCCGCACAGTCAGCGCCGCATTTCGGACATTTCATAGCTATGTACCTTCTTTCAAAGTCTTGTGTTTTTTATTTTACCATGCTTTCGGCCATCCGTCAAGAGAAGAAAAACGCAAAGCGGGCAAAAAATCGTTTCTTTTTTCTTTTCGATTCTGGGAAAAGGAAAAGAAAGCGGCCTTGAAAAATTGACAAAATCAGAAAATTGTGGTATACTGGTTACAATAAAATCGCCCGACAGAAAGAGCAGGAAAACGCATGAACATCATACAGAAACTCGCCGAAGAATTGGGGATTCAGGAATGGCAGGCGGAGGCCGCCGTCAAATTGCTCGACGAAGGCAACACCATTCCCTTTATCGCCCGTTACCGCAAGGAAGCGCACGGCACATTGGATGACCAGGTACTGCGGGCGCTCTCGGAACGCCTCGCCTATCTGCGAAAACTCGAGGAGGAGCGCGAAAAAGTGCGCGCCGCCATCGAAGAACAGGGCAAGCTGACCGAAGAGATCACCGCCGCCTTAGCAGAAGCCGCCACCCTCACCGAAATTGAAGATATTTACCGTCCTTATCGCCCCAAACGCAAGACCCGCGCCTCGGTGGCCAAGGCCAAGGGGCTGGAAGGGCTGGCGCTCGCGATCTACGCCCAAGAAGCCGACTCCCCCGCGCCGCAGGAACTCGCCGTTTCCTATGTGGATGAGGAAAAAGGGGTCGCCACGGTCGAGGAAGCCCTGCAAGGCGCCTCGGACATCATCGCCGAGATGATCTCCGACGACGCCGAACTGCGCAAGAGGCTGCGCTATGTCTGCTTGATGAACGGCCAGCTCACCGCCAAGGCGGCCGCCGAAGATGTCGGGGTTTATCAGAATTACGCCGATTTCAGCGAACGCACCGACAAAATCGCCGGTCACCGGGTGTTGGCCGTCAACCGAGGCGAGCGGGAAGGCTTTCTCAAAGTCGCGGTGGCGTTTGACCGCGCCAAAGCCATGGCCATCGTCTATTCCTGCCATGTCAAGGCGGGTTCCCCCTGCACCGACGCCGTGATCGCCGCCGCCGACGACGCCTATGACCGCCTGATCTTTCCCGCCATCGAGCGCGACATCCGCGCCACGCTCACAGACGCCGCCTGCGAAAGCGCGATGAAGGTCTTTTCGATGAATCTGCGCCATCTCTTGATGCAGCCGCCGGTCAAGGGCAAGGTGACGCTGGGACTTGACCCCGGCTACCGCACCGGCTGTAAAGTCGCCGTGGTAGACGCCACCGGCAAAGTGCTTGACACCGGCGTTATTTTCCCGGTGGAGCAGTTCGGCAAAGTGGCGCAGGCCAAAGTCATTGTGAAAAATCTCATCGAAAAGCACGGGGTGGAGGTCATTGCCATCGGCAACGGCACCGCCTCCCATGAGACCGAATGTTTCGCCGCCCAGGTGATCAAAGAAATCGACCGCAAGGTCGCCTACATGGTGGTGAGCGAGGCGGGCGCCTCGGTCTATTCCGCCTCCAAGCTCGGCGCGGAAGAATTTCCCGAATACGATGTCTCCCTGCGTTCGGCGGTCTCGATCGCCCGCCGCCTGCAGGATCCTTTGGCGGAGCTTGTCAAGATCGACCCCAAGGCCATCGGCGTGGGGCAGTATCAGCACGACATGCCGCAAAATCAGCTTTCCGAGGCGCTCGACGGCGTGGTGGAGGACTGCGTCAACACCGTCGGCGTCGATCTGAATACCGCCTCGGTGCCGCTGCTCTCCCGCGTGTCGGGCATCAACGCCGCCATCGCCAAAAACATTGTGGCGTACCGGCAGGAAAACGGCGCCTTCACCGGGCGCAGTCAGCTCTTGAAGGTGCCGAAGCTCGGCCCCAAGGCCTATGAACAGTGCGCCGGCTTTTTGCGCATTCCCGAAGGAAAAAATCCCCTTGACGCCACCTCGGTTCACCCCGAAAGCTATAAAGCCGCCGACGCGCTGCTCGCCGAAACCGGCTACACGCACGCCGATCTCGGCCCCGCCGGCCTGCCCGATATCGCCGCCCGGGCGGCGGCCATCGGAGAAGCGGCCTTGGCCGAAAAACTCGGCATCGGTCTGCCCACTTTAAAAGACATTATCACCGAATTGGGGCGCCCCGGCCGCGACCCGCGCGACGAGCTGCCCGCCCCCATGCTGCGCACCGATATTCTCTCTTTGGAGGACTTGAAACCCGGCATGGAACTGACCGGCACCGTGCGCAATGTGATCGATTTCGGCGCGTTTGTGGACATCGGCGTTCACGAGGACGGCCTTGTTCACATCTCCCAGATATCCAACCGCTTTATCAAACACCCCAGCGAAGCCGTCAAGGTGGGCGATATCGTCAAGGTTTGGGTACTCGATGTAGATGTCAAGCGCAAGCGCATTTCTCTCACCATGAAAGCGCCGAAAAAAGGGTAAAAAACCCCTTCGCCCAAGCGGCAACCTTGATTTTTGCAAAGACAAAGGAGAAAGGACGACAGTTATGGCATCTGAACTTGCCGAACGCCTTGCCGCCTGCCGCAAGGCCGTGGGACTTTCGCAAACCGATGTCGCCGCCGCGCTGAATATCAGCCGGCAGTCGGTGAGCAAATGGGAACGGGGGGACACCGCCCCGTCGGAAGAACTTTTTGCCGCTTTGGCCTCGCTTTATGGCGTCACGCCCGAACACCTGCGCGGCGAACCGCCGGCAGAAGAGGAGGCCGCGCCGGCGGACACCCCCGCGCCTGCGGACGAATCCGCGCCCGCGCCCGAAGAAGCACCCGAAGAAGTGCCGGCGCCCGCGCCGGAGGAAGCATCGGGGGAAGCGCCGGCGGAAGACAGCAACCCCGCACCCGAAGAAGCGCAAGGTGGGGACGGCAATCCCAAGCCCGCGCCCCAAAAAGCGCAAAGCGGGGACAATGACCCCAAGCCTGCGCCCCAAAAAGCGCAAAGTGGGGACAATACCCCCAAACCCACGCCCAAAAAAGCGCCGACGACGAAAAAGAAAGCCAAAAAGAGCCGTCCTTCCGCGCCGCCTTTTCGCACGGTGGCGGATGTCGACCCCAACGAAATGGCCTATGTCTATGTAGACAAAAACGACGGCAAATGGCGCACCCTGCTGCCCTTCTTTGCCGCCCTGCCCCTCTGTGCCGGCGTTTTCGCTCTTGTCATCCGGCACAAATTCAAGAAGTAAAAACTATCCTTATGAAAACCGGCGGGGTCTGTACGACCCCGCCGGTTTTTCATTCTTCTTCGCTTTTCTTTTTCGCGGCGCGTTCTCTTGCCAGCGCTAAATCTTTGACCTTCATGAGGCGGACGGTATTGCCGCGCTCGTTTTCGTCGAGTTTCATTTTGATGGAACGGATGCCCGCCTCGTAACGCGGGATCATGATGTATTCGAGCGCGTTGACGCGGCGCCTTGTCTTTTCGATCTCCTCCGCCAACATCTGAGCGGTCTTTTCGGTCTCGGCCAATTTGATGAGGTCGGGCAAAAGATCGGTCAGCGAGGTGATGGCGTCATCCAATTCCCCCGAGGTAAAGGCAAACCCATAGAGACAGCCCAAGGCCGAAGCCGGCGGCAGGGTGAAGGAAAAGCGCGGCACCGTCACCGACATGCGGTTTTGCGAGGTCACGGTCAGCGTGCCTTCCCTTTTCGGGAGCATCAGCGCCTCGGTGAGCATTTTGCGCGAGGACTGCGAGGCGGCGAGCGTCATGGCGGCGGAAAGATCGGAAAGCCCGGCTTCTACCTTTTCCCGGAGGGCTTTGTTTTCCCGCACCACTTCGAGAAACGATTTCATCAATTCATCCCGCTTGTCTTTCAAGAGCTTATGCCCCCGCCGGGCGGTGGCAAGCCTGCTCTGGAGCTTTTTCATCTCCATGCGGGTGGGATTGACATTGACTTCTGCCATGGCAGTCTCCTTTCCCGCCGTCGTGTTTTTTTAGGGCGGACGGCGTCAGTTGGTCTCGTGTTCGGGATAGTATTTTTCGATGAATTGCGGCTTGATGCGCTTGAGTTCGGATTTGGGCAGGATGGAGAGCAATTCCCAGCCGAGATCGAGCGTCTCTTCAATCGAGCGGTTCTCGTTGAATCCCTGGTTCACATAGCGCTTTTCAAACTCATCGCAGAATTTGGCATAGAGGCGGTCGATCGGCGAGAGCGCCGCCTCGCCCAAAACCACCATCAGTTCTTTGGCTTCCTTGCCCCGGGCGTAACTTGAGAAGAGCTGGTTCATCACGCCGGCGTGATCTTCTCTCGTCTTGCCGGCGCCGATGCCCTTGTCCTTCAGACGGGACAGGGAGGGCAGCACATCTACCGGCGGCAGGCAGCCCTTGCGGTAAAGCTCGCGGGAAAGGATGATCTGCCCCTCGGTGATATAGCCGGTCAGGTCGGGGATGGGATGGGTCTTGTCGTCTTCCGGCATGGTGAGAATGGGGATCATGGTGATCGAGCCGTTCGAGCCGAGTTTGCGCCCCGCGCGCTCGTACATGGTGGCAAGGTCGGTATAGAGGTAGCCGGGATAGCCACGGCGGCCCGGCACTTCCTTGCGGGCGGCGGAAACTTCGCGCAGCGCCTCGGCATAGTTTGTGATATCGGTGATAATCACAAGCACATGCATGTCGTGATCGAAAGCCAGATGCTCGGCGGCGGTCAGAGCCATGCGGGGGGTCATAATGCGCTCGATGACCGAGTCGGAAGCTAAATTGATAAAGAGCACCGTGCGGTCGATGGCGCCGGTCTTTTTGAAATCGTTGATGAAGAAATCGGCTTCTTCAAAGGTGATGCCCACGGCGGCAAAGACCACGGCGAATTTGTCGTCCTTGCCCCGCACCTTGGCCTGACGGGCGATCTGCGCCGCCAAATTGGCGTGCGGCAGGCCGGACGCCGAGAAAATCGGCAGTTTCTGCCCGCGCACCAGCGTGTTGAGGCCGTCAATGGTGGAAATGCCCGTCTGAATAAATTCGGAGGGATAAGCG
>CANQXN010000064.1 GCA_947627815.1 uncultured Clostridia bacterium | reverse complement strand
CCGCCGCCCGCTCGCACGCCTCGCGCTCTCTTCCCTCGGTGAGAATGCGGACGACGCTCTCCGTTCCCGAGGCGCGCACGATCGCCCTTCCCCCCTCCCTCCGAATGTGCTCCGCGGCCGAACGGACACCTTCATCGGAGAGGACGGAAGATTTATTTTTTACGGGGATACTTGCCCGCATCTGGGGCTCCGGGACGAACCCCTCTTTGAGACAGGAGAGAGGACACTTGTGCTCCTGCATGATCTCGGCAACCCTCAGCGCCGTGAGAATGCCGTCCCCCGTCGTCGCGTATTTCGAAAAGATGATATGGCCGGAGTCTTCGCCGCCGAGGCGCGCGCCGGTTTTGCACATCGCCTCGTAGACAAAGCGGTCGCCCACCGGCGTTTGCTCGTAGCCGATGCCGGCTTCTTCCAGCGCCTTGTAGAGGCCGAGGTTCGACATCACGGTGGTGATCACCCGGTTGCCGACAAGCTCCCCGCGCCGCGCCATCGCTTTGGCGCAGAAATAGAGGATGCCGTCGCCCGTGATGACCCGCCCGGTTTCGTCTACCGCGAGACAGCGGTCGGCGTCCCCGTCATAGGCAAAGCCCATGTCGAGCTTTTCCTGCTTGACAAGCGCCACAAGCGACTCGATGTGCGTGGAGCCGCAGGCGTCGTTGATGTTGCGCCCGTTGGGGGAGGCGTTGATCGTGGTGACTTTGGCGCCCAGCGCCTCAAAGACGATGCGGGCGAGCGTCCATGCCGCGCCGTTGGCGCAGTCGAGGCCGATGCGCAAGCCCTTGAAGGAGTGGGTCACCAGCGAGAGAAGATAGCCGATGTAGCGGTTGCGCCCCACGGCATAGTCCACCGCCGAGCCGATCGCGGCGCCTTTGACAAGCGGCACTTCGGGGGTTTTGCCGTCCAAATAGGCCTCGATTTCGTCGGTGATGCTTTCGTTCATCTTTTCGCCGCCCGCGCCGATCAGCTTGATGCCGTTGTCCGAAAAGACATTGTGGCTTGCCGAAATCATGATGCCGCAGTCGAAATCCTCACTGCGCACCAGATAGGCGACCGAGGGCGTGGTGGTGACATGCAGAAGGCAGGCGTCCGCCCCCACGGCGCAGAGGCCGGCGGCGAGCGCGTACTCCAACATGTAGCCGGAACGGCGGGTGTCCTTGCCGATCACGACCCGACAGGGGCCTTTGCCCGCTTTTTTGCGGTTAAAAATATCACCGACTTTTTTTCCGATCCGAAAAGCGTGATCCGCCGTCAGTTCGACATTGGCCTCGCCCCGAAATCCGTCGGTGCCAAAATATTTTCCCATATTTCTTTTACTCCTATACAGCTTTCTTCCATTATATTCCACTTTTGATGATTTGTCAATACTTTGTGGGAATTTTAAAATTCATTTTTGAAAAAAGCCGTTTTCTCTTCCCAAAAAAACGCCCGACCCGCCTTTTGGGGACAAAAGGCGGGTCGGCAGAGGCAAAGCGCGGAGGCGTTATATTTTCAATTTGCCTTCTTCGACTTTGCGTTCGATAAACGCTTCAATCCGCTTGACGGGATTCAAAATCGAGCTGATCGATTCGTCGTGGTTGAGGGTGTCGATCATCAAGGAGACATATTTGCACATGTTGACTTCGACATACCAGGGGCGGCTTTTCAGCTCGTCGGTGCGATAGATCAGGTTGGTGGTGAAAATTTTGGTGATGAGGCCAGCGTTATAGGCTTCGTCCACCGTTTCGAGACCGTTGCAGAAAAGGCCGAAGGTCGCAAAGACGAAAATGCGCTTCGCGCCGCGCTCTTTGAGCTTTTTGGCCACCTCGATGATCGAAGTGCCGGAGGAGATCATGTCGTCCACGATGATGACATCTTTGCCGGATACGCTCTTGCCGAGGTATTCGTGCGCCTCGATCGGGTTTTTGCCGTCCACGATCACCGAATAATTGCGGCGCTTGTAGAACATGCCGAGATCGACTTTCAAAACCGAGGAATAGTAAATGCAGCGGCTCATGCCGCCTTCGTCGGGCGAAACAATGCAGATGTCGTTTTTGTTGAAGGAAAGGTCGTCGGTGGTTTTGACCAGCGCCTTGATCATCTGATAAGTACAGCGCACATCGTCAAAGCCCGAAAGGGGAATGGCGTTCTGCACGCGGGAGTCGTGCGCGTCGAAAGTGATGATGTTTTCCACGCCCATGTGGACAAGCTCCTGGAGCGCTACGGCGCAGTCGAGCGATTCGCGGCCGGTGCGCTTGTGCTGGCGGCCTTCGTAAAGCATGGGCATGATGATGGAGATCCGCCGCGCCTTGCCGGCAATGGCGGCGATGATGCGCTTGAGATCCTGAAAATGATCGTCGGGCGACATTGGCACCGTCCGCCCGTACATGGTGTAGGTAACGCCGTAGTTGAACATGTCGGTGACAATGTAGACATCATGCCCGCGCAGCGATTGATGCAGCAGGCATTTGCCTTCTCCCGAGCCGAACCGGGGGCAATTGGCTTCGACAATAAAACTGTGAACAGAGCTGCGCCACTCCATGAGATATCGGTCTACCTGGTTGGTAAATTCTTCGCAGCCGCGCATCCCGATGACACTGAGTTCTCCAAACAGTTCGCTGCTCATACGATCCTCCGCATTCTTTTCTTCTTAGGAAGGTGAAAAGAGTGTTGTTGTGGGTAGTTTACCATAAAAAAATCGGTTTGTGAAGGGGTTTTGAAAAATTTTGTAGAAAAGCCCGAAACTTGCCGTATTTTTTGTATGAAAAAGGGGCTTTTTGCTCTATTATAGCGCCGTGGGAGCGTCGCCGGCCTCGGCGGAAGCGGCGGCGGCGGGGGGTTCGGCCGACACCGGGCGGATGATGCCCATGGGGGTCTGCTGGTCGTCCTGCCCCAAGGGATTGTCCTTGAGAATTTTGGCATACAAAAGGCGGTCAAGCGATTTGTCCGAGGCACCGAGAATCTGGCCGTCCAAATCGTTGATGTCAACGATCAGCACCGGCGCGCCGATGACGGCGGCGATGGCGGCGGCGGTTTTGTCGGGCTGCTTCGGCCCTAATACCACATAATGGTTATAGGGCGGGATGGTGTTGGGGCAGGGGCCGTCGATCGAGCGCGCCTTGTAGCCCGCCACCTTGTAGAACCAGCCCCGGCGGCGGAAGAGCTTGCCGACGGCGGAGCAGAAAGCGGCAAAGAGAATGCGCGGCGCGCCGCATTCCCGGATCGCCATTTCCATGGTTTCGGGAATGCCCAGCCCGATGCCGTATGGGCTTTTGTAGACGAATTTCACCAAAAAACGGGCGAGTTTGCGGGGTCTTATCTCTTCCATGGGGATGGCGCGCCCCTGGGAACATGCCACGGCTTTTTCCGAAATGAAAAGAATGTCGCCCGAGCGCAAAAGGCCGGCCGAGACATCTTTGGCCACGGCGGCGATGTCGTCTTTGTCGGTGATCAGCTTGGTTTTCAGGGGCAGGCGCTGCCAGCTTTGGCCGCCCGCGGTCACGGTCAGCGCCTTGCCTTCGTTTTGACAAAGTTCCATGAAAAATTCCTTCTTTCTGTTGCTTCCGGCGCGGGGGTCTTCCTCTATTTTTGCCCGGCGCGGCGCGTTTCATGAACGCATTTTTCGCCGCCCGCGTTTTTTCTATTTTTTGTGGGTGAGGGGCTTTTGCACCCCCTTTTCCCCTTTTTTCTTCCCTTTTTAAAGTTTTTGAAGGGTGTGGGGAACTTTTTTCAAAAAGTTCCCCACATTTAAAAAATAATTTTTCCTCTTAATACGCTATCGCCCAGAGAACCATGTGCTTGGCGGGCTTGCCGCAGCAGACGCAGACATCGGAGAGGTGCTCCTGAACGAAAGGAATGCAGCGCGAACCCACGCCGCAGACCTCCTTCACGCGATCCTCGCAGGCCTCGTCGCCGCACCACATCGCCTTGACAAAGCCGTCGCCGCCGGCGGCAAGGGAAGCCTTGATCTCGTCAAGCGAAGTGCAGCTGTAGGTGCGCCGCTCGCGGTTGGCAAGCGCCTTTTCGTAAAGCCCCGCGCGCACGGCTTCCAGCCGCTCGGATACGGCGGCCTCGATGCCGTCAAGCGGCGCCACAACCTTTTCGCGGTTGTGGCGGGTGACAAGCACGCAAGTGCCGGCCTCGATGTCGCGCGGGCCGATCTCCAGCCGTACCGGCACGCCCTTCATCTCGTATTCGGCGTATTTCCAGCCGGGGGATTGGTCGCGGTCGTCGAGCTTCACGCGGAAATGGGGCGAGAGACGCTCATAAAGCGCGCGCGCCGCCTCGAGGACGCCTTCCTTGTGCTGCGCCACCGGCACGATCACCACCTGAATCGGCGCTACGGCGGGGGGCAGAACCAGCCCGTTGTTGTCGCCGTGCGTCATGATAATGCCGCCGATCATGCGCGTGGAAACGCCCCAAGATGTCTGATAGGGATGGGCAAGACGGTTGTTCTTGTCGGTGTAGGTGATGTTGAACGCCTTGGCAAAGCCGTCCCCGAAATAGTGGGAGGTGCCGGCCTGCAGCGCCTTGCCGTCGTGCATGAGCGCCTCGATGCAGTAGGTGTTTTCGGCGCCCGCGAATTTGTCGGAAGGCGTCTTTTCCCCGCGCACCACCGGAATGGCAAGGTCGTGTTCGTGGAAATCGGCGTAGATTTCTAACATCTGCTTCGTCTCGGCGATCGCCTCCTCGGCGGTGGCGTGCATCGTGTGACCCTCCTGCCATAAAAACTCGCGGTGGCGCAGGAAGGGGCGCGTGGTCTTCTCCCAGCGCACCACCGAACACCATTGGTTGTAGAGCTTCGGCAGGTCGCGGTAGGACTTGATCACATTCGCGTAATGCTCGCAGAAGAGCGTCTCGGAGGTCGGACGCACGCAAAGCCGCTCGGGGAGCGGCTCTTTGCCGCCTTCGGTGACCCACGCCACCTCGGGGGCAAAGCCCTCTACATGATCCTTTTCCTTGTTCAAAAGACTCTCGGGAATGAACATGGGCATGTAGACATTCTCATGCCCCGTGGCCTTGAAGCGGGCGTCGAGCAGCTTTTGAATGTTCTCCCAGATCGCGTAGCCGTAGGGGCGGAAAATCATGCAGCCCTTGACGCTCGAATAATCGAGAAGATCCGCTTTGGTCACAATGTCGGTGTACCATTTGGCAAAATCTACATCCATCGATGTGATTTGCTCAACCATTTTTTCAGCCATAGGTTTTGTCCTTTTTTATAATATAAATTGTAAAATTTCACTTATTTTGCTCTCGAGGCGATCAGTTCCAGGCCGCACCCCGTGACGGCGACCGCGTCAAGCCCCACGGGCAGGAAGATGCTGTCGCCCTTTTTCACGGCGACATCGCCCACCATGCCCTCGCCGGCAAGGCAGAGCAGATGGAGAAAGTTATCCCGCGCCGAAAGGGTCAGGGGCGCGCCGTCCACGACATAGCGATCCACCGCGAAATAGCGGCAGTCGGCAAGAGAAGTGGAAGAGCGCCCGCAGGCAAAGCGGATGGCCTCGATGTCCTCCGGCTTGTAGTCCACAATGACATCCAGCGCCTTTTCCACATGCAGTTCGCGCGGCTTGCCGTCCTTGCCCGGGCGGTTGTAGTCGTAAACCCGGTAGGTCACATTGGAGGACTGCTGAATCTCGGCGATCAGAATGCCCGCGCCGATGGCGTGGACGCAGCCCGACGGAATGAAGAAAACATCGCCCTTCTTCACTTCCACCTCGTTCATGTAGTCCTCGAGCGTGCCGTTGGCCACGGCGGCGCGGAAAGTCTCTTTGTCGTAATTTTTCAGGCCGTATACCAACTTTGCCCCGGGCAGCGCGTCCACGATGTACCACATTTCGGTCTTGCCGTATTCGCCCTCGTGCGCTTGGGCGTAGGCGTCGTCGGGATGTACCTGAATCGAGAGCTTGTCGCAGGCGTCGATGAGCTTGATGAGCAGCGGAAACGCGGGGCCGTTTGCCGGCGCGTCTAAGTAGTCGGCGAGCGTGCTGCCGGCGCAGGGGCCGTTTTCGATGACATTCATGCCGTCCGGCCGCACGGTCAGTTCCCAGGATTCCGCCAGCTTTTCAAAGTCGCAGTCCTTGCCGTACTCCTGTTTCAGGCGCTGGCCGCCCCAGATGATCTCTTTAAAAACCGGCTTTAATTTCAAAGGATACAATGGTTTCATACAAACCTCCGAAAGTCGAAAGTAACAGTCATAGTATAACACGCTTTGTTTCGCTTGTCAAAGGGTTTTTCCCAATTGCTGCCGAAAAAGGGAAGGTCATTTTCTCAAAAAATTCAAAGCGCCGGGAAGGCAGGCGATGTCGGCTTCCTCGTGTTCGCCGCCCGTCTCGCCGTCCAGCGTCCAGGGGACAGGCCGCGACGAGGCGATGTGAAAGGAAGGCGCTTGCAACAGGGTGATGTATTCGTTGTTCAGCGTCTGCATCATGAGCGAGCGCAGAATGTTTTCCAGCTCGATGAGATTGTGCGGGCGCTTGACCGCGATAAATTCGAGCAGTCCGTCGTCAAGGCGCGCGACATCGGGCGGCAGATGCAAAATGCCGCCGCCGATACAGTGGGTGTTGGAAATGCCGGCAAAGGTGATGTCGGCGAGGGTCAGCGTCTTGTCCGGCGTCGTGATCTCGAGGTCATAGGCGGGAAGATCGAGCAGTTCTCCGGCGCCGCCGACCACATAGGCGAGGGGACCGAAGACATTTTTCAGATCCTGCGGCGTCTCATACGAGACTTTGGTGAAGGTGCCGAAGGAGGCGGTATAGATGAACGGGCGGTTATTAAAAAGTCCGACGTCGTGTTTTTTCGGACTGTTGCGCAGGACATAGAGCGCCGCGGCGGAGAGGGTGCGGGGGATCTCGAGCGTGGCGGCGACATCGTTGGAGGTGCCGCAGGGAATGTAGCCTAATGTGATTTCCTCCCGGCGGGGATTTTGCAAAAGCCCGTCCACGGCGCCAGACAGCGTCCCGTCCCCGCCGCAGACGATGAGGCAGGGGAATTCGCACGCCGCCGCGCGTTTTATGACATCCTCCCCCGACTTTGTCAGGTGCAGGGTGACCTCGTATTTCAAAGAGAGGTTGGAAACAATGCCATACAGCCCCATCCGCACCGACTGTTTGCCCGATATGGGGTTGATCAAAAGTAAGGCTTTTTTCATGCTTTTTCGCCGCTCGCTTTCCCGCTTTTTTCCCCTTTACTGTAGCACAAAAGCCGCCTTTTGTCAAGAAAGTTGCGGCAGTTCGTTGACAAAGACGGGGGAATATGCTACAATACCCACAGGATAAAAGGGAAAAGGAGGCGCGCGGCATGAAACGGAAGCTTTTTGTGATTTTCCCCGTGATTTTCGCGCTTTGCTTTGTGATCGGCGCCTCTCCGCTGATTCCTACCCTCATTGACTACTATACCCCGAAGGAGACGACCACCGAAAGTTCCGATGCCGGCACCGGCACCGGCACGGGAACCGACACCGGCACGGGAACCGGCACGGACGCGCCAATTTTGCGCGTCGCCGCCTCGCCGCCGGCGGATTCCACCGCCGATTCCATCGCCGAATCCATCGCCGATTCCGCCGCCGAATCCGTCGCCGATTCCGCCGCCGGCAGTGCCGCCGGCACAGACACCGGCACAGAAGCCCCCCGGCAAATAAGCCGCCCGGCGGCTTATGCGGCACTCGGCTTTGCCGGCGCCTCGGTGATTTTCGGCCTTGTGATCCTCATCCGCAAGTCGAATCCCGACAAATGAGCGCGGCGAGCGCGGTGAGCGCAGGTTTCTTTCCTTTATTATAATAGCGTTTCAGAAAGGGGCGTTTGGCGTGCAAATCAACCCAAGCGGCTTTTCCGGGCAGGCGCTTGCCTATTTCGGTGACGCCGTGATCGAGCTTTTGGTGCGGGAGCGGCTCTTAAAAAGCGGCCTTGCGACCGCCGGGGCGCTCAACAAGGCGGCGCTTTCCTATGTGACGGCAGGCGCGCAGAGCAGGGCGCTTGCCAACATTCTCCCCATCCTTAGCGAAGAGGAGGCCGCGGCCTTCAAGCGCGGGCGCAACAATCATCTGAGTGCCATTCCGAAGCGCGCATCGGCGGCGGAATACCGCCGCGCCACAGGCTTAGAGGCGTTATTCGGGATGCTCTGGCTTGTCGGGCGGGAGGAGCGCGCCCGGGCGCTGTTCGCGCTGGCCTATCCCGAGGCGGAAGCGGAAATTTTTGAAGCACAAAGCGAAGAAAGCGAAGAAACATAAAAAGGAGACTTACTTATGTATTATCTCGGTATTGACTTAGGCGGCACGAACATTGCCGCCGGCATTGTGGACGAAAATCTGAACATTGTGGCGAAAGGTTCGGTTCCGACGCTGGCCAAGCGGCCTTTAGACGATGTGATGACCGACATGGCGTCGCTCTGCCGCAAGCTGATGGCCGACGAGGGCTTAACGCTTGCCGACATTGCCTATGCGGGCATTGCCTCGCCCGGCACTTGCAACAGCGAAACCGGCGTGGTGGAGTTTTCGAACAACCTCGTAATGCACAATTATCCGATCGCGGCGGTGCTTTCGCAGAAGTTAGGCATTGAAAAAGTCTACATCGACAACGACGCCAACGCGGCAGCGCTGGCGGAGTCGTTAGTGGGCGCCGCGAAGGGCGCTTCCTCCGCCGTAATGGTGACCTTAGGCACCGGTGTCGGCGGCGGTATTGTCATTGACGGCAAGATTCTCTCGGGCTTCAACCACGCGGGCGCGGAAATCGGCCACATCGTGATCGAGCGGGGCGGCAGACCCTGCACCTGCGGCCGCCGGGGCTGCTGGGAAGCCTATTCTTCCGCGACCGGGCTTGTGAACATGACCCGCGAGGCGATGGAGGAACACAAGGACTCGTTGATGTGGGAGCTTTCGGGCTGGACGCTCGAGGGCGCGGGCGGCAAGACCGCCTTCCAGGCCAAGCGCAAGGGCGATGCCGCCGGCACCGCCGTCGTGGACATGTACACCGCCTATTTAGCCGAGGGTCTCACCAACATTGTGAACATTTTCCAGCCTGAAGTCGTCTGCATCGGCGGCGGGATCTGCAATGAGGGGGAATATCTCCTCGCGCCGGTGCGCGACATCGTTCGTAAGACGAATTTCGCCCACAACAGCGCGCATCAGACCGAAATCCGCCGCGCCGAGCTTGGCAACGACGCCGGCATCATCGGCGCCGCCGCGCTGAGGATTAAAGGGTAGGGGAGTTGTGCGGGGGAAAAACTTTCTTGAAAGAAAGTTTTTC
>CANQXN010000063.1 GCA_947627815.1 uncultured Clostridia bacterium | reverse complement strand
GCCGACGGTATGCGGATCATGCGGGAGGTGCTGACCGACATCACAAAGGACCAAAGCCGCACGGTGCTGATCTCTTCTCACCTCTTAGGCGAGCTTGAAAAAATCGCCACCCATTACGGCATCATCCGTCATGGCAAAATGCTCTGTGAGATGACTGCTGCGGAGCTGGAAGTCGGGTGCCGCACCTATATCTACCTGCAAACGGCGGAGAAAACCCGTGCCAAGGCTCTGCTGTCCTGCCAATACGCCCGCGTGGAAGAGGATGAGAGCGAGCATATCCGCGTGTACGACGAGGCCGCGCCGGAGGAGATTGTTTCCTATCTCTATGCAAACGGTATTACGGTCAGCGAGATCGGCCGATCCAAAATCGGTCTGGAAGAATACTATATAGATCTGATGCGGGAACAGGAGGTACGGTGATATGGAACCGAGATTTGAAAAAAGCGGCTTCGGGAAAAAGCTTTCAAGTATGCTGAAGGCGGATTTTCGCAGAATGTTTACCACGCGGTTTCTCTATATCATGGTGGGCATCTGTCTGTGTATGCCGATCCTTATGATGGTGATGACCGCTTCCATGAGCAGCGCTCCCGCAGACACCGCCGCAAACGCAGCGGCGATGGATACCTTCACCAACACCTGGCAGGCGATTGGAACGGTCGGCGGCGATACCAACCCCATGGCCATGGGACTTACCACCATGTGCAATATCAATATGCTGTACTTCTTTGTCGCTGTGCTTGTCTGCGTTTTTGTTGCGGACGATTTCAGGAGCGGGTACGCGAAAAACATTTTCGCCGTCCGGGCGGGGAAGGCCGATTATGTGATCTCCAAAACCATTACCTGTTTTGCGGGGTGCGCTCTGATGTTTTTGGGCTTCTTTGTGGGAGCGATTCTCGGCGGCGCGATGGCCGGTCTTTCCTTTGACACAGGCGCTGCCGGGATCTCCGGCGTCATATTGTGTATGCTCTCCAAACTTGGTATCGTCGCTCTTTTCGTGGGGATCGACCTTGCGGCAAGCGCGGCGGCCAAAGGCAGAACCTGGATGTCTCTTGTCGGTTCCATGGCGGCGGCCATGCTGCTCTATATGATGGTGCCGATGGTTACGCCGCTCGATTCCGGCATTGTCAATGTGATTGGCTGCTTTGCCGCCGGCGCTCTCGTTTGTGTCGGCCTCGGCGCCGTGAGCAATGTGATTTTAAAGAAAACGAGTCTGGTATCATGTACATGATATAAAAACAGATCGGAAGACGGCGGCGAATTTCGCTACCGTCTGTTTATTTAAAAATTTTTTCAAAAAAGCCGGAATATAAACAAAACTTTAACATTTGGGTGTTACAATAAGCCAAACGGACTTGCGGAGGTGCCTATTATGTTCAAAATCTTAGTGGTGGAGGACGACAAAGACTTAAACCGCACGGTATGTTCTTTCTTAAACGCCAGCGGCTATCAGGCGGTGGGGTGTCTTAACGCGAACGATGCTTATGACGCCATGTACGGGCATACCTTTGACCTCATTGTCTCCGATATTATGATGCCCGGGATCGACGGCTACGAGTTTGCGAAAACGGTGCGCTCCTTAAACGAGGATATACCTATCCTCTTTATGACGGCGCGGGACGACTTCGCCTCCAAGCAAAAAGGCTATCGGATCGGAATCGACGATTACATGGTCAAGCCGATCGATTTAGACGAGCTGTTCTTGCGGATCGGGGCGCTGCTGCGGCGGGCGAAGATTGCCGCCTCCCACAAGCTGGAGATCGGAAAGCTGCGGCTGGACATGGACGAGCGCACGGCGGTCTATGACGGAGAGGAAATTTCCCTGACGACGCGGGAGTTCAATATCCTCTATAAGCTCCTGTCCTATCCCGGCAAGACCTTCACCCGCACCCAGCTCATGGACGAGTTCTGGGACGCGGACACCGACACCGCGCCGCGTGCGGTGGATGTTTACATGACAAAACTGCGCGGAAAATTTGAATTCTGCGACGAATTTGAGCTGAAAACCGTTCACGGCCTCGGCTATAAGGCGGTGTTGAAATGAGAAAGAAAACCGCTGTGCGGCGGCACAATCGTCTGCTTGCCACCCTTTACAATTACGCCGTATTCTTTTTGCTGATCGCGTTTGTCATCTCCTGCTGTATGCTCCTTTTCCTTCATACCATGCAGACCACGCTGGATATCACTTTCACAAAACAGGGCATCCGAACTGCGGCGGCGCTGACGATGGGCAATGTGCTTTTTCTGAGCTTTTTATGTACCGTGATCGACGCCCTGCGCCGCCAATGGACGGTGGAACGCCCGGTGCGCCGCATCGTCAGGGGCGCGGAAAAGCTCATGCAAGGCGATTTTTCGGAAAGAATCGAACCCTTGCACGGCCTTATCGAAGAGGAAGGCTTTGACATCATCATTGACTGTTTCAACCGCATGGCCAAGGAGCTTTCCGGCGTGGAGACCTTGCGCACCGATTTCATCGCCAATGTCTCCCACGAATTGAAAACGCCGCTTGCCGTCATACAGAACTACGGCACCATGCTCCAAAGCCCCGATTTGACCGAAGAAGAGCGGGTGGAGTACGCCAAGGCGATCACCGAGCAGTCCCGCCGCTTAGCCGATCTCATTGCGAATATTTTAAAGCTGAACCGGTTGGAAAACCAGCAGATTTACCCCGCCGCCAAGCGTTACAATCTCGGCGAACAGCTCGCCGCCTGTCTTTTGAATTTTGAAAGCACCTGGGAGAAAAAGAACATCGACATAGAAACAGACCTCGAAGAAGAAGTGTTCATAGCATCGGACGAGGAGCTTTTGTCTCTTGTCTGGAACAATCTCTTTTCCAATGCCCTGAAATTCACCGAAAGCGGCGGTAGGGTGTCGGTGACATTGAAAAGCGAAGGGGACTTTGCGACCGTCAAGGTGTCCGACACCGGCTGCGGCATTTCGCCCGAGGTGGGCAAGCACATCTTTGAGAAATTCTACCAGGGCGACACCTCCCACGCCACGGAGGGCAACGGGTTGGGGCTGGCGCTTGTCAAGCGCGTGGCGGACATTGTCGGCGGGGAACTTGCCGTGGCAAGCGAGGTGGGAAAGGGCAGCACCTTTACCGTAAAACTCAGGAGAGCGTCGGATGGAGAAATTCAAAAAAATCCTTAAAAAGCTTTTCTGCCTACCCCCGCTCCCGACGGCGCTGCTCTCGCTGTTCGGCTACGGCTTTGTGATCGCGGTGGCGGTATTCAACATACAAAACCCGATGGTGCAGTATGCCTCTTACGCCGCTTCCGCCTACGCGCTGATTGTTACCATTACGGGATTTGCCTCTGTCAATACGGCGAAAGGCGGTGTCAAAAAGCTCGTCTCCGATCATCCGCTGATGAAGAAGTTCCGCTCCACCAAGGTGGGCGAAAAAATTCTGACCGATGCGCGCTTTCGCGCGGGCGTCTCGCTTTACAGAGGCTTTTTCATCAATCTTTTGTATATCGTCTTAAAGCTGGTATCGGGCATTGTCTACCGCTCTGCCTGGTTTATCGCGCTGGCGGTCTATTACATTCTGCTCGCCGTGATGCGCTTTTTGCTGGTGCGGCGCTTGCACATACAGGACGAGATCGCGGAACTGCGCTGTTACCGGCTGTGCGGCATTATGCTTCTTATCATGAATCAGGCGCTTACCGGCATTGTGGTTTTCATGGTACAGCAGAAGAAAGGGTTTGCGTATCCGGGGTATCTCATCTACGCCATGGCGGCCTATTCTTTTTACGCCGTCACGGTTGCCGTTATCAACATCGTCAAGACCAGAAAGCAGAAAAGCCCGATCCTCTCGGCCGCCAAAGCCATCAATTTTGTGGCGGCGCTGGTTTCTCTCCTCTCGCTGACCACCGCCATGCTCTCGCGGTTTGGGGGAGAGGCGAACGCTGATTTTGACAGAACCATGACCGCCGCTGTCGGCGGCGCGGTCTGCACCGTCGTGATCGGCATGGCGGTCTATATGATCTGGCGGGCGAATAAAAATCTGAAAAGCATTCGAATTAACAATTCTCAAACATAACTTGAACATTTCGCCAACAGTTGTCTGTTACAATATCCTCAGCATCCTGAAAGGAGACATGAATCATGGAAGCAAAGAAAGAAACCTTCACCTATACCTATTCCGCCAAGGAGCAGGAGGAAATCAAGAAAATTCGGGGCAAATATACGCCGCCGACAAAAGAAGAAAGCTCGATGGAGCGGCTCCGCCGCTTAGACAAGAGCGCCACCAAGGGCGCCGCGATCGTCTCGCTGATCGTGGGGATCGTCAGCGCCCTGCTGCTCGGGGTGGGCATGTGCTGCGCGATGCTCCCCGGGTGGGAAGCCTATTTCATCCCCGGCATTGTGATCGGTATTGTCGGTATCATCGGTGTGATCGTGGCCTATCCGATCTATACCCGCATGGTAAAACGCAAGCGGGCGAAACTCGCGCCGGAAATCATGCGGCTTTCCGATGAACTCATGAAGTGACAGTCAACCAGTAAGCGAAAAAGAAAGCGTTAGGAGAAAGTCCCCTTGCGCTTTCTTTTCTTTTATGATATAATATCCAAAAGACGCTTTTCCCCCGCCTTGCCGTCATATGAATCAGTATCTCTGCTTTTTTCTTTCAATTCCGACTATATTATAACGCAAAATAGCTTGCTGTAACAGGAGGAAACCCACTATGTGTACCGCATTAACCTATCTCTCCGGCGATTTCTATTTCGGGCGCTCGCTCGACAACGACTGCTCCTATGGGGAACAGGTCGCGGTCGTGCCGCGCCACTTTCCCTTCGCCTTCCGCCATATGCCGGCCATGACGAGCCACTATGCCATGATCGGCACCGCCACGGTGATAGACAACTATCCTTTGTTTTATGATGCCGTCAACGAAAAAGGGTTGGGGATTGCCGGCCTCAATTTTGTGGGCAACGCGATCTATCATCCCTTGGCAGAGGGCAAGGACAATGTGGCGCAGTTTGAGCTGATCCCCTATCTTCTCGGCACTTGCGCAAGCGTCAAAGAAGTCCGCGAAAAGCTCGCCAATTTGAACCTCTGGAACGCTTCCTTCGCGCCCGATCTGCCGGTGGCGCAGCTCCACTGGCTTATGGCCGACAAAACCGACTGCATCACGGTGGAATCGGTGGCCGACGGGCTGTTTGTCTACGACAATCCCGTGGGGGTACTCACCAACAACCCGCCGTTTCCCCTGCAGATGTTCGCACTCAATAATTATATGGCGCTTTCTCCCAAGCCGCCGGTGAACCATTTTGACAAAAATCTGCCGCTCGTCCACTATTCCCGTGGCATGGGCGCGCTCGGCCTGCCCGGCGATCTTTCTTCTCAGTCCCGTTTTGTTCGGGTGGCGTTTACCCGCCTGCACGCATCGGGCTGCGAGGGGGAGACCCAGCGGGTCTGTCAGTTTTTCCATATTCTCGGCAGCGTGTTTCAGACTCGCGGCCTGTGCGAAATGGAAAACGGCAATTTAGAAATGACCATGTATATGTCCTGCGCCAACGCCGATCACGGCATTTATTACTACGCTTCCTATGACAATCCGGCCATCACGGCGGTGGATATGTACGCTGAAAACCTCGACGGCGACCAAATGGCGCTTTATCCCCACGAAACGCACGGCAAATTTGTCTGGCAAAACGGATTGGGCGGCAAAGCGCATTGACACCGGCTTGCTTTTATGTTAAAATAGCAAAGAAAAGAAAATATTGAATCAAGGAGACGCTGTATGAATCCTTTTTTCCCAGAAGTCAAAAAGACCTTCGGTTTCGGATGTATGCGCCTGCCCACGAAGGACAATAAGATCGATACCGAAGAGATGTCCACTATGGTCGATGCCTTTTTGGAGGCGGGTTTCAATTATTTTGATACCGCTCATGGCTATCACGGCGGCATGAGCGAAACCGCGCTGAAAACCTGCCTGACCTCCCGCCATCCCCGTTCGCGCTATCTCTTGGCCGATAAGCTCACCGGCCCCTATTTTAACAAGGAAGAGGACATCCGTCCCTTCTTTGAACGCCAGCTTTCCGCCTGCGGCGTTGATTATTTCGATTTTTACCTGATGCACGCCCAGGAGCGCTCGGTGTATGAAAAATTCAAGGCCTGCCGCGCCTATGAGACGGCGTTTGCCCTGAAAAAGGAGGGCAAGATCCGCCATGTGGGGCTTTCCTTCCACGATTCTGCCGAAGTGCTGGATCGGATCCTCACCGACTATCCCGCCGTGGAGTTTGTTCAGATCCAGTTCAACTATCTGGACTATGAAGATCCTTCGGTGCAGTCCCGCAAAGTCTATGAGACGGCGCGCAAGCACGGGAAACCGGTGATTATCATGGAGCCTGTCAAGGGCGGCCATCTGGTCAATCTCCCGCCCACGGCGCAGACGGTGATCGACAGCCTCGGCGCGAACAAGAGCAACGCCAGCTACGCCCTGCGCTTTGCCGCCGGCTTTGAAGGGGTGTTCATGGTGCTGTCCGGCATGGGCAATATGACCATGATGAAGGATAATATCGCCACCATGAGCGATTTTGTGCCGCTCTCCGACAAAGAGCGCGCGGCGGTGGAGACGGTCTGCCATATCATCAAAGAGAAGGGGCGCATCCCCTGTACCGCCTGCCGCTATTGCATCGAAGGCTGCCCCAAAAAGATCAGCATTCCCGATCTCTTCGCCTGCATGAACAACAAACGAGAATTCAAGGATTGGAACGCCGATTTCTATTACGATGTCTATACCTCGGGCGCCGGCAAGGCTTCCGACTGCATCCGCTGCGGCCGCTGTGAAGCGGTTTGCCCGCAGCACCTCGAGATCCGGACGCTTCTTTCCGCCGTGGCCAAAGAATTTGAAAAATAAGAGAAGGAGACTTATTTCATGATCGATGCCGTACTTACCAGAAAACAACTTTCACTCAAAGGGCGCCTGACCGTCAAAGGCCTCGTTTCCCTCGGCGTGATTCTGCTCGCCGTCGGTCTGCCGCAGCTCGTACATCTTGCCGCTGGGGTTCCCGGCGGTGTGCAGTGGCTGCCCATGTATTTGCCGGTACTTCTCGGCGGCTGCCTATTGGGCTGGCAATGGGGTCTTGCGGTCGGCTTGCTTTCGCCGCTTGTCAGTTTCGCCGTCACCTCGCTGTTCGGCTCTCCCATGCCGATGGCCGCCCGCCTGCCCTATATGATGGCGGAACTGGCCGTCTTTGCGCTGGTGGCAGGCTTCTTTTCCAAGCGGATCGAGAAACAGCCCCTCATGGCGTTTCCTGCCGTGCTGGCGGCGGAAGTGGCAGGGCGCTCTGTTTTCTTAGCGCTTGTCGCCCTGTTCGGCCGCTTTAGCGATCTTGCCTTTTCGGTCGTCCTTGACCAGGTGAAGACCGGCATGACCGCTCTCTATCTCCAGGCGATTCTCGTGCCGCTGGCGGTGGTAGGCTTGCACAAACTGCTTTTCAAGGAGAACGGCCGTGACTGATTGGGAACGGGCGAAAACATTGCTCGCCGGAGAAACCACCTGCGTGCTTGTCAAAGGGGATTCCACCCTCGTTTCGACCAAGCGGGGCATCGCCCCGATGATCGACTGGCTCGGGCAAGGGCAAACGCTTGCCGGGTTTGCCGTGGCCGACCGTATCGTCGGCAAAGCCGCCGCCATGCTCTTTGTCAAAGCCGGCCTTTCGGCGGTCTATGCCGAGGTACTCAGTGAGCCGGGCAAAGCCTATTTAGAAAGACGGGGGATCCCGGTGACCTACGGCGTTTTGACGCCCGCCATCATCAATCGGGCGGGGGACGGTCCCTGTCCCATGGAGGCCGCCGTGGCAGATATCGACGACCCCGAAGAAGGGTGTTTGACCCTTTCGGCAAAACTCGCCGCCCTGCGCGGCAAAAAATCGTCGTAATACCATCAAAAAACGACAGCCTCGGTTGCTCCCGGGGCTTGTCGTTTTGTCAAAGTGTTTTCAAAAAAGGGGGTCACATCTCCTTTTTTTCTTTTTCCACAAAAAGGGAGGCAAAGAGCCAGACCGAAAGAAAGAAAAGCGAGAGACTTTCATCGGCTTCGATGAGAAAAAACACCGAGACCGCCCAGAGCAAGAGCAGGGTTAGAAAGGAAAGCGCCCGCAGGCGGCGAAAGGCGCGATCCGGCCCTAAGCGGGGGGCGAGCAGGGCATAGAGGATCCGGCCGCCGTCGAGACTTGCGACCGGGCAGAGATTGAAAAGTCCCAGCGCCAAATTGGCTTCGGCAAAGAGCGGCGCGCGACGCGTCAGCGTGAAAAAGAGAAAGAGCAGGCCGTTGACGGCGGGACCCGCTGACGCGATGGCGATTTCCTTTCGGTAGCTGACTGTCCCCAATACGCGCAGGGTCAGGCCGCAGGGCGAAAAGGCGAGGCCGCCGACACGGCCGCCTAAGGCATAGATTAGAATGAGATGACCGCACTCATGGCAGAGCGCCGCCAAAAAAATGGCAGACAGCATAAAAACGCACCCCTCTTTCACGGTATGAAAGGGCGGGTGCGTTTATGCTTTTTCGGCGCTCAGTTGTATTTCTTTTCAGGCGCTACCGCCCGAACGGCGGCGACATAATCGGCCGAACTGTTGGGAGATGGGAGGTTCTTCATATCGTCATAGAGCCAGAAGAAGCAACCGGTGATGGAATCGATGTTTTTGCGCAGCTGTTCTGTCACCTGTTCCGCCGAGAAGGTGCCGCCGTCGTTGCCGCTGTGGAGGCACCAGTACCCGGGGATCACATCCATGTTGAAGGCCTTTTTCCAGGCGGCCAGCTGATTGATGTTGCTGGTGCCGCCGGCGTAGCACTGCACATAGATACGATCCACGATTTTTGTGCCGAGTTCATTTTTCACCTTCACCCAAAAATCCTGTCTGGTGTAGGGGCAGAGGGCGACTTTGCAGCCCAGAGCGTCGCACATCTTGCCGAAGGCCACGGCGGAGCTGACATCGTAGCAGGATTCATCGTCATAATTGATGGCGGTGGCGCCGGTGGCTAAGATCACAAGCTGTAAATTCTTGTAAAGCGTGCTGTCCTCGCCCGTGCCTTCTTTCCTGATGAGATCGCGAATGTGTTCGAAATCCTGGCAGCCCCAGCCGCCGATCGAGATTTCAATCCGTTTGACGGTTTTGGCCTTTCTGTAGATGCTCCAGACCTGCTGCTGATAAACGGCCTGCGCCTGTGCGGTGAGCTTCCCGTCGACGACGATTTTTTTATCGTTGAAAACCATGTCGCCGTTTTCCTCGATATGCAAAGACCAGAGAATGATGGTGTCAAATCCGGCCTCCACGGCGCGCTGGGCGCTCACCCGTTCGGTCACCAGCGGGCCGCCACCGAAGATGGCGGAAACAAATTCAGGCTCTGCCTCGGTGACGGGCGGTTCGGTAGTTTCTTCCGGCAGGGAAGTGCTTTCCGCCACGGAAGAAGCCGGTGCCTCGGAAGCGGCGGTAGAGGAAGAAGAGGCGGGGGGGCTT
>CANQXN010000062.1 GCA_947627815.1 uncultured Clostridia bacterium | reverse complement strand
GCTGTTCCTTCTGCGGCCGCAGTGAAAATGAGGTGAATTTCCTCATTCCCTCCCCCACCGGCGCTACCATCTGTGACAACTGTATCACCATATGCAACGACATCATCAAAGCCGAAACCGAACAGGAACACAGGGCAAGTCCCGCAAACGGTCTGACGCTCGACAGCCTGCCCAAGCCCGCCGACATCAAGGCCATGTTAGATGAATATGTCATCGGTCAGGATTTTGCCAAAAAAGCCCTGTCGGTCGCCGTATATAACCACTACAAACGCATCCTTTCCAAAACCGCCGAAAAAACCGAAAAAAAGGAAAAAGGCGACGCCGTGGAGATTCAGAAAAGCAATGTTTTGCTTTTGGGTCCCACCGGCGTGGGCAAGACCTATCTTGCGCAGAATCTGGCGCGGGCGTTGAAAGTGCCTTTTGCCATCGCCGACGCCACCACCCTGACCGAGGCGGGCTATGTGGGCGAGGATGTGGAAAATATCCTCTTGAAACTGCTTCAGGCCGCCGATTTTGACATCGGCCGCGCCGAACAGGGCATCATTTATATCGACGAGATCGACAAGATCTCGCGCCGCAGTGAAAACCGCTCCATCACCCGCGATGTGTCGGGCGAAGGCGTCCAGCAGGCGCTTTTGAAAATTTTGGAAGGCACGGTAGCCAATGTACCGCCGCAGGGCGGGCGGAAGCACCCCAACCAGGATTTTATTCAGGTCGATACCACCAACATCCTCTTTATCTGCGGCGGCGCTTTTGACGGCCTGGCAAGTCTTGTGGAACAGCGGCGGGGCAATCAGGCAGTCGGGTTTGCCTCGCAGGTGATTTCCCGCAAGGATATCGCGGAAAACAACCGCATTCTGCGAGAAGTCAACCCGCAGGATATCGTAAAATACGGGCTGATCCCCGAACTGGTGGGACGGCTTCCCGTCATTGTGGGGCTGGAAAACCTTGACACCGCCATGCTGCGCCGCGTGCTGACCGAGCCGAAAAACGCGCTGATCAAACAGTATCAGGCGCTGTTCGGCATGGACGGTGTGGCGCTGGAATTTACCGAGGAAGCGGTCGACGCCGTGGCGAAGCTGGCGATTGCACGCAACACCGGCGCCCGTGGCCTGCGCGCCATTTTAGAAGATGTCATGTTAGATATCATGTACGACATCCCCTCCCGGGAGGATGTCGAAAAGGTGACGATCACGCCGGGCGCCATCGCCAAAACAGAGCCGCCCCGCATTACCCTGAAAGAAAAAACCGCGTGAAGAGCGCGGCATAGGCGGATGGATGTTTTGCCGCCTTCTTTGAATAGGAAAATGAGATGCCCCCAAACCGGCCTTGCGGCGGTTTGGGGGCATCTCTTCTTTGGCGTTTATTCCTCTTGCGGCGCGGAGGCTGCCAGCAAATCTTTGGCCCATTGCGTAATCAGAGAAAGGAGAGCGGTATAATCGAGCGCGCTGTCGGCGCGAATGGCGGTCGGCAGTTTCAGCGGCGTCCGCAGACAGAGACGAAGATTGTCAGAAGGCTTGTCATCGAAAACGAAATCAAAATGACAGCCGCTGTTCTTGACGCCGTGGTGAAAGAAATAAAGGTCGCAGACTTCACTCGGCAAAAGAGAAGAAAAACTGCGGTCGCCGCCTGCCAGGCGCCGCGCGGTCGGTTTCTTGCCGGCGGAAAAAGTCAGATACACCTGTTCATCCTCCAAAAGAACCGACGATCTCACGATAGGGCTTTCACCGCATTCCACCGTCCAGAGAAGCGTTGCCGAGGAAAAAAGCAAAAAGGGATAGAGAGCTACTTCCAAAAGATTCGCGTCCTCCGGCAGAGGCGCCGGCAACAGCTCCGCGCCCATCGGGCGGAGAATCTGATGGCAGATGTGATAAAAGACCTGTAAGGCACGGGAAAGCGGACAGCGTTTCACCGCGCGGTCCAGCACCACGGCATCCACCGTGAGCGCTGTCAGTTTGTAAAGCAGAAAAGCCATGTAACGGCTCTTGGCGTTTGCTTCCGGCGCGCCGCCTTCCTGCTCTTTTGCCAGTTTACCGATGCGAAACGCCAGCGTTTCGCCGCTCAAAACCTCCCTGCCCTCTTTTTCCGGCAGAAAGACCGATTCGGCAAGCGCGCTGCGAAAGAGCGGCGAGGTCACCCACAAAAGCGCGAGGCGACATTCATAATAGACGGTATCCACAAAAGCGGTCTGTGAATCGCCCCGATCGTTGAAAGGCACAAAGCGCGGGAAGGCCGATTTGTCAAGATCGCGCTTCAGCAGCGCGGCATCCTTGGCAAACAAACGCCCACAGATCGAGCGGTAAAGCGGCGGACAGAGAGAAAAGGCCGCCCGATTTTTGTATAGAATCTTCCCTTCGGGATCGGTCAGAAAAATGGGGTTGGGCAGAGTGTTCATCGCGGTAAATACAGTTTCATCCATAAAAATCTCCTCGTTGATATCTTTGATATATAAGACAGCCCCGTCTTGAAAGAAGGGGCGGGATCAACACGCACGAAAAATCCCCTCGGATAGGAAAAAAGACTGTCAGAAAGACCAATTTTTAAAAAACCGTAAGAAAAAAGAAAAAAAGGGCTTGCAATTCCTTGGATTTTGGGGTAAAATAAGGTGGACTTGGAAAACCATTACTTTTTACCATTGGGAGGATTACCAAAATGTCTGTAAAAGTTGCAATCAACGGTTTCGGTCGTATCGGCCGTCTGGCGTTCCGTCAGATGTTCGGTGCCGATGGCTACGAGATCGTCGCCATCAATGACCTCACCAGCCCCGCGATGCTGGCCCATCTTTTGAAGTATGATACCGCGCAGGGCGGCTACTGCGGCAAGATCGGCGAGGGTCTCCACACCGTTTCTTCCAAAGAGCCTGTCTTTGAGGAAGACGGCAAGACCGTGAAAGTACCCGGCTCCATCACGGTAGACGGCAAGGAAATCACCGTATACGCCATGCCGAAAGCGCAGGATCTGCCCTGGGGCGAGCTGAATGTCGATGTCGTTCTCGAATGCACCGGCTTCTACTGCTCCAAAGATAAATCCATGGCTCACATCACCGCCGGCGCCAAGAAAGTCGTTATTTCCGCGCCCGCCGGCAACGACCTCAAGACCATCGTTTTCTCGGTCAACGAGAACACCCTGACCCCTGAGGATCAGATCATCTCCGCCGCTTCCTGCACCACCAACTGCCTGGCTCCTATGGCCAAAGCGCTGAACGACTATGCGCCCATCGTTTCCGGTATCATGAGCACCATTCACGCTTACACCGGCGACCAGATGATCCTCGACGGCCCGCACAGAAAAGGCGATCTCCGCCGCGCCCGTGCCGGTGCCGCCAACATCGTCCCCAACTCCACCGGCGCCGCGAAGGCGATCGGCCTTGTCATTCCCGAACTGAACGGCAAGCTCATCGGCTCCGCTCAGAGAGTGCCGGTCACCACCGGTTCCACCACCATCCTGACCGCTGTGGTCAAGGGCAAGGATGTCACCAAAGACGGCATCAACGCCGCGATGAAGGCCGCTTCTTCCGCTTCCTTCGGTTACAACACCGATCCGATCGTTTCTTCCGATGTGGTCGGTATGCGGTACGGCTCTCTCTTCGACGCCACCCAGACCATGGTCTCCAAGATCGATGACGATACCTATCAGGTTCAGGTCGTGTCCTGGTATGACAACGAGAACAGCTATACCAGCCAGATGGTTCGCACCATCAAATATTTCGCCGAACTCAAATAAGCTTACGCGTCAAGCCGCGGGCCGCAAAGCCCGCGGCTTTTCTTTTTTCGGGCGTTTTTCTTCCCTTTTGCCCCTTCTTTTCTCTTCCCTTGTCTTTCCGGCGCGCTTTTTGCCCTGGGAATCTCTTCCTGTCACAGGGAAAAAAGTTTCATATACTGACAGTAAAGAAAAGAAAGGAAGGTTTTTCATGACTGATTCAGGTTATCTTTTAGTCAGCGCCCGGACGGCGGACGGGGTGTTATTGATCCCCGGCGCGACCGTTCGGGTCTATAACGCCAGCGGAAGTTTATTGAGCGAACAGATCACCAACCGGGACGGCTATACTTCGGAAATCGAGATTCCCACGCCGTCTTTGGCGCTTTCCCTCTCGCCGGGATCGGAGGGACGCCCCTATGCTCAGGTGCGGATTCTGGTAGAGAAAATCGGATTTTTATCCACCGAATTTCTCGACGCGCCGGTCTTTCCCAATGTGGTCACCATCCAACAGACCAATTTGCAGGCCACGCCCGATTACATAGGCACGCCCACCTGGCCGGAGAAAACGATCATCAACGAAAGCGGGGCGCAGACCTTATGACCGGAGCCAATTTGCCGGTTATCCCAGCCACCATCACCGTCCATATGGGATCGCCGGCCTCCAACGCGGAAAATGTGACGGTATCCTTTCCCGAATATATCAAAAATGTGGCCTCCAGCGAAATCTATCCCACCTGGCCGGAGGCGGCGCTGCGCGCTAACATCTACGCCCAGATTTCCTTTGCCTTAAACCGGGTCTACACCGAATACTACCGGGCGCGGGGCTATCCTTTTGACATCACCAATTCCACGGCGCTGGATCAATCCTTTATCAAGGGGCGGAACATTTTTCAGAACATTTCGAGAATCGTCGACGAGATTTTCAACAGCTATATTGTCAGAGACGGCAATGTAGAGCCGCTGTTTGCGAGTTACTGCAACGGCACCACCGTCACCTGCAACGGCCTTTCCCAATGGGGTACTGTCAGCCTTGCCAATCAGGGACTCGGCCCTTACGATATTCTCACGCAGTATTACGGCGATAACATCAATCTGGTGCAGAACGCGCCGGTGCAGGATATTCCCGAGAGCCTGCCGCCCGTTCCTTTGGCATACGGCTCCATCGGCAACGAGGTGCGGCAGATCCAGATCCGATTGAACCGCGTCTCGGCCAATTACCCTTCTATCCCGAAAATCTATCCGCCGGACGGCGTGTTCGGCAGTGTCACCGACCGCGCTGTCCGCGCGTTCCAGCAGATCTTCAATCTCGATGTGGACGGCATCGTCGGAAAAGCCACCTGGTATAAGCTCATCTATGTTTTCAACGCCGTCAAACGGCTGAACGAGGTGGTTTCCGAGGGCTTGACCTACGCGGATGTCGAAAAAATCTTTGAGGACACCCTGCGGCTGGGCAGTACCGGGCTGCAGGTGGAGATCATTCAGTATTTTCTCGAAACGCTCTCCGAGTTCAACAACACCATTCCCCGACCGCCGCTCGACGGCATTTACGGCGAGGAAACCCAGGCCGCCGTGGCCGCTTTTCAAAGGGCGTGGGATCTGCCCGAAACGGGAGAAGTGGATCTTGCCACCTGGGAACTGCTCTACGATGTCTATATCGCCGATCTTTCCACCCTGCCCGAGAGCATTTTTGAGATGGTCGCCCGCCCCTTCCCCGGCATCACCCTGCGGTTAGGCAGCGAGGGGGACGATATCCGTTATCTCCAGCAATACATCAATGTCATTGCGCAGGAATATGCGGAAGTACCGGAAATCCCCGTGACCGGCGTATTCGACGAGGCGACCCGGGACGCGGTCTTTGTCTTTCAGAGCGCCTTCCGCCAGCCGATCACCGGCGTGGTGGATGTCACCACCTGGGAAAACATCGCCTCCCTGTATGACACCATCGCCGGGGGCTATATCCGCCACCCCGCGCAATTTCCCGGCTATGAATTGGGACCGGAAAACGGCGCGGCAAGCGACAGTCCGTGACCGCGCCCTTGACCCGCTTGATCCAACGAAAAGAAAGGAAACGACCCCATCATGAGTAATACCTTCGATTTACGGGACGAACCGGCCGCCATCCGCGAGGCGCAGCAGCAGCTGCGCACCCTGTTCAAGGCCGGCGTTCCCATCGCACTGGTGACGCCGGACGGCATCTACGGCCAGAACACTTTAGACGCCGTTCTCGGCTATCAGCAGAACATCGGCCTGCCCGTCACCGGCATCATCGATCTCGATACCTGGTATCGCTTGTTTGACGACGCCGAAAACGCCAGAAACGGGCATCACTGACCCTGCCAAATTGTAACGATAAGATTTTGTAAAGATACAATTATTTTACCACAGCAGTTTGAAAAAGTCAATAAAAAAGGAGGCCGATGCCTCCCTGCCATAGACAGAAAAAAACGAGGCAAACTGCCTCGTTTTTTTGTGGTGCTCCTGCGGAGACTCGAACTCCGGACACCTTGATTAAAAGTCAAGTGCTCTACCATCTGAGCTACAGGGGCGCATATGTCTTTTTGGGCGCCTCTTTCGGCGCCTCACTATCATATCACACTATTTTGGGTTTGTCAAGTATTTTTCCGCAAAAAATTCAGGTAGCGGCAAAATAAAGCGAAAAAAGCAAAAAGCGCCCGGGACAAGAGAAATCCTTATCCCGGGAAAGGATTTTTACTTCTTTTTGTTATAGCGTTCTAACTGTGTGATGCCGAAATCAAACGCCTCCGCCATGCCTTTTTTATCGAACTGCTTGACCATGCGTTCGGTATCGGGCAGGGAGGTATCGGTGGACCAGATCTGACCGAAAATCATATCCGGCACTTCCACCGTCTTCCCGCCGGAGGTTGTCAGCGTTTTATAGGAAAGGATCATGAGGCAGAGAACATATTTGTCCTGCATGTCGCCGTAATAGATGACATTCCCTTCCCGCACCAGCGGCAAATCTTTATAGATCAGGTATTTGCCGGCAATATTGGAATCTACCGTATATGCCATGGGTGTTCTCCTTTCGAGAGGATCGCGCCGCGCCTTGCTGGCTTCTTTGGCGGCGGCTTTTTTCTATTATATACTTTTCTTTGTCCTTTTGTCAAGAGAAAAATCGTGTTTTTTTAAAATTCCGGCCATGGGTCGCGGCATAACGCAAAAACGGACAGCGGGGATCAGGTGCCGACGCCGATAAGAATCGGCGCCAAAAATCGCGGATTTTCATCGGCCAAGGCGTAAAAACGGTCGGCGCGGTCGGCAAAATTCAGGGCGTCGGCGACAAGAGACCCCCATTTGTTCTGTTCCCCGCCCCGGGTGATCACCGGAAAAGAGAGAGAAGAGAGATAGCGGCGCCCCTTTTCGTTTGCCCCCAAAAGGCGGGTGAAACAGGGCGGCGCGGCCAGCCGCTCCCGCGTGACGCCCAGCGTCCAGGACAAGAGCGCCCGACGAATGCGGGCGTTAGTATACTTCTTCGTCGCCGCCTTTTGCAAGAGTTCGTCCAGGCTTTCGGCAGACATCGCCGTTTTTTGCAGGCGGCGCAGCAAGGAAGAAGGCGCGTCGGCGACTTGATCCCATGTCTTGCCCGCGGGATCGGCCAGGCGCAGCGAGGCCAAGAAGGCTTTCTCCATCTTGTCTAAGGTCACGGGGCGGCTCTTTGCTAAAAGCGCCGCTACATCGTCCGGCACAAGCGAGGAGAGCGCCGCAAAATCGCCCGCCGCAAAGGCGTTTCGTGCGGCGGCGGCGCTCTCCTGCCCCGCGCGGGGGATCACGCGCGGCACAAGCGGCGCCTTTTGCCGCTTGATGGCTTTGAGATATTCGAGCGCCAACATATCGTTAGGCAAAATCGGCAGATCCTTGCCGTACAGCGCGCGAAAAACCTTCGCCCGCAGAGGCGCGAACGCCGCCTGCGGACAGCGTTTTTTTTCTTCGGCCAGCGCTTGTTCAAAAGCGGGAGACAAAAGCCGGTCGGCGGTTTCGGCAAGAGCCACGGCGTCCCCGCACTCCGCGCCGAAAGCGATTTCGTCCATGCCTAAAGAGGTCAAAAGAGAAACCCCGGCGGCGGCGAAAACCTCGCCGCAGGCGCCGGCATAGGGATAGGGCAGTTCCAGCACCAGATCGCTGCCGTGGCGAAGCGCCATGGCGGCTCTCTGATATTTCGGCAGCACGGCGAAATCGCCGCGCTCCACATAGTTCCCGCTCATCAGGGAGAGGATCAGCGCATCCTCGCCTTCAAACGCCGAACGCAGGGCGGACAAAAGACGCTCATGCCCCTTGTGAAAGGGATTGTATTCACAGATCACGCCGATTTTTATCATGCTTCCCCCTCCCCACTTTTCGGGAGATAAAAAAGCGGGGATTTTGTGAAAAAAATCCAAAATAGCCCTTGTCAAAACAGGAAAAGAGCGTTATAATATTTCTATATGAACTATTGTAACACAGCCTTATAAAAAAGTCAATCAGGAGAAAAAACAGAAATGAATGTACTTGTTGTCAACGCGGGATCCTCTTCCCTGAAGTATCAGCTCATCGAAACTTCCACCGGCGAACTCAAAGCCAAAGGCATCTGCGAACGCATCGGACAGGAAGGCTCTGTCATCGAACACAAGACCGCTGACGGGCAAAAGCTGGTCACCAAGGCCGAAATGCCCAATCACGCCGTGGCCATGAAATATGTCGTGGCGGCTCTCACCGATAAAGAAACCGGCTGTATCAAGGACATGAGCGAAATCGAAGCGGTGGGACACCGCATCGTGCATGGCGGCCCCTACTATTCCGAAAGCTGCCTTGTCACCCCCGATGTGCTGGAAAAACTCGAACTCTGCCGCGATTTTGCGCCCCTGCACACCGGCGCTCACCTCATGGGCATTTACGGCTGCACCGAAGTCATGCCGAAGGTGCCGCAGGTCGTGGTCTTTGACACCGCGTTCCACCAGACCATGCCGGAAGAGGCTTACTATTACCCCATCACCAAAGAGATGTATGACACCTACAAGATCCGCCGGTACGGCGCGCACGGCACCTCTCACCGCTATGTTTCCCGGGTGATGTGCGAGATCCTCGGCCGGGTGGAAGGCACCAAGATCATCACCTGCCATTTGGGCAACGGCTCCTCCATTTCCGCGATCAAGGACGGCAAATGCATCGACACTTCCATGGGCTTTACGCCGCTTGACGGCGTCGAAATGGGGACGCGCTGCGGTTCCATCGACCCCGCCATCGTCCCCTATATCATGAACAAAACCGGATTCACGCCCGATGAAATGAGCGACTTTATGAACAAAAAGTGCGGCTTTTTGGGTACTACCGGCTTCACCGATTCCCGCGATATTGAGGCCACCATCGAGCGCGGCCCTTCCGACCCCAAATACGCCGTCTGCGATCTTGCCTCCAAAGTGCTTTTCTATCAGATCAAGAAATACATCGGCGCGTATACCGCCGCGATGGACGGACTGGACGCCATCGTCTTTACCGCCGGCCTCGGTGAAAACAACCCCCGCCTGCGCGAAGTGGTCTGCAGCAACATGAGCTATTTCGGCATCGAAATCGACAAGGAACTCAACGCGAAAATGCTCCGGCAGTCCAACATCGTCAAGCTCTCCACCGACAACTCCAAAGTGCTTGTCTATCTGATCCCGACCAACGAGGAACTCGTCATCGCACAGGATACCGCCGACATCGTCTCCCGGCTGTAAGTGCCGCCGGAGCATCCGTGAAAGGAGATGCCTGATCCTATGAATAAAAAGTCTCTGCTTTTTCTTTTGCTCCCGCTCCTGCTTTTGACGCTTGCCGTCGTTCTCGTTTCCTGCGGCGGCGGTGACAGCACCGATCCGGGAGAAAGCC
>CANQXN010000061.1 GCA_947627815.1 uncultured Clostridia bacterium | reverse complement strand
ACGGAAAAAAACGCGCTCTTTGGGCGCCGTGATCTTCTGAATCAGCGCGATCAACAAAAAGGGAAGGCACAAAAGCGACAAAAGGATCAGAGCCACGGCAAAATCCACGACCCGGCGCACCGCCAAATATCCTTTTTGGCGCCTGGTCAGAAGATGAATTTCGCCCGCAAGCGCCGCCTTTTTCACCGGCACCGGTTGAAAGGCCGGAAAAGGGAGGCGCTCCGCGCGCCCGCCGGTGGGCATGACCCTTGCGGCGATGACGCCCGGGTCGGCGTGTCCTTCGCTTGCGCGAATGGCTCTTGCCTCTGCGCTTTCGCCCGCCTGTCCTGCCGATTTGACCCTTTGCTGTTCCATGTCGCTGTTTCTCTTTTCCCTAGGGTTTTCCCAAAGCGGAAAGCGCCGACTTAAAAATCGGCCGCTCCCGCCTGTACAAAAAAGAGTATCCCCGAAACAGGGCGGTTTTATTCCGCCGCCGCTGCCGATGCGGGCGGCCTTTATCCAAAGCCAAAAATCGCAAAAAAAACAATTTCGCGCTGTCAAGGCCGGAAAGTTTGGGGAGAGAAAAGCCGTTAGACTTTATTTGTTCACATTCTTGTGGTAAGATAAAAACGATCGGTCGGCCGGTTGTTCCGACGCTTGCCCGTACAGACCAAGCGGGCGAAATTTTCCACCGGCGCGCCCGGATCATCTGATTTTTTCACGCTTTGATGTCCCGTGTTTTCCAAAAGATGAGGAGTTTTCGCTTCAAAGATTGTATAAAGTCAGGAAAAAGCCGATTGCCCGCTGTCACGGGCGCGGCAGTTTGTCAAACAAAAAGGATCTTTTATGAAACGCTTTTGTCTTGTCTTTCTTGCTCTTCTGCTCTGTCTTTTTGCGATTGTCGCCTGCGATGAACCCGCGTCGTCTTCTCTGCCGGAGGTCGGAAACTCTTCTGAACCCGATGCCGCCGTTACGACAAGCGGCGCCGCCGATGTCACAACAGCCGATCCCGCGCTGTCAAGGCCGGCTCCGCTCGCCGTTTCGCTCGAATTTGAAAAAAGCGCTCTGAATGTGGGCGAGAACCTGCGCTTTTGGGTAAAGCTGCGCCATACCGATGGCAGCGTGACCGCGCAGGACGATTATATTCTTGTCTTTTTGGAAGGGGAAGCCTGCGTGCGCCGAGAAGGCGACTGCTTCCTCGCGCTTGCGCCGGGGAAAGTGACGCTGCGCGTCGGCTGTGAAGGGCTTGTCTCCGATCCCGTCAGTTTTACTGTTCTTTCGCCGGGACAGGAAGCGCCGCGCGCGGTTTCGCTCCTTTTCTCGGCCGAACAAACCCGCCTTCTGCCCGGGGAAAGCACCCGCTTGCATCTGACGGTGGAGTGGAGCAACGGCAGCCTGACCGACGCCCCAACCGATACGGTTCAAATTCTTGCCGGCGAAGACTGTGTTTCTCTTTCGGCGGATGGGCGCCTGACGGCGCAAAAAGCCGGTCATGTCGAGTTAGTCGCCCTCTATGATGCGCTTGTCAGCAACACGCTGGTTCTCGAGATCGAAGAGCCGGCGCCCACCCTGACCGGTCTTGCGCTTTTTGCCGAAAAAGACGGCGCGCCGGTAAACGCCCTGACGGTGGGGGATACCGTCCTTTTGCGCGTGACGGCTTTCTGGAGCGACGGGAGCCGGACTTTTGCCACAGACGCCGAAATCGTCGTGATCGCGGGCGCTTCCCGCGTCAAGCGGCAAGGAAACACGCTTACCGCGCTTTCGGCAGGGGAAGTGCAACTGACGGCGAGCGCCGGCGGCGTGACCTCCGCCCCCTTGGTGCTGACCTTGCGCGCGGCAACCGCAACCGACCCCTATGTGAACATGAGCGAGGACGAATTCTATCGAAATTATCATCCCGCCACAAGCTATGAAGACGCGGTTTACCGCACCAAACATTATTTCATGTCGGGTTCGATTGAAGATCAGGATCAGGAGCCGACGCTCGCGCCGAACCGCCCGAAGGAAAACGGACTTTTTGTCCGCAATACCGGCGCCTATTATACCGATAACGGCCATACCTATTGTGTGGTGGACGCAAGCGGAATGGTGGTCAACCGCATTTACGAAGGCGGCGCCTATGTGACGCTTGAGGAAGTGGCGGCGTATGTCCTGGCTTTTGGCGATGTCCCGCCCAACTATTCCGAAAGCACCGGGACAAGGCCTTCGTCCAGCCCCTGGGGACGCTATCTCCGCCTCAATCACAACTATTTCAGCGGCGACACCGGCCGCTATCCCTATGAACCCGTGCTGCCCGACATTCAAGGGGAAGGCGGCCGCCTGGCATATTATGAAATCGATATCGGCACCACCGGCACCGACTGCGACCCGAATTATACGGCGGCACTTTATAACAACGGCTCCCGGATCACCCGGGGTGCCGCCCGTATCGTTTATACCCGATTTGACGCAAACGGCGACAAAATCATCGATGTCAATGAAAAATATGTTTTCTATACTTACAACCATTACAACGATTTTCAGGAATATCTGAACTATGAATACGGCTGGGGCGAAATGTTCGGCAACATTACCGGCGGCGGCAGTATTTCCAGCCGCACGGATTACAATCCCACGCCCTATGTGCCAACCGCTTACCGCGATTTTCTGACATCCGCCAAGGCCGCTTTCCTGACCGTGGCGGCGCCGCCTGTCAAAATCTGGATCGACTTTTTCCTCCCCGCCGTTGCCGTTTTGTAAAAGCTGTTCAAAGGAAAAGACCTCCCCGGGCGCTTATCCGCGCCAAGGGAGGTCTTTTCGGTTGCATCGGTCTTGCGCCGCAAAAACAGGGCGGAAAGATCGGAAATTTGCATTGATTTTTGGGAAAAACTGTGATACAATAACCAAGGCCAAACGCCGCTTTTCAAAAAAGCAGGAAAGGCTCGGCGCAGGCGGCGCTGACCGCCGCGCCAATCGCCTCTCGGTCGCTTTGCGAGAGGGCAAGCGCCGCCGGACAAAAGGCGAGGCGGGTAAGCGGCTGCCCGGTCAGGGAAGCAAACCAGGTATAGCCCGCGATGAACTTGCCTGTTTCGTTTAAATGATACCCGTCCCGGGTGAGTGTGTCGCCGAAATGGGTACGCGCCCGTTGAATCGCGCCGCCCGAGGGGATGAGCCACGAAAAAGCGCCGGTGGGCAGAATCTCTTGCCTGACGGCATGAAGAATCGCCCGGTACATTTCCTCCTGGCTGTGTCGGTATTTGAAAAATTCCTCATGGGCGCTGTCTTTTTGATAGGCCCAGGTCATATGCCAGGCCAGGCGGGCGTTTCGATTGGTTTTGTTCTCGTTCACATAGGCCACAAGAGAAGAAAGCGGCGCGGCATAGGTGTCCGGCATACCGGAGGAACCGCTGGCCTGCTGCATGGTGATGATGTCCCATTTTTCATCGGCAAGGCCTTCGGCAAGGCGGGTATGGGGACGCTCTAAAAAACGCCCCACTGTCTTCGCCGAGGCTTTGAAATACTGATAGGCGGGGCGGTTTTCCCGCGCGTTGTCGGCATGGGTTTGCAGGGTGCAGCCGCCGATATACAGATTGCCGAGCGTGAGTTCTTTCAGGCCTTCCGAGCGGGCAATGTCGTAGAGATAGGTCATGGCGTCGACCGAAAAGCTGTTGCCGATAGCAAGAATTTTCATGGCGTTTCCTTTCTGTCCGAGCAAGCGCCGGTATTTCCCGGGCAATGGCGGATGACAAAGCGATGGGGAAGCGGTAAGACAGCGAGAGTATTATAACAGTTTTCCGGGGGAAAAGCAAGCGCTCCTTCGGGGAAAGAGGAAAAAATGAAGGTTGCCGAAATATGTTTTTTGTTTTTCATCTATGCCTTTTTGGGCTGGACGGTGGAAGTGATCTATGCCGCCGTGACGCGCGGGGTTCTTGAAAACCGTGGCTTTTTGCGGGGGCCGCTCTGCCCGATCTACGGCGTGGGGGTGCTCGTCGTCATCGGTCTGTTGTGGCCGGTCAAAGACAATCTCCTTCTTTTGTTTGTCTGCAGCGTTCTTGCCACTACGACGCTTGAACTTGTGACCGGCTTTTTGATGAAAACCTTTTTCCACCATATGTGGTGGGACTATTCGAAAGAGCCTTTGAATTTTCACGGCTATATCTGCCTGCGCTTTTCGCTCATCTGGGGGCTTGCCTGCGTCTTTGTCGTGGCGATTTTTCACCCCTGGCTGCAGGGCATGGTGGACAAGATCCCGCAGACGGCCATGATTGTGAGCGTCAGCGTGATGGGCGCCGTCTTTGTCGCCGACCTTATCGTGACCTTGCTCTGCCTTGTCAAGCTCAATAAGACCCTGACGGCGCTCGACGAGCTTTCGCACTTTATGCAGGGCGGCAGCGATCTTCTCACCAAAGGGGTCGCCGGCGGCACCCTGAAACTCAAGAGCGCCGGTCAAAAGGCCAAAGAGGAAGCCGCGGCCGTACAGAAATCGGTCAGTGAAAAGAGCGAACAGCTCATGAACAAGGCGGCGCGTTACGCCCGCCGCTTCTTAAACGCTTTCCCGACCCTGCGCTCGACCAAACATCCCGTCTTGCTGGATTCTTTGCGCGGTATGCTGAAAAAGAAAAAGCCGGCGTCAGCCCCCGGCACGGCGGACGCCGCCTTGGCAAACGAAGCTGCCGCCTCCGCAGACGCCGTTTCCGCAGACGCCGCGCCCTCAGCCGCAAGCGGCGCCGCGATGCCTGAACTTCTGCCGGAAGAAAGGGCGCTTCCCGCCTCGGCGGAGGACAAGGACGCCGCAAACGGCGCCTCCGACGGCCCCCGGGCGGTTTAATGTGTCCCGCCATCGACCGGCCGAAGAGTCTTTTCTCTCCGGTCGGTTTTTTGCCGGCGCTTTCCCGCCAAGCGCCGACCGGCCAAGAGCGGGGCGGGGAGCTTGACAAAAAAAGAAGGAATTTTTCCTTCAATTGCCCCTTGACAAAGGATAGAAAGTATGATATACTCCCATCAGTACGGAGCGCTTGCGCCCGACTTTTGCAAGAAAGGAACTGTTTATTTACTTATGGACGACGGCGGTAGTTGTACGACAACTTCTTTTACCACCCTTTCCATGGATAACGACGGCATAACCGGCTTTTTGTCCGACAAAAGGCAGGCTATGCTTTTTTTGCTTAAAAACAGGCTGGTGATGTGAGTTTTCCCGCGCCGGACAGTCGGCGTCAAAAGAAATTTCACATCGTTTTACAAACATAACAACCGTTTTTAGGAGAAAAACCGTTACCATGATTTTTTTACAGCTTTTACTACAGCTCGTTCTGATCGCCTTAAACGCCGTCTTCGCCTGCGCCGAGATCGCGGTTTTGTCGGTGAACGATGCCAAACTCACCCGTATGAGTACCGAGGGTACGCGGCGGGAAAAACGCGCCGCCGCAAGGCTTGTCCGCTTCAAGGAGATGCCTTCCCGCTTTCTTGCCACCATTCAGGTGGCCATTACGCTGGCCGGCTTTTTGGGTTCGGCTTTTGCGGCCAATAACTTTTCCGATGACATTGCCCGTTGGTTTTCCGACCTGACCGGCGCCGATTATCAGGTGATACAGACGGTCGCGGTCATTCTCATCACCCTGATTCTCTCTTTTATCACCCTGATTTTCGGGGAGCTGGTGCCAAAACGGTTAGCCATGAAAAACCCCGAAAAAGTGGCGATCGGGCTTTCCGGCACGGTGTCGTTTGTCGCGATTGCTTTTCGCCCCTTGGTGTGGTTTCTCACCGTCTGCACCAACGGTGTGCTCCGGCTTTTGCATGTCGATCCCAATGAAACCGGCGAAGAGGTTTCGGAGGAAGAAATCCGCATGATGGTGGATGCCGGCGCCGAAAAAGGCGTGATCGACGAAGAAGAACAGGAAATGATCAAAAATGTTTTCGAGTTCGACAATCTGAGCGTCGAGGAATTTGCCACCCACCGCACCGATATGGTGATCCTCTGGATGGAAGACGATCTCGAAACCTGGAAAGAGTGCATTCATGAGACGCGCCACTCGGTCTATCCCGTCTGCGGCGATTCGGCGGACGATCTTGTCGGGGTCTTGAACGCCAAAGACTTTTTCCGCCTCTGGGGTGCCTCCCGCGAAGAAATTCTCGCGCAGGCGATGTCCCCCGCGTATCTTGTGCCGGAGGGCATCAAGGCCGATACGCTCTTCCGCCAGATGAAAGCCACGCGCAACCGTTTTGCCGTGGTGATGGATGAACACGGCGGCGTCAGCGGCATCGTCACCATGAACGACCTGATCGAACAGATCGTGGGCGGATTCGAGGCGGAAAGCATCGAGGAGGAAGCCGGCGAGATTGTCGCTTTGGGCGATGACCGCTGGCGCATCAAGGGCAGCGCGCCGCTCGACGATGTCAAGGAAGAACTGCACATCGATTTGGGCGACGATGAAGAATATGATACCTTCGGCGGACTGGTGTTCGGCAAATGGGGTACCATTCCGGCTGACGGCACCACCTTCAGCGTGGCGCTGACACCCTATGTGCAGGTGGAAGTGCAGGAGATCAAGGAGCATCGCATCGAGACCGCCTTTGTGACGGTGACGCGCCCTGCGGAAGAAGAAATCGAAGAGGAAGCCCAGGCTTGATTTCGTCCCGCCTCTTTACTATGCAAGAAAGAATCAAACAATAAGCCTGCCGCGTTTTGCGGCAGGCTTTCCGACGCCGGAGGAAAAAACTCGGTCGGGAAAGGACTCTATGGAACACACCAAAGAAAGAGATCTTTTTGCCGGTTCGCTGACAAAAAGCATTTTTCTCTATACCTTGCCCATCATGGCGACCAGCCTTTTGCAGCTGCTTTTCAATACCGCCGATCTTCTGGTGGTGGGCAATTTCAACGGCCCGGGGGCGCTTGCGGCGGTTGGCTCCACCTCGGCGCTCATCAACCTGATTGTCAATCTGCTTGTCGGCCTCTCGGTCGGCGCCACTGTGGTGGTGGCGCAGGCTTGGGGCGCGGGCGACCGCGCCTCGCTTGAGCGCGCCGTTCACAGCGCGATGGCCATTTCGCTCATCGGCGGCGTCTTGATGGGGCTTGTCGGCTTCTTTTTCGGCGGCACCTTCCTTTCCTGGATGGGAACGACCGAAGAGGTACTCGCCGACGCGACGCTTTACATTAAAATTTATTTTGTCGGCGTGCCGGCCGGTATGATCTATAACTTCGGCGCCGCCATTCTGCGCGCCATCGGCAATACGCGCACGCCGCTCTTTTTCCTGACGACGGCGGGCGTTGTGAATATCATCTTCAATGTGATTTTTGTCGCCGCCTTTGATATGGGCGTCGCCGGCGTCGCGACCGCGACGAGTATTTCCCAACTGATTTCCGCCGTTCTGGTGGTCGTTTATCTTGTCAAAAGCCGCGAACCCTACCGCCTCTCGATCCGCAAGATCCGCTTTCATCGCGGGGAAGTGACGCGCACTTTGCGGATTGGCGTCCCCGCCGGTTTGCAGAGCGCCCTTTTCTCTATCTCCAATGTAATCGTGCAAAGCTCGGTGAACAGCTTTAAAGATGTGGCCGTTGTGGCGGGCAATACCGCCGCTATGACGGTAGAGGGCTATGTTTACTCGGTGATGAACAGCTTCAGCAACACGGCGATGACCTATATCGGGCAGACCAACGGGGCGGGGCGTAACGACAGGATCCCCGCCGTCGCCCGCCGCTGTCTGATTCTCGTCACCTCGTTCGGCATCGCGGCCGGCCTCCTCGTCTATCTCTGCCGCGTGCCGCTTCTCTCCATGTTCGCCAGAGCCGGCGCAACCGAAGGGGAGGCGGTCGATATGGTGCGCGTGCTGGAAGTGGGCGCCGAGCGAATGCTCTTTATCTGTCTGCCCTATTTCCTCTGCGGCCTCATGGATGTTTTGACCGGAATGCTTCGCGGCATGGGCTATTCCACCGTGCCGATGATCATCACCGTGGCGGGCGTCTGCGTGGTGCGGATCGTCTGGATCTTCACCTATTTCAAAGCGCATCATACCCTCGGCGCGCTCTATTTTTCCTATCCTCTTTCCTGGTTTGTCACCGCCCTCGTGCAGGGAACGCTCTTTCTCGTCATGTACCGCCGCCTGCGGCGTGAGGAGCGTCATCTTGCCGCGCATACTTAAGACAATAAGGACTATATCGCTTGCCGCCCGTTTTCGGGCGGCTTTTTCTTTCTTCCGGCGCTTTTCACCGAAACATCAGGTTCATTCCCTTGACAAGAAGCAATGGCTGTGGTATACTGAAACTGTCGTAGGAGGTGTCGGGTTTGCTTTGCGATGCGCCCCCGCTTCCGGAAAGGGTCCTGTATGAGACGAGTGAAACCATTTTTTTCCGCCCTTTTGGCACTCTGCCTGCTTCTGGTTTTCTTTCTTTCTTCCTGCGAAACATTGGAATTGCCTTCCGGGCGCAAAATGTTTCGTGTGGTGATTGATGATTTTCTGGTCAAGCAGGAGAACCGGGACGGCGTATATCAGACGGTCACACAGCCCGATGTTTTTCGCGGCAGTCCGGTGGGGCTTTCCGGGTCGGTGCTGTTTACCCGGGAACTGACCGGGCAGAACGCGATTATGAGAGTGTACAACATTCCCGAACAAAAACTGCTCGCCACGCTGTCTCAGAATGAACAGCTCGATTTTTTGGACAATCTTTTGACGCACAACACCGCCTCCGGCCTGTATATGACGCGGGACGGGGAAACCATGCGGATTTTTGACGCCGAGGGAACGCTTGTCGTCTCGGCCGCCTACAACGATACCGATCAGCCCTCCATTCAGGACAGCCCCAACGGCTTCCTTTTCAACGGCGCGGCCTTTGTCGTGCGGGACGGTCTGATTGTCACCGAAGAATCCAATCCCCTGGAAAGCGAATATTTTTCCGCCGCAAAACCCTATAACGGCTATTTTTACTATTGTTCCGATCAGTACGCCTTTGTTTTTCGGGAAAAGGGCGACCTGATCTACAGCTTCACCGTGCCTTCCTACGGCGAAAACGCGCATATTTTTGTGTTGAGCGGCGGCAATATCCTGATCCAGTATTCCTATACGGCGCTGGAAGGGGAGGAGTTTGACTATGTGCAGGACGGCGTCAACAAAAAGTTAGTCTCGCTTTTGGTCAATATCAAAACCGTGACGGAAAATCCCATCACCCTTTCCTTTTTGGTCGACGAAATCCACAATCCCTTTACCGATCCCGATTTTCACGAGGTCTACACCGAAAAGGTGATCAACGCCGCTAAAATCCGCGAGATCGCCAATAAGAGGTTGGACGAAAATATGCCGGCGCGGCCGGTCTGCCTTTCCGACACGCTGATCAAGATGTTCGTGATGGGGGATGATACCGCCGGCACCATCGAGATCGAACGCCTTTCCTATGACCGCTATCTTCTCACTACCTTGGCCGGCGGGCTTCTGGTCAACGGCAAGGGCGAACTCATCGGCCAGCTCAATCAGTACCGGCTGATCACCGAAAAATATATTGTCGTTTCGGGGCAGATCTATGACCACGATCTTTGCGCCCTCTTTGATATGACGGTCGAGGATTATACCCTGTTCGGCCGGATGGGCGATAACCTGATCCTCTCCAAAACCACAGAAGACGGCTCCGACATGAAGGAGTCCCGGGTGGTCATGGCGTTGCGTGCTGCCGGGGCGCAGGTCGA
>CANQXN010000060.1 GCA_947627815.1 uncultured Clostridia bacterium | reverse complement strand
GAGGTGTCTACGACATAGACACCGGCGATGATCTGCGAGCCGCCGAAGATAGTGCGGCTGGTGACATAGCCGGCAAGATCGGGATAGGCTTGCACGGCCGCTTCGTAGCTTGAGCGATCGGTGATGGAGACGGTCGTGATACCGAACCGCGGGCGGCCTGACACATAACCCTTTTCGAGAATTTCAGCCGCGATGGTTTTCATGGTGGTATAGGGAATGGCAAAGCCGATGTTGTCGATCGATTCGCCGCCGACTTTGGCGTTGACAAGGCCGATGAGCTGGCCGTTCATATCAAACATGCCGCCGCCCGAGTTGCCGCTGTTAATGGCGGCGTTGGTCTGCATCAGCTCCATGGTGGTGTTTTCCACCGTCACGGTTCGCGAGAGGGAAGAGAGAATGCCGTTTGACACGGTGTTGCCCAAGGTTCCCAAGGGGTTGCCGATGACGATGACCGCCTGCCCTAACTTCAGTTCATAGCTGTCGCTCGGCAGGATGGCGGAAGGCAGATTGCCTTGGCTGATATGCAGAAGGGCGATGTCGGTGCGGGCGTCGCTGCCCACAAGCTCGGCATGGCAGTTTTCGTTGTTGTAAAAGGTGATCTGAATGGCTTGCGCGTTTTCCACGACATGAGCGCAGGTGATGATATAACTGTCGGTCTGGCCGCTCGACCAGATCACGCCCGCGCCGCTCGAAACGCCGTTTGGCAAATTGGCCGTGATGACCACCACGCTGTTGACCGTTTTGGCAGCGGCGTTGGCGTAGATGTCATCGGTATCGAGCGCTTGGGGGTTGACCCAGAGTGTCGTGGGGTTTTCGATCTGTGTCGGGGATCCGTCGACCCCGGGGTTTTTGATGAGATAATTGCCGGCGGCGTTCTGCGCGTCCTCGAGCAAGCTTGCCGCCCGCAGGGAAAATACAATCGAAAGCACCAGAAAAACGGCGGAAAGCGCGGTCATGATCGGGATCACGACATTTCTGCGTTTATGCGTCGGCGCGGGCGTTGGCGTCGGCGCGGCGTTTTGCGAAGAGGCAGATCCGCTCGCGGGGCGATAAGTGCCGGAGCCGTTGGCGTTGAAGCCGTAGGCGTTGTATCCGTCGCCGGCGGAATAATGGCTTTCTCCGGCGCCGAAAGAAATTTCATAACTGCCATCGGGCGAGATGCCGGATCCTGTCTGTGATGTCTGATGAGGCTTTTCGCCGTCAGGCGTAGATTCGCCCCAGGTGGAAGAAATGGTTTCTTCCGCGTTCTGTTCTTCCGGCGTCTTCTGTTCCTCATCTTTCATAAAAGCGGTCACGCTCCTTTTGCTTGAATCTGGAACCAGTATAGCCGGTTTATGTGAAGTTTGTATGATGGATGTACAAAAAGTTCTTGAAAGTATCGGGTGTCTGTCAGCCCGAAAAAAGCGCGCTCAGCCTTCGCGTGAGAAGCGGTAGGCGGTGGTTTGCCGGTAGGTTTGGCCTGCGGCAAGGACGGGGGAGGGAAATTCCGGCCGGTTGGGGGAATCGGGCAGTTTGTTGCATTCGAGCGCCACGGCACCCCCCGCTTGCTGCGGGATGCCGCCGAAAAAGGGATTGTCCGCCGTCATATAATTGCCGGTGTACATCTGGATGCCGCTTTCGGTGGTAAAAATCTCCATGGTGATGCCGCTGTGGGGGCTTGTGAGGATTGCCGCCGGCTCCTCGGGACGGCGGGGCAGGAGGCGGAAGCCGTGGTCGTAGCCGCCGCCGTTTTTCAACTGCTCGTTATCGGCGCCGATGTCTTTGCCGATGGGTTTGGGGCGGGAAAAATCAAAGGGGGTGCCAGCGGTGGGCAAGAGCCTGCCGGTGGGAATAAGCCAGCCGTCGACCTCGGCGATGGCATCGGCCTTCATCTGGAGAATTTGATCATGCACGCTTTCTTCTCCCACGCCGCCGATGTTGAAATAGGCGTGGTTTGTGAGATTGATGACCGTATCGGCGTCGCAAGTCGCCTTATAATCGATCGAGAGTGTCCGATCCTTCAGGGTATAGGTGACCGCTACCGTCAGATTGCCGGGATAGCCCTCCTCCCCGTCGGGAGAAAAGAGCGTCAGGGTGACGGCGTTGTCGCCGCATGTTAAAGGCGTCCAGACCCGGGCGTCAAAGCCCCGGTTGCCGCCGTGCAGATGGGCGCGCCCTTTTTCGTTTTTCGCAAGACGGTACTCGGTGCCGTTCAAGGAAAAGCGCCCGTCCCGGATGCGGTTGGCGTAGCGCCCCACGATGGCGCCGTGATAATCTTTGTCGGCAAGATACCCGGCCATATCGGCAAACCCGCAGACAAGTTCGCGGCCGCCCAAGGTCAGAGAAGCGATTCTCGCGCCGTAATCGATCACCGTGACGGCAAGATCGCCGTCGGTCATCCGGTGGGCATAAATGGGGGTGTTTTCAAAATAACCGAAGCGTTTGTGTTCCATAACAACCTCGCTCTTTCCTTTTTTATATGAGAATAGCGGCGTCGGGCAGTCATATCGGCCGAAATTTCGGCATACAGTCTTACATGAAACTTCTTGTCCGGAGGCGCGCTATGCAATGGATGCGGGGAAAAAAGGATCTTGTGCCGGTTTGCCTTCTTGTGCTTTTTTCAATGCTCTGCGCGGCTTTTTTGCCGGTGTTGGCGGTAAAATTAGGGGCGGGCGGCGCCTATCGTCCCGCGCGCGACAGCGTACCCGAAAAAATTCTTGTGGAGCTTGCACCGGGCGAGAGCGTCTCTATGACCTTGGAAGAAATCACCGCCCGGGGGCTTGCCGTCTTTGAACAATGCCCCGTGGGGAGAGAAGAGAGCGGCGAAACACTGCCGCAAGAGGCGCTTTGCGCGCTGGCAATCGTCATACGCAGCAGAGCTTCCTATCTGATCCTGCATGAAACAAGGACATCGGCGGATCTCTTTGCGTCGGATCTTCCGCTTTTTATGGCGCAGCCTTCTCTGGCGGTGACGGCCGCCGCGTCCGCGACCGAAGGGCAGGTGTTGACCTATGAAGGCGATGTCATTTATGCCGCCTCCCATGCTGAGACCGGCAAGGACACGGTGGCCGCCGAGGCGCTCGGCTATTTTGACTATCCCTATCTGGTTTCGGTGCCGGGGGTGGAAACGCCCGGGGAAGAAACTATCTTCTATGACAGCGTCACATGGGGAAAATTGACCCTGCCGCTTGTGGCAAACGAGGAGGGAAACGCTCTCTATCCTGTTCTTGAGGGCTGTCGGCGGGATTCTTCCGGCGCGGTTCTCTCGGTGCGCCTTTCGGGCAAAGAGATAAGCGGCATCGTTTTTGCCGAAGCTATGGGGCTTCCTTCCGGCTATTTTGACGCCGCCGAGAGCACAGACGGCTATCTTTTCACGGTGCGCGGGGCGGGCGGCGGGGTCGGTTTGAGCCGTCGCGGCGCCGCGTTGCTTGCCGAGCGTGGGAAAAGCTGTTTTGACATTCTTTCGTATTACTACCCGCTTTGCACGGTCAGCCGGCCGGTCTGAACCCTATGCCGATCACAAGACCTGCGATGTTTCGCCGCCGGCTGTCGATTCGCCGTCCTGCACGATGGGCGGATGGCTTCTTTCTTCTATGCCGTAGGCATCGAAGACCGGCTTTAAGGTCTTGCGGATCTGTTCGGCGTCCCGGCCGCGCATGACGGCGGAGAGATCCAGCACTCTGCCGTCCTTTAAGACAACGCGATAGGCTTCGCCGTCTTTGAGCAGATAGGAGACCTCGCGGTAAGAAATCGTCTCGGACGAGAAGGGGAAAAAGTCGGTGCGGACGGTGAAACTGTCCTCGCGGAACAACACGCCGCGACAGGCGGATAACACCGTGAGGAGCAGCGCCACGGTAAAGAGAAGCCGGCGCAGTCCGGTCCCGGGGCGCCGCCCAGGCAATTCTTTGATCATGGCCCAATAGGGCTTGTTCGCCTCATAGCGTTTTCGGAAAAAGAGCCATAAAACCGGGCGGACAAAGAGAGGCGCAAAAAACGGCACCGTAATCACCAAAGGCACTACCAGTTCGCTGAAAAAGGCGTGGATCGTCTGGGCGGTGTAGAGGAGGGCGTCGCCTTTGGTAAGAACCGCGATCAAGGCGTAAAGACCGGCAAAGAGCGCGGCAAAAACCGGGAGAGAAAAAAGGCAGGCGAGCAGCACAACGGGGAAAGTCGAAGCGCGTTTTCTGCACTTGATCATGGCGGGCAGGGAAGCGACTTCTTCCGCAAGGGGCGGACATGCTCTCTCCGCCTGTCCCAAAGCGGCGGCTAAACGGCGGATATACACCGGCAGCGGCCGGTTGAGGCGGGGCGAGGCGATGGAGAGCAGGCGGCTGGGATCGCCGTTTAAAAAAGCGCTGTATTCCTCGGAGGCGTAGAAAGAGCTTTTCCAGCGCTCGATGGCGTAAAGCCGCAGCTGGAGCATTTCATAATCAAAGGTATCGCCGTTGCCGGAAGGCGAGAAAATGTCGTTTCTGTAAATGCCGTTGATCTCCTCCCGCAGGCGGGCGTAGGCGGCTTCCAGCGCCGCGTCGTCCCGGGCGAGGGCTTCTATGCGGGGGATCAGGCGCACAAACGACTGCGCCAGAAACCGACAGCAGTCGGTCAGGCGCTTTTCGCTTTCGATCCAGGAAAATTGCCGGCAGGTGAAATCGTCGGTGGCGATGGCGTCGGCAAGTTCATAGGGTGAAAACGGCAGACCGCGCTCGCGGGGATCGGGGTAAATGCGGGCGCTTAAAGTGGAGGGAGCGCCCATTCTGGCGCTGACACGGGGAGAGTAGACAAATTCCATGAAAAAGCAATCAAACCGGAAGCGAATGAGGTAGGCGTCGGTGCCGACGATCTCTCCCTTTTTGTCGCGCGCGGGTTCGGTATCGGTAATAAAGGATGTGGCGCCCATGAGTTCGGCGCATTCGCCAGCCATGTCGAAGAAAGGCTTGGCGAAGTTGTCAAAAGCGGAAGTGTTCATGGCACTCCTTTTCTGTTTCGATTTCGGGAAAATCCGATATAACTTCATTTTCCAGTATACCATGTTTTTCCTCTTTTTGCAAGAGGTTCTTTCTGTCTTTTTCACGCGAAAACGCCGGGGACGACGGACAAGTTCTCGCTTTTTTAAAAAAACTGTTGCGCCCGGGGGAAAAAGATGGTAAAATAAACATAAATCGGCCGAGGAGAGAAAAGGGGGTAAGCGTCATGCGTTTGGGCATTGTCGGCAGCAATTTTGTCAGCGATTGGCTCTGTCAGGCGGCGCAAAAAGTGCCGGATGTGACGCTTTGCGCCATCTATTCCCGCACGCGCGAGGCGGGCGGCGCTTTTGCCGACGCCCACGGCATTCCCGCCGTTTTTACCGATTACGACGCCTTTCTGGCTTGCGGGCTTGACGCCGTCTACCTTGCCTCGCCTAACAGCTGTCATGAAGCGCAGGCAAGGCGGGCGCTTCTCGCCGGCGTTTCGGTGCTGTGCGAAAAGCCCGCCGTCCTCAGCGAAAACGCGCTTGGCTCCCTTGCGGCGCTGGCGCGGGAAAAAGGGCTTGTTTTCATGGAGGCCATGCGGCCTTTGCACGATCCCGCCTTTTCCCTCATCCGGCGGTATCTGCCTGCGCTCGGCCCCTTGCGCTCGGTGTATCTTGACTACTGCCAGTATTCCTCCCGTTATGACCGCTTCAAAGCGGGCGATTTGCCCAACGCCTTCAATCCCGCGCTGGGCAACGCGGCGGTACTTGATATCGGCGTCTATCCTTTGGCGCTTGCGGCCGCTTTGTTCGGAAGACCGCGCGCGATTCAGGCCTCCTCTTTCTTTCTGCCGGGCGGCATGGAAGGCGCCGGGAGCGTCCTTTTGCGTTATGAAGGATTTACCGTCACCGTGACCTATTCCAAAATCAACGACTCGCCCTGCCGCTGTTTTCTCGGCGGGGAAGCGGGAACCTTGACTTTCGCAAAACCTGCCAAGCCGGAACAGTTGGTATTCACCCCACGGGGCAGCGCGCCAAAGCCAGATCCTTACATTACGCCCGAAAGCAACATGGCATACGAACTTGCGGACTTTGCCGCCGCCCTGAAAGGCGCGGACATCGCCTTTTTCACCAAAGCTTCGCTCGATACCGCCTGTCTTTTAGACGGCGTGCGGCGGGCGTGGCAGCATCTTGCCGACAGTCAGAACAGTTAGGGAGAGTGACAGGACAGTATGGTTTTTTCAGGCATTCCTTTTCTCTTTTATTTTTTGCCGGCGGTGCTTTTGCTCTATTATCTGGCGCCGCGCCGGGCGAAAAACTATATCCTGCTCGCCGCCGGTCTTGTCTTTTATTTTTATGGCGAACAGCTTTTGGTGCTTCTCATGCTGGCGACGGCGCTGGTGGATTATACCGTCGGGCGGCTGATCGAGCGTTTTCGGGATAAAAAGCCGATGGTGACCCGCTTTGCCCTCGCCTTTTCCCTGATTTTTGATCTCGGCGTGCTGGCCTATTATAAGTATGTCGATTTCTTCATCGACAGCTTCAACCGGCTGTTCGGCACGGCTCTGCCGCTTTGGGGCATCGCTTTGCCCATCGGCATCAGCTTTTATACCTTCCAGTCGCTGAGCTATACCATCGATGTCTACCGTGGGGAGCGGGCGGAGAAAAACTTCTTTACCTATGCGACCTACCTGACGCTCTTCCCGCAGCTTGTGGCGGGTCCCATCGTCCGCTATCGGGAAGTGGCGGACGCGCTGAATCAGCGGGAACATTCGGTTTCGGGCTTTGCCGAAGGGGCGTTTCGCTTTGCCGTCGGCCTCGGGAAAAAGGTGTTAATCGCCGATCAGCTGGGGGAATTTGTGGCGGGGTTTGCCGACTTGCCGGAGAAAACCGTGCTTTTGGCATGGCTTTATGCGATCCTCTTCATGCTGCAGATCTATTACGATTTTTCGGGGTATTCGGATATGGCCATCGGGCTTGGCCGCTTTTTCGGCTTTTCCTTCCCGGAAAATTTCAATTATCCCTATACCGCCCGCTCGGTGCGGGACTTCTGGCGGCGTTGGCATATCACCCTTTCCTCCTGGTTCCGCGACTATGTCTATATTCCCTTGGGCGGCAATCGGGTAAAACTGCCCCGCTGGATCTTCAATATCGCCGTGGTCTGGTTTCTCACGGGACTATGGCACGGCGCCGATGTCACCTTCATTCTCTGGGGTCTGTATTTCGCCCTCTTTCTGGTGCTCGAAAAACTTTTCCTGCAAAAATGGCTGGATAAGGCGCCCAAAGCGGTGGGACACCTCTATTTGCTGCTCGTTGTCTTATTGGGGTTTGTCATTTTCAGCGCCTCCGATTCTTTGGGCGGACTGTCGGGGGGACTTGCCCATATCGGGCAGATGTTCGGTTTCGGCGGGCTGCCTTTCGTCACAAGACAGACGCTTTTCTATCTGCGCGATTATGCGCTGATCGTCGTCATCGCCTGCGTGGGGGCGACGCCTCTTGTGCGCAAGGCGGTCGACGCCTTGGTCAAAAAGCGTCCGGCATTATCTTGGGTAAAGCCCGTAGCGGTGATCCTGCTTTTGGTTCTCTGCACGGCGGAGCTTGCCGACGCCGGTTTTCATCCTTTTCTGTATTTTAACTTTTAAGGAGGACGGTCATGAAAGAACCATCCCGCGCAAAAAAGCGCTCCCTGAACGATATTTTCACCGCCGTTCTTTTCGCCGGCTTTCTCGGCGTTTTCTTCCTGCTCTGTCTTTTCTTCCCCAAGCAGGAGATTTCGCCTTCCGAGCGGCGCTATCTCGAAACTTTTCCCCGCTTTTCCTGGGAACGGGTGGAGAGCGGCCGATTCTTCAACGATTTTGACGATTATGCCGCCGATCAGTTTCCCGGGCGGGAAGGCTTCCGCCGGCTGAAAGCCATAGAACGCTTTTATCTGATGGCGCGCGCGCAGAACAACGGCATTTATTTTTCAAACGGCAGGGCGGTGAAGATTGAAACCGCTATCGATGAAGAGATGTTAGCGCAGAATGTCGCCCTCTGGGACAAGGTCGTTTCTGACTTTTTCCCCGAAAGCAACGCTTATTTTGCCGTGATCCCCGACAAAAACTACTTTGTCTCGTCTCTCACGCCGCATTGGGATTATGACGCTTTTTTAACGGCGGTAAAAGAAGGGGCGCCTGCGGGCAGCAGCTATATCGACCTTTTCCCGCTCTTAACACTCGAGGACTATTACCGCACCGATATTCATTGGCGGCAGGAAGCCCTCCTCCCTTTGGCAGAAAAGATGGCGGCGGCCATGGGTGCTTCGATTGACGGCGCCAACGCCTACCGAACAACCGATGTGAGCGACTTTTACGGCGTCTATTACGGGCAAAGCGCGCTGCCGCTTGCCAGAGAGCCTCTTTGCTGTCTTGAGAGCGCTGTCACCGATGCCGCCGAGGTGCGCCTCTGGCAGCTTGGCGCCGACGGCTTCTTCTATACCGATGCCAAGGTCTATACGCCGGTTGACGCGGAGGAAGAACTTTCCGATCCCTACGACCTCTTCCTGTCAGGCCCCCAGCCTTTGATCGAGGTGATCAATCCGCTTTCCGACAACGACAAGACGCTCTTTGTGTTCCGCGATTCCTTCGGCTCCTCTTTAAGTCCCTTGCTCCTTTCCGGCTATCATCGGGTGGTGCTGGTGGATTTGCGGTATCTCCCCCTGTCTTATCTCGGGCAGGTGGAGGGGCTGGATCTTACCTGCGCCGACCTTCTGTTTCTCTATACCACCACGACCCTGAATACCATGAAAATGCGATAAAAAAGCGCCCCAACCTTCCTGACTTTTTTGTTTTACCGAAAAGGAGACAAAATGAAACCTGATTTTTTACACGCGTTTGATTTTTTTGCCGGTGTCCCCGATTCTCAATTGCGCCCCCTTTGCGACTATCTGATGAGAAATTACGGCACCGATCCGCGCCGCCATGTCATCGCCGCCAATGAAGGCAACGCCGTGGGGCTTGCGGCGGGCTACCATCTTGCCACGGGGAAAGTGCCGGTGGTCTATCTGCAAAACAGCGGCCTTGGCAATATCATCAATCCGGTGGCATCGCTTTTAAACGACAAAGTCTACGGCATCCCCTGCTTCTTTATCGTCGGCTGGCGGGGCGAACCGGGGGTTCACGATGAACCCCAGCATGTTTTTCAGGGAGAAGTGACCCTGACCCTGCTTGCCGATATGCAAATCACCGCCCATGTGCTGGAGAAAACCACGCAGGAAGAGGAGCTTGCCGCCTGGCTTTGTGAATTCCGCGCTCTTTGGGCGCAAGGCAAGCAGACGGCGCTGGTCGTGCGCAAAGGCGCTTTGACCTTTGAGGATCAAGTGACCTATCGCAACGACAATCTTTTGAATCGCGAAGAAGTCATCCGGCATATCGCGGCGGCGGCGGGTCGGGATGTGATTGTCTCGACCACCGGCAAAGCGTCCCGCGAGCTTTTTGAGATTCGGGAAAAGGAGGATGGCTTTCACGGCAGGGATTTTCTGACGGTGGGGTCGATGGGACACAGCTCTTCGATCGCGCTTGGCATCGCGCTGCAAAAGCCGGATACCAAAGTGTGGATCATCGACGGCGACGGCGCGCTCCTCATGCATATGGGGAGCCTCGCGCTGCTCGGCGCCAACGCCCCGGAAAACATCGTGCATGTGGTCATCAACAACGGCGCGCATGAGACGGTGGGCGGTATGTCGACGGTGGCCGCACGCGTCGATCCCGCCGGCATCGCCCGC
>CANQXN010000059.1 GCA_947627815.1 uncultured Clostridia bacterium | reverse complement strand
GGGTTTTTCCTGTTAAGACAAATAGCGCCGGAGAAAGGCAAGATCGGCGTTGATGGCGCCGGTGTCGCAGCCGTCGGGGAGAAAGGCCGGCGACTCGAGCGTTACGCTTGACCCAACATAGCGGGCGCCAAGCGCCGGCAGGAGCGAGGCAAGGCCGATGATGCCCTCGCCGAGATGGAGGATCGGCCGCAGAGAGGAAAAGTTGTGCGGCGGCCCCACATAATCCGACACATGGACATGGGCAACGGCGCCGCTTTTCATAAAGGGAGAGGCGAGCATCGCCGCATTTTCCTCGTGAAAAGCGCCGAAGCGCAGATCATAGACAAAGGAAGCGTCGGGATAGGCGGCCGCGATCGCCCCAAAATGGGCGAGCGGACTGCCGACGGCGCAGGGGACATTTTCCACCATCAGGCGCAGGTCATAGCGGGCGGCGATGTCATAGAGCCGCGAGAGCGCCGCTAAATTGTTTTCAAAATACCGATCCGACACCTGGCCGCTCCAGAGATGAAGCACGAGCCGCCTTGCCCCTATCATCACCGCGAGGCGGCAGTTTGTCTCAAAGAGCGAAAGCCCCTTCTCTCTTTCCTCGGGGTCGCCGGCGAGATAGACGCCGATTTCCTTATCGGTATGCATCACGGGAAAGGAAAAGCCGCTCTTTTCAAGGTCGCGCCCGATCTCTTGCCATGTGTCATAATACAGAGGCTCCATCATAAATTCAAAGCCGTCGGCCTCCACCTCGCCGCCGGCGGCAAGAAGGATATGGTGATCCCACCCGTTGATCCTGCCGAGCATCGCGCCCGTGGAGCAGTAAAGCTGATATTTCATGCCGCGTTTTCCCCCTGTACGATGGTTTTTTGCAAAGTCAAGTATAACACAGGAAGAAGAATCTGACAAGGCTTCCTATGAAAAAAATTCAAGAAGAACAAAAAACCGGTCATGCCTTTATGGCATCACCGGTTTTTGTTGCTTTGGAAAGCCTGGTTGCAGATGATTTTTCACGATTTTCCTTATTTTGCCGATTCTGCGGGGATAACATCGCAGATATCGCCGATATTACAATTCAGGGTCTTGCAAATACGAAGAAGAATCGTCATAGAGACAAGCTCGTCTCTACGAAGTTTTGTCATCGTGTTAGGCAGAATGTCCGCCTGCTTTCTCAGATCCGCTCTGCTCATCTTTTTGTCGATCAACAGCTTCCACAACTTATTGTAACTGACTTCCATTTTTCGTTCATCCTCCTTTGGATTTCTTACAACAAGGCTTTCTAAAATGCTTGTGATAATAGTATAGCACATTTATTTGTGGAGTGCAATACTTTTTTATAAAAAAATATTCAGATTTTTTTTAAAAACCTTGCATTGTATTGTTTTTAAGTCAAAAGAAACAGGGTTTTTCCTCTGTGAAAAAAATAAGGCTTCAAAAGATAGTAAAAAATACCGTTTTGGGATATAAAAAGACAGAGTTCGACTCTTTTTTTGTGATAGGGCGGCTTTTTCAGGTACCGAAAAAAGGAAAATTCCGTCGTAAAAACAAAAGAAAACGCCCCGCCCTGCGGGAAAGTGTCGGAAAAAAGCAAAATTTGCTGGACAGACGCTTGAAAATATGCTATCATGAGCATAGAAACTTCCGGGAGGCTGATTATGAAAAGAAAACCGGCGGACGGAAAAAAGAGTTCCGTCCTGCGCGCCCTGCTTTTGTGCCTGGCTCTCACGGTGCTGTGCGGCGGACTGGGCTTTGCCGCGTCTCTGCCCGTCTTCGGCATCGTCTGCTTTGTCTTTTCCGGGCTTTTTCTCATTGCCCTGCTTTGTTTTCTCTTTTTTGCGCCGAAAGACCCGTAACGCCGCCGAAAAACCCGCCCTGTCTTTGCCGCGTGCGGCAAAGACAGGGCGGGTTTTATAAGTGCGACAAGACAAGTTATCTTGCGGCAAAAGCAAAGCTGCCGCTGACCGCGTGAAAGCGGGCGACGCCGTCTTCGGTGCCGAGATATTCGATGCCGTCCTCGGCCAGCGTCAGGGCGTCAAGCGCCTTGCCGTTGACCGTGAGCGTTTTGAAATTGCCCATAGGCAGGCGGATTTCCGCCGAGGTGTTGGCGGGCAGGGTGAGGGTGTAATCCCATGCCGTTTCGCTGTAATCGGAAGTCACGGCGACTTTGCCGTAACAGCTTTCATAGGAAGCCTCGACTTTGCCGATCCTAACATCGGGGACGGGGGCAATGATCATCTTCCCAAAGCCCGGGGCGGCGGGATCGACGCCGATGCCGGCCATGGTGTTGAACATCCAGTACGCCACGGCGCCGTAAGCATAGTGGTTGAAGGAATTCATGCCCACATCGCCGAAGCCTCTGTCCAAAGTATAGGAGTTCCAGCGCTCCCAGATCGTGGTGGCGCCCTGAAGCACCGAATAGAGCCAGGAAGGATTGTTTTCCTGCAGAAGGAGGGTATACGCCACTTCGCTATGCCCGATCTTGGTCAGGGTGTCAAGAATGATTTTTGTCCCCAAAAAGCCGGTCTGCAAGCGGTTGCCCTTGGATTTGATGTTGGTCAGAAGCTGCGCCGTCACCGCCTGCACCGAGGCCTCATCGGGCAGAAGGTCGAGATAGAGCGCATAGAGGCAGGCGGTCTGTTCGCTTCTCTTCATCCTGCCGGTCGTGGGGTTGACATAGCTTTCGATAAAATATTCTTTTTCCTCTTCATAGAGGGTCAGATAGCGCTCCGCCTCGGCGGCAAGCCCCAGCGCATCGGCCATTTCGGCCATCATCTTGGCGTCCCAGGCGTAATAGGCCACGGCCAAAAGCGACTGAATCTCGGCGTCGTTGGACTCATAGGCCAGCCAGTCCCCCCAGATATTGGCGGGGCCGCGCTTGCCGAAGGAGGCAAGATAGCCGTCCACATACTGCTGCATGGAGTCCCAGCACTCCTTAATAACTTCAACATCGTTATACATCTGATAGAGGGTATAGGGAACGATGATGCCGGCATCGGCCCAGCCGGTGCCGCCCCAGCCGCCGCCGTTATAGGAACCTGTGGGCGCCGTGCCGGGATAAGAGCCGTCCGCCGCCTGGGCATCCATGAGATCCTGCATGAATTTTTCCAAGAAACTCTTGGAAAAGCCGAGATAGCAGCCGGCGGGGGCAAACACCTGCGTGTCGGCCGTCCAGCCCTGCCGCTCATCGCGCTGCGGGCAGTCGGTGGGGACGCTGAGATAGTTGGAATACTGTCCCCAGCGGATATTGGAAAAGAGCTGATTGATCTTCTCGTCCGAGGTGGTCATAAAGCCGGTGTCTTCTTCCACCGAGGTGACGGTGTGCGCCGACAGCGCGCTGAAGGTCACGGGCGCGGTGGCGGTGATTTCGATATACCGGAACCCGTAGAAGGTAAAGGCGGGATGATAGCTCTCCTTGCCTTCCCCTTTGAGATAATAGCGGGTCGTGGCGGCGGCGGTGCGGTAGTTGGCGTTGTAGACGCTGCCGCCGGGGCCGTCGTTGCCCCGGGAGGTTTCGCCGTTGTTATCGTTGAGAATCTCGCCGTGCCGAATGGTCAGAAGCGTGCCGGCCGGCCCTTCCACCGTGAAGCACTCCCAGCCGGAGGCGTTCTGCGCAAAATCGATGAGCGCCACTTCGCCGGGGGCAAGGGTAAAGGAAGCGGTAGTCCCCGTGCGCAGTACATGAATCTTGCCGTAGGCGCCCGCCGTCGTGCCGTCCGCGCCGGCATAGACCGTCACCGACTGCAACGGGCGCTCGAGATCGGCGCGATCGACAATGAACGAGCCTTTCCAGGCCTGGATTTTGCCGGTATATTCGCGGTTGATCACGACCTTGTCCCAGGCGCTGTCGTCGTAGCCCGGCTTCATCCAGTCGTCGCTCACCCGGGCGTCGTAAGTCTCGCCGCCGAAAATGTCGGCATAAAGCAGGGCGCTGACACGGGCGGTTTTCCAATCGCCGCCGGTGGCGATGCTTTCGCTGCTGCCGTCGGCATAAGTGATGACGAGTTTGCCCCAGAAGGCGTCGGTCTTGCCGTAGCTTGCGGCCACCTGTCCCGACCACCAGCCGCTTGTCACCACGGCGGCAAGCACATTTTCGCCGGTTTTCAAAAAGTCGGTCACATCGAAGGTGACATAGGATTTGCGTTTGGCCATTTCGGTAAAGCCGGGCTTTAACTCGGGATAGAGCATACCGCCGTCTTCCTGCAAGAACCCTACCCTCTTGCCGTTGACATAGGCTTCATAGACGCCGAGGCCGCAGGTGTACCAGCGCGCGCTTTTCACTTCGCCTTTCGGCGTAAAGGTCTTGCGGAAGCCGGGCAGATTGGGGATAGCGTCAGACTGCAGCAGAATGTGTTCATCGCTGCCCTGCGAAGTGCCGACTTTGAGCATCCCGTTTTCAAGTACCCCGTAAACGCTGCCTTCAAAGCCGATGGTCTCGGAGAAATCGTTCTGATAAATCACCTCGCCCGCTTCGTTTTTCACGACTAAGTTGTCAAAAAGCGCCACTTCATCTTCGTTGGCGTGCTGACGGAAGGCGAGTTTGTTCAAGGGGACATTCTTCGTATAGGTATAGGTATGCACAAGCGCGAGGCTTTCTTCGGTTTTGCCGATATAGGTGCGGATCGTCCGCCCCGACACCTCTAAACGGAAATGCAAAAGACTGCCGGCAAAATCGGCGGCCGACACCGGCAATTTCGCGGTAATATCAATGTCGGAGGTCAGCGTCGCCCAGTTGCCGCCCGTCTTGGCGTGGGGGCGCAGATAGATCCGCTGTCCCGGGGCGATATGGTTGTTGATCTGCCACATGAGCATATTGTTCGTGTCGGTGGCACCGAAGGCAAACCCCATGCTGCCGCTCTCTAAGATAAAGTCAAAATCGACGGTATAAACGGTATCCTTCGGCAGTTCCTGCGCCGGCGCGCTGATGAACTTGGTGTCGGCATACTCGTTTTCGTATAAAAACGCCGTCTCCAAGGAAGCGACCGGGGAAAGGGTTTTCGTGCCGTCCTTGTCCCAGACCGCCACCTGCCAATGATAGCGAGTGCCGGAAGTAAGCGTTTCCCCTTCGTAGGGGATATCCACCGAAAGGGCGGAAGACACCGTGCCGCTGTCCCAGACCGTCTTGCCGTCCTCGGTCTTGACAAAGATCTGATAGGCGGTCTGCTTCTGTCCCACGACATCGGAAGCCATCTTCCAGCTGAACGAGGGCGTGGGGGTGTCGATCCCCAACGGATTGACGAAATCGTCGGTTTTCATAGCATAAATGCCGACGCCGGTTCCCGGCACAGGATCGTCGGGAGGATCGGGCAGAGAGGAAGTGCTCCCGGCGGGATCGGTGACATCGCCGCTTCCCGTAGTTTCATCGCCGCCGCAGGCGGTCAGGACGAAGGGCATCATAAGCATCAACACAGCTAAGAAAAAACTCACAAGTCTCTTCATGGCTATCTCCTTTTTTTATTAGAACATCACTGCTCTTGTTTTGAGTATACCATATCTTTCGCCAAAAGGCAAGAAAAAGCAGAAACATGCACAAAAAGAGATAGTGATTAACTTGCTTTTTTTGCCGTTTTGCCATCTTGTCGGCTTGTCGGCTTGCCGGAGCAGGCGCGTTTTTTGATTTCATGAGAAAAAAGTCGGGGCAACCTCTTGCCAAACGCCGCCAAAAGGGATATAATAGAACAAAGCTGACGGGAGCCTGCGGACAGGCTGAGAGGAAGGTCTTGCCTTCGACCGGATCACCTGATTTGGGTCATGCCAACGGAGGGAACCGCTTGATCTTCGTACTTTGTTTGCGGAAAGCCGCCGGATCAGCGCTTTCCGCTCTTTTCTTTTCCCGAAACAGACAAAAAACAAGAAAAAAGGTGAAATCATGATCACAGTCAACGGAAAAAGCCTTCCCTATCCCGAAAAAATGACTTTGGCATCGCTTCTTTTAGCCGAAGGGTTTACCGCCGCCCGGGTGGTGGTCGAAAGAAACGGCGAAATTCTGACATCGGCGGCGTTTGAAAGCACCCTGATTCAGGACGGCGACTGTTTGGAAGTCGTGAGTTTTGTGGGGGGAGGCTGAACGATGGCAGAAGCAAAAACGCCCCTTGCCACAGGCAAAGCTGCAGACAAAGCTGCGGGCAAAGACGCGGGCGCTAAAGAAAGCAAAGCCAGCCCTGTGCCGACCCGCGAGGCGTTTTACAAAATGCAGGCGGACAAGCAGGGCGAGGCGCGGCAGAAAATCATCGCCGGCGCCACGGTGGCGGTCTGCGGGTTAGGGGGACTCGGCTCCCATATCGCCTGGGCGCTGGCGCGCGCCGGTGTGGGACACCTGATCCTTATTGATTTTGACAAGGTCGAGCTTTCCAATCTGCACAGGCAAGAATACCGCGCCGACCAGATCGGGCGGTATAAAAGCGAAGCGCTTGCCGAAAATCTGCTGGCGGCGCTGCCCCACCTTTCGCTGACAACGCACACGGCAAAGCTCGATGAAAAGAACGCGCCCCGCCTGTTGGCCTCTGCCGATATCATCTGCGAAGCCTTTGACCGCCCGGAAGCCAAGGCGATGCTTGCCGGCTTCCTGCCCCGCTTTTTCCCCGACAAAACGCTGGTGGCTGCCTCGGGCATGGCGGGTTTTGCCTCGCCCAATCTCATAAAAACGCGCAAAATCACGCCGCATTTCTATCTTTGCGGGGACGGCGTCAGCGACATTGCCGAAAACGACGGGCTGTTCTGCCCCCGCGTCATGCTCTGCGCCGCCCATCAGGCGCTCACCGTCCTGCGCCTTCTCTGCAAAGAAGGCGATGTATGACGATTCCTTTCGACAGGATAACAGAAAGAAGGTATACGATGCATAACGATCCTTTCCTGCTCGGCGGGCATGAATTTCATTCCCGCTTCATCTTAGGCTCCGGAAAATATTCCCTCCACCTCATCGAGGCCGCCGTCCGAGATGCCGGCGCCGAACTCATCACGCTGGCGCTGCGCCGCGCCAACACCAAGGAGGAAGAAAACATCCTCGATTTTATCCCCAAAACGGTGACCCTTCTGCCCAACACCAGCGGCGCGAGAAACGCCGAAGAGGCGGTTCGCATCGCGCGCTTGGCGCGGGCGATGGGCTGCGGCGATTTTGTCAAGATCGAGATCATGCGGGACGCCAAATATCTCTTGCCCGACAACGCCGAGACGGTCAAAGCGACCGAAATTCTCGCCAAAGAGGGCTTTATCGTCCTGCCCTATATGTTCCCCGACCTGACCTGCGCCCGCGATCTTGTAAACGCCGGCGCCGCCGCCGTCATGCCGCTGGCCGCCCCGATCGGCTCCAACAAGGGGCTTGCCGCGAAAGAGTTTATCGCCATTCTCATCGACGAGATCGACCTGCCCGTCATCGTGGACGCCGGCATCGGCCGTCCCTCTCAGGCCTGCGAAGCGATGGAGATGGGCGCCGCCGCCATTATGGCCAATACCGCGCTCGCCACCGCCGGCGATCTTCCCGCCATGGCGTCGGCCTTCAAGCTGGCGATCGAGGCGGGGCGCAAGGCTTACCTTGCCGGGTTGGGACGGGTGCTGACCCGCGGCGCCTCGGCGTCCGACCCCCTCACCGGGTTTCTGCGCAAGGGGGAGTGAGCATGAGCGCCAATGAAAACAGCTTTTTTCTCTCGGGCGACCACCTTTCCCCCGCCGCCCGCGCCAAAAAAGAGAGGCTGGAACAGGATCCCGCCGCCCGCGCCGACATCATGACCTATCTCGACGGGATGGAAGTCATCTCCTCGGACATCTGCCAAAAGGTCATGACCGAGGTCGAATCCTATGACCCCGCCGTCTACACCGCCAAGGAGGTGACGGCCGCGTTGAACCGCGAGAGGCTCGGCATCGAGGACTTCAAGGCCCTGCTTTCCCCCGCCGCCGCCCCTTTTTTGGAAGACATGGCGCAAAAGGCGCGCCTTGAAACAACCAAGCATTTCGGCAACACGGTCTATCTGTTCACCCCGCTATATATCGCCAATTATTGCGAAAATTACTGCGTCTATTGCGGCTTCAACTGCTACAACAAGATCCATCGGAAAAAGCTCTCTTTGGAAGAAATCGAACACGAAATGGCCGTCATCGCCCAAAGCGGCATGGAAGAGATCCTCCTTCTCACCGGCGAAAGCCGCGCGCAGAGCGACATTGCCTACATCGGCGAAGCCTGCAAGTTAGCGCGGCGCTATTTCCGCCTGGTGGGGCTGGAAATCTACCCCGTGAACACCGATGAATACCGCTATCTTCACACCTGCGGCGCCGATTATGTGACGGTGTTTCAGGAGACCTACGACAAGACCGTATACGAAAGTCTGCATCTGGCCGGACATAAGCGGGTCTGGCCCTACCGCTTTGACGCCCAGGAGCGCGCTTTGCGCGGCGGGATGCGGGGCGTGGCCTTCTCGGCGCTCTTCGGCCTGTCCGATTTCCGCAAGGACGCCTTGGCGTCCGCCCTGCACGCTTATTTTATCCAGCGCAAATACCCCCACGCCGAAATATCGCTCTCCTGCCCCCGCCTGCGCCCCATCGTCAACAACGACCGCATCTCGCCGCGAGATGTCGGGGAAGCGGAGCTTTGCCAGATCCTCGCCGCCTACCGGCTCTTTCTCCCCTTCGCCGGCATCACGGTTTCTTCCCGCGAGAGCGCCGCGTTCCGCAACGGGATCGTCAAAATCGCCGCCACCAAAATTTCCGCCGGCGTTTCCACCGGCATCGGCGACCACGAGAGCAAGTATAACGAACAAAAAGCGTCGGACGACGCCGGAGACGAACAGTTTGAAATCTGCGACAACCGCAGTCTTTCCGCGATGTACCGCGAAATGGCCGACGAGGGGTTACAGCCGGTATTGAACGACTATCTCTATATGTGACAGGTGACGCCATGACATCCGATCTTCTCTGCCTGACCAACCGCGCGCTCTGTCAAGAGCCGCTGTTCGACCGTCTGGAAAAGCTCGCCTCGGCCAAACCCGCAGGCCTTCTCTTGCGGGAAAAGGATCTTTCCGAGGCGGCTTACCGGGCGTTGGCCGAACGGGTGCTGGCTCTCTGCGCCGCTACCGCCGGCATTCCCTGCCTTTTGCACCATTTCCCCGCCGTGGCGCGTCAGCTTGGCGTCAAGGCTTTGCACCTCTCCCTGCCCCGCTTGAAAGCGCTCTCGGCAGCGGACAGGGCGTTCTTTTCTACCTTGGGCGCCTCCTGCCACAGCCTTGCCGAGGCCAAGGAAGCCGAGGCGCTTGGCTGTACCTATCTGATTTTCGGCCATGTCTTTGAAACCGACTGCAAAAAGGGACTGCCGGGGCGCGGTCTTGCCGCCCTCGCCGACATCTGCGCGCATGTGCATCTGCCGGTTCTTGCCATCGGCGGCATCACCCCCGAAAACGCACCCGCCGTGCGGGCGGCGGGCGCTTCCGGCCTCTGCGTCATGAGTTCTGCCATGACTTCCCCCGACCCCGCCGCGCTGGTAAAGGCGTTTTTGCCGGAAAAGGGGAGGTGCGCGAATGTTTAACCCCGATTGTTTGCTCCTTTACGGCGTCACCCACCGCGAGGGGAGCCGCGATGAGTTCTACCGTCAGGTCGAAGAGGCGCTCGCCGGCGGCGTCACCCTATTACAGCTGCGGGAGAAAGAATTATCCGACGAAGCCTTTTTGGAAGAGGCGGCGGCAATCAAAGCGATCTGCGACCGCCACGGCGTGCCGCTCATCATCAACGACCGCTGGGACATCGCG
>CANQXN010000058.1 GCA_947627815.1 uncultured Clostridia bacterium | reverse complement strand
GGGCATATAGAGCGCATTTGCAACGCGGCGGATTATGTCGGGTCGTTTGAGGGCTACGGCGTGAAAAGCGGGGAAGGATATTGCTATTACAACGAAAACGGCGAGCTGATCGTCGCCACGCCCGGCCTGATCCACTGGATCTATACCGCGGTGCAGGACGATACGACCGTTTGTTTGGGGTATGTGACAAAAGACGGCGTCACAACCTACTACCGCCTCACCTTTGACAACGCCATGACCTGGAAAACCCTCCTGCCGGAGGCGCTTGTCGAAATCCTGATCTGGTCGCCTGTCAAAAACAAATAACACAGCGCTTTATAAGAAAAAAGAGAAATCAACACCAAGAAAAACACCGGATCGGCCGATCCGGTGTTTTTCTTGTGACATTGACAGAAGAAGGGCACGATTGCTGGCACTCTTTTGTTGTGAATGACAATTCTCTCTATTATTAACAGAATGTTAACAATTTAAACACATAAAATTCACATATACGGTGTAGGATAAAGGCAAAGATTGGCAGACAAAAAGCAAGAGTGCCAATCTTGAACCTGTCCAGAGGAGTGTGAAAGGAATGAGTACGGCCCTAAGCCAGCGCAAGCAGCGGATCCTCAAGGCGGTCATCAAGGCCTATGTGGAAACCGGCGAGCCGGTCGGCTCGCGTTTTCTGGCTGAAGACGCCGAGATCGCCGCTTCCCCCGCCACCATTCGGAACGAGATGGCGGAGCTGACCGAAATGGGGTATCTGATCCAGCCGCACACCTCGGCGGGACGGATCCCTTCCGAGCAGGGATATCGCTTTTATGTGGATAGCCTGATGGAAGGTTACACCGCTGCCACCGAAGAAATCGGAAATCTGAACGAGCTTTTGAAAAGCCGCACGAAACAGCTTGACCGCATCATCGACGATGCCGGCCGACTGGCCAGCGCCCTCACGAATTATCCGGCGATTTCGGTAAGATCGAATAAAAGAAGACAGCTTGTCAAGCGGTTTTCCGTCATGCAAAATGCCCCCGGCAGTTTTCTTTTGGTGATGCTCATTGGGCGTGACACAGTGAAAACAAGAACCGTCAATGTCGGGCGGCCGCTCGACGAAGAAAAATTGGGGCTTTTGCAGCGGGTACTCAATGACACGCTGGCGGATCAGGATCCCGAAACCCTGACCTTTTCGAAAATGATGAACATCGAAAAGGCGCTGGGGGATTATGCATTCCTTGCTTCTCCGGTGATCAAGAGTATTTATGAAGCTCTTTCGGAAACAACCGGCAGCGATGTGCGTGTGGAAGGCGTGGATCGCCTCTTGTCCTATCCCGAGTTTTCGGATGTGGATAAGCTGAAAAATCTTCTTTCTCTCTTTGACAGAAAAGAAGAGCTGGTCAGCATGGTCGAGAATACCGAAGAAAACGGCGTCACCGTTCTCATCGGTTCGGAGAACACCGTGAAAACGATGAACAACTCCGCGTTCGTCTACCGAACCATTCGGGTAGACGGGGTAGATGTGGGCGCCATCGGCATCATCGGCCCCTGCCGAATGGATTATGAAAAGGTGATCGCCACCATCGACACGCTTACGGCCTCTGTCAGCGAAATGATGCGAAATGCCGTCGGACAGGATTCGTCCAATCCTCTGCAGGCGCTGGAAAGCGGGCTTTCCCCGTCTGCGCCTCCGCCTGCGCAACCCACATCTCCGCCTTCCGGGTCGCCGGCCGCGTCACCGGCGCCCCCGACAGGCGATGATACCGGACAGCCGGCGGCAGGGCAGAGGCAAACGGCCGAGCGTCCCGCGGCCGATCATTCCCAAGGGATAAAATACAAGCGGAAAGGCAGACAATAGAGATGACCGAAGAAAAAAACGAGCCGAAGGTCACGCCGGCAAGCGAAGAAGCCGAAGAAAGCCGGCCTTCTGTTGACACTGCGGCGGATGGCGAAAAAACCGACCAGGCGCAAACGGCTGACGAAGCCGAAAAAGCGCCCGAAAAGGAAAGCGCCGAAGACGCCGAAGAGACAGAAGACAAAGAAGAGAAAGAAGGCAAAGCCGAAAAGGGCAAAAGCGAAGGCAAGTATAAAAAAGAAAATAAACTCCTGACGGCACAGCTCAAAATCATCGAGTCTCAGCTCATGGAATTGCGCAACAGCTATCTTGCCCTGTATGCCGAATATGAAAATTACCGAAAGCGGACCGCCAAGGAAAAGGAAGCGATCCTCACGGACGCGACCGCCTCCTGCCTGACGGCGATCCTGCCCGTGATCGATAACTTGGAACGCGCCCTCACCTTTGCCGAAGGAGACAAAGTGGTGGAAGGCGTGCGCATGACGATGAACGCGTTCCGGGAAGTCATGACGAAACTCGGCGTGGAGGAGATCGAAACCAAGACTTTCGATCCCGCCTGCCACAACGCGGTCATGCATGTCGAGGACGAAAGCCGAGGCGAGGGCGAGATCGTCGATGTGTTCCAGAAGGGATACAAAAAAGGCGATAAGATTTTGCGCGTCGCCATGGTGAAAGTGGCCAACTGAACCGTTATAAAATCATACCCCGAAAAGCAGAATAAAAATACCCGGATGCCGGGGCGGGGAGGATTGAGAACCGCCCGAACGGCATACAGTAGAATCAGAACAAATCTATCTCAAAAATGGGAGGAAACAGTATATGGCAAACAGTGGAAAAATTATCGGTATCGACCTCGGTACCACCAACTCCTGCGTGGCAGTGTATGAAGGCGACGCGCCGGTCGTGATCGCCAATCCCGAAGGCAAGAGAACCACCCCTTCGGTGGTGGGCTTCACCAAGAACGGGGAGCGTCTGGTCGGTCAGCAGGCCAAGAACCAGAGCATCACCAACCCCGACCGCACCGTCATGTCGATCAAACGCGAAATGGGTACTTCGCACAAAGTGAGAATTGACGATAAATCCTACACACCGCAGGAAATTTCGGCGATGATTTTGCAAAAACTGAAGGCGGATGCCGAAGCCTATCTCGGCGCCCCCGTGACGCAGGCCGTGATCACGGTGCCGGCGTATTTCTCGGACGCACAGCGGCAGGCCACCAAGGACGCGGGCAAAATCGCCGGTCTGGAAGTCAAGCGGATTATCAACGAGCCGACGGCGGCGGCGCTGGCCTACGGCATGGACAAGGAAGAAGCGCAGCGCATCATGGTCTATGACCTCGGCGGCGGCACCTTCGATGTCTCCTTGCTCTCGATCGACGACGGCGTGTTTGAAGTGCTGGCGACCGCCGGCAACAACCGCTTGGGCGGCGACGACTTCGACAAACGGGTCATCGACTGGATGGCAGAGGAATTCAAGCGCGACAACGGCATCGATCTGCGCAACGACAAGACGGCTCTGCAGCGCCTGAAACAGGCCGCCGAGAACGCCAAGATCGAGCTTTCCGGCACGCCGACCACCAACATCAACCTGCCTTTCATCACGGCCGACGCTACCGGCCCCAAGCATTTTGAAACCACGCTGACGCGTGCCAAATTTGACGAACTCACCCACGACCTTGTGGAATCCACCATGGGACCTGTCAAACAGGTGCTGAAAGACGCCGGCATTACGGCGGCGCAGGTGGATAAGGTACTCCTTGTGGGCGGTTCTACCCGTATTCCCGCCGTGCAAAACGCCGTGCGGCAGTTCATCGGCAAAGAGCCTTTCAAGGGCATCAACCCCGATGAGTGCGTCGCCATCGGCGCCGCCATTCAGGGCGCCGTGCTGGGCGGCGACGTCAACAACAAGACGGTCGTTCTCGTCGATGTGACGCCTCTCTCCCTCGGCATCGAGACATTGGGCGGCGTTTTCAACAAGATCATCGAACGCAACACCAAACTGCCGACCAAGAAGAGCCAGATCTATTCCACCGCCGCCGACGGTCAGACGCAGGTGGAGATCCACGTCCTGCAGGGCGAGCGCGAGATGGCGCAGTACAACACGACCTTGGGCCGCTTCATTCTGGATGGTATCCCGGCCGCGCCTCGCGGCGTGCCGCAGATCGAGGTGACCTTCGATATCGACGCCAACGGCATCGTCAATGTCACCGCTTCCGATAAGGGGACGGGACGCGAACAGCATATCACCATCACTTCTTCTTCCAACATGAGCAAGGAAGACATCGACCGCGCCGTAAAGGATGCCGAGCGCTATGCCGATGAAGACAAGAAGCAGAAGGACGCGGTCGAGACGAAAAACCGCGCCGAAAGCCTGATCTTCCAGTGCGAAAAGAGCATGAACGATTTGGGCGACAAGCTCACCGCCGAGGAAAAGAACGATGTCAACGCCGCCATTGAAAAATTGCGTTCGACGCTGACGGGCGGCAACACCGACGCCATCAAGGCGGATACCGAAGCGCTGGAGCAGGCCTTCTATAAACTGTCGGAAAAGCTCTATCAGCAGAATCATAACGGCGGCGCGGGCGGCTATGCCGATGGCAACGGCAACGGCGAGCCTTACACCGGCACCGCCACCGATTTTGAGGATAAGACCTGACGATTTTTTCCCCCATGGGAAATTCACCTTTGAATCAGTGTCCGCAAGCGGCAAGGCGGCCGCCTGCCGCTTGCGGCACTACCAAGTCCCGGAAACGCTTTTTAGCGCTTCCGGGCGTCATCATGTTTTTCGGTAAGAGAAAGGCTGTAAACAATGGCTGAAACAAAACGGGATTATTATGAGGTTCTCGGGCTTTCCAAAGGAGCCGGCGAGGCGGAGATCAAAAAAGCATACCATGATATGGTAAAAAAATACCATCCCGACCTGCATCCCGGCGACGCGGAGGCGGAGCGGATTTTCAAGGAAGTCAACGAAGCCTATTCGGTTCTTTCCGATCCGGAAAAAAAGAAAAAGTACGATACTTACGGCCACGCGGCCTTTGATCCCGCCGCCGGCGCCGGTTCGGGCGGCGGTTTCGGCGGGTTTAGCGGCTTTGGCGGCAGCGGCGGGTTTGGCGGCTTCGGCGATATTTTTGACACCTTTTTCGGCGGCGCGTTCGGGTCGTCCTCGTCCCAGCGTCGCGGCGGCCCCATGCAGGGGGACGACCTCGAGGCCAAACTTTCCATCAGTTTTGAGGAAGCGGCCGTCGGCGGCAAACGCGAGATCACCTATAACCGCATTGAAAAATGCCCCGACTGTCAGGGGAGCGGCGCCGCGCCCGGCTCGACGGTGGAGACCTGTCAGGTCTGCCACGGGTCGGGGCAGGTGCGCACGACCCAGCGAACCGTATTGGGCATGATGCAGAGTACCGCGCCCTGTTCGGCTTGTCGCGGCAAGGGCAAAATCATCAAAAAGCCCTGCAACAATTGCCGGGGAACCGGCTATATCCGCATCCGCAAACGGCTGGAGATCAACATTCCCGCCGGCATCGACAACGGACAGCGAGTGATCATGCGCGGCTACGGCGATGAGGGGCGGGGCGGAGGCCCCGCTGGCGATTTGTATATCGTCTTTTCTGTCGCCGCTCACGACATTTTCCAAAGGGACGGCAGCACCCTTTTCTGCGAGGTGCCGATCACCTTTGCCGAGGCGGCACTGGGCGGTGAAATCTCCGTGCCGACACTGAACGGCACGGTCGCTTACCGCCTCCCCGAAGGGACGCAGACCGGCACCCGCTTTACCCTGCGGGGCAAGGGACTGCCGGTGGTCAATTCCTCCCGGATGGGCGATCTTGTCTTTACCGTGCTGGTTGAGACGCCGCGCAACCTCACGGCGGAACAAAAAGCGCTGCTTGCCAAATTTTCGGGCGATACCGTTTCCTCGAAATATACCAAACGGATGCAGTTTCTCAATAAACTGTTCAACCGAAAAAAATAAAAGAGCTGTCAGAAAGAGGCTGTCATGGAATGGTCACAGATAAAAGTCAAATGCAAGCATGACGATTTGGACGAAGTGGTCGCCATCATGAGCATGGTAGACAGCGGTCTTGCCATTGAAGATTACTCGGACATCGAGGAAAATCTCATGACCGTCTATGGCGAACTGATCGACGATGCAATCCTGTCGGCGGATAAAACGATCTGTTATGTCAGCTGCTATCTGCCGGAAATGAAGTCGGTCGGCGACGCCGTCGCCTTTCTGAAAGAGCGGTTCGGACAAGCCGGCATCGCCTATGAAATCAGCATCGTCGGCGTGGAAGAGGAGGACTGGGTCAACGCCTGGAAAAAATATTATCATCCGCTTTCGATCGGTCAGCACCTTGTGGTGGTGCCGCAGTGGCAGGACTATGAAGAAGCGCCGGGCGAGGTGATCGTCCGGATGGATCCCGGCATGGCGTTTGGCTCGGGTACGCACGAAACCACCCGCCTTTGCGCCGCCATGCTGGAAAAGTATTTGGCGGCGGGCGATCGGGTTTTGGACATCGGCACCGGCAGCGGGATTCTTTCGCTTTTTGCGGTCAAGCTCGGCGCCGCGCTGGCCGACGGCTTTGACATCGATCCCGTGGCGGTGAAAGTGGCGGAGGAAAACGCCCGCGTCAATCATTGCCCCGAGGCGCATTTTGGCGTTTCCGATCTGCTTTCGGCGGTCGAACCCGGCAAAACCTATCAGATCGTCCTTGCCAATATCGTGGCGGACATTCTGATCCGGATGGCGCCTTCGGTAAAAAGCGTGATGGCGCCGGGGGCGCATCTCATCTGCTCCGGCGTGATCGAAACCCGCGCGGCCGATGTGACGGCGGCCATGGAGGCGGGCGGCCTTGTCTTAGTCGAGACGGGAGAAGAAGCCGACTGGAATGTCCTTGTTTTTTCCTTGCCGTCGTAAAAAACAAAAAAGCCGAACGATCGACAAAAAACTTTTTGCTAGAGCGTTCTTTTGCTTGACAGAGCGTCGATTCTGTGGTAGAATAAAGTCAAGATATGTTTTTAAAACCGCAGTCAAAGAAAGGTTGTTTCTATGAAACGCATTTTACTTACGGTTCTTGTACTTTTGGCCTTCTGCCTCTTGATTTCCGCTTGCGGCAACGATAACACAACACCGCCGCCTGCGTCTGACAACATCGTCGCCTCTTCGGGGACATCGTCCGGCACAGGAACTTCGCAAAATACAACGGCGAACAGTGATGTTTCCGGCAGCACACAAGCACCGAGTACCGACGAAACTTCTGCGCCGGAAAGCAGTCAAACGCCTGTTACGACCGAAGCGCCCGACAGCAGCAGTAGCGGCAGCTTTTTGGACAATCTCGAACCGGTCGAAGATACCGACGAAGACTGGGGTCCGCTGATTCCGTTGCAATAATCGCTTCCTTCTCCGATGTTGGGGAAACGAACGCGAACGCGCGTCTTTCTTGTAATCGTTACACCCCGTCCCTATAAGGACGGGGTGCTTTTTTTGTCTTTGTTTTGTTTGGATCGGGCGGACGGAAAACGGCTTTTCGCGGGGCGCCCGATTCTTGACAAAAAAAAGAAAATATGGTATACTGTCTGTAAGATGTGAAAGACTTTCTTTTGTTCCCCGGCGCGCCGTTTGGCAGAGCCGGAGCATGAAAAAAAGCCTTAAAATTGAGGATACGAAAAGGGAGCGATGCGCTATGGCAAAGGAAACAAGCGGCCAGGCCGACCGGAAAAAGGGAAGCGGCAAGTCCTACGATAATCGGAGCATCCAGCAGCTCAAGGGTGCCGACCGTGTCAGAAAGCGCCCCGCCGTAATTTTCGGTTCGGACGGGCTGGACGGGTGCGAACATGCCTTTTTTGAGATCCTCTCCAACTCGGTTGACGAAGCCCGAGAGGGGTACGGCAACGAGATCGCGGTCAAGGTGACGCTCGACCATACCCTGGAAGTGACCGACCACGGGCGCGGGGTGCCGCTGGATTTCAACGAAAAAGAGAATCAGTGGAACTGGTATCTGATCTTCTGTGAGCTTTACGCTGGCGGCAAATACGAAAACAACAAAAACGGCGCGTATGAATATTCTCTGGGTTTGAACGGCTTAGGCGCCTGCGCGACCCAATGCGCTTCGGAATTTATGTATGTCCGTTCCTGCGACGGAAAAACCGTGTATGAGATCGACTTCGCCAAAGGCGATCCGGCGACAGACTTGCGCCGCCGGCCGGCCGGGCGGGGCGAGTCTTCGGGGACGCTGATCCGCTGGCGCCCCGATTTGGATGTCTTCAAGGACATCGCCATTCCCAAAGAGCATATTGTGGAAGTCTTGAAAAAGCAGGCGGTGGTCAATTCCGGCATCCGCTTTGTTTTTCGTTGGGAAGAGGAAAAGGGCAAATTTGAAGAGAGCGTTTATTACTATGAAAACGGCATTCTCGACCGTGTGAACGAGCTTGCCGGCGAGGCGCCTCTCACGCAGGCCAAACTCTTTAAAACCGAGACTATGGGGCGGGACAGAGCCGATCTTGACGACTACAAACTGAAAATGGAAGTCTCGTTCTGCTTTTCCCAGACGGCGCAGGCCACCGAATATTATCATAACTCGAGCTTTCTGGAACACGGCGGCTCCCCGGATGACGCGGCCAAAAGCGCCTTTGTGTCCGGCTTTGAGCGCTATATGAAAGACAACAACAAATACAAAAAAGGCGAAAAACACATTCAGTTTAACGATATCCGCGACTGCCTTGTGCTGGTGATCAATTCCTTCTCCACGCAGACAAGCTATGCCAACCAGACCAAAAAGGCCATCACCAACGAGTTTATCCGCACCGCCATGACCGAGTATATCAAACGGGTGCTGGAGATCTGGTTTGCCGAAAACCCGCTGGACGGGGAGCGGGCGGTCAATCAAGTGCTTGTGAACAAACGGAGCCGGGAAGCGGCCGACGCCACCCGGCTGGACATCAAGAAAAAGCTCGGCGGCACCATCGATATCGCCAACCGGGTCGAAAAATTTGTCAATTGCCGCTCCAAAGACCCCGGGCGCCGCGAACTTTATATCGTGGAGGGCGATTCGGCGCTTACTTCCTGCAAACTCGGGCGTTCGGCGGAGTTTCAGGCCATCATCCCGGTGCGCGGCAAAACCCTGAACTGCCTGAAAAGCGGGTATGACAAGATTTTTAAAAGCGATATCATCGTCGATCTTCTGCGCGTGATCGGGGTGGGCGCCGAGGTCAAAACCAAGAGCAAAAATTCCGATATTTCCGCCTTCGATCCCGCCGCGCTCCGCTGGAATAAAATCATCATCTGTACCGATGCCGATGAGGACGGCTTCCAGATCCGGGTGCTGGTACTCACCATGTTTTACCGTCTTTTGCCGACACTTTTGCGGGAGGGCAGGGTGTATATCGCCGAAACGCCGCTTTTTGAAATCACCACCAAAGACGATACCCTTTTTGCCTATGACGAAAAGGAAAAAGCGGCGATTGTGAAAACGCTGGAAGAAAAGAAAATCAAATATACCTTGCAGCGCTCCAAAGGACTCGGGGAAAACGAGCCGGAAATGATGTCAAAAACGACGATGAACCCCGCGACGCGCCGCCTGATCCGGGTCTGCGAGGACGACGCCAAAAAGACGGCGGATATGTTTGAACTGATGTTGGGAGACAACTTAGAGGGACGCAAGGATTATATCGCCCGTTACGGCGCGCGTTATGTCTCTCAGGCGGATGTCTGACCGGTCTATCGCATCCGGCTGACCGGGACGGTCAGCCGGATGTTTTTTTTCTATCGCCGGGCGATACCCAGCCTTGACTTTGAAAAGGAGAAAACGATGCTGACATTGATTTACGGCGCGGACGCCGCCGCCCGCCGCCGCTATCTAAAAGAAAGTCTCCCTGCGGCGTCAAGCCGGTATAGCGCCGTCTATCTTCTGGTGCCGGAACAGGCGGTTTTGGAGAGCGAGACTTTTGTTTCCGAGCTGTCCTGCCCGTTCGGCGTGGAAGTGACCTCCTTTCGCCGCCTGGCCAACAGTATTTTCCGCCGCTTCGGCGGCTTA
>CANQXN010000057.1 GCA_947627815.1 uncultured Clostridia bacterium | reverse complement strand
CGCATCGAACACCGAAAAGAAGAAGTGGACAGCGCCCTGCTCGGTAACTATGCCGGCAGGATCCCCTATGCGGAATATCATTTTTCTCATGTCGCCGACGGGCGGGGCGTTTATTCTTTCTGCATGTGTCCGGGCGGGGAAGTCATCGCCGCCGCCTCGGAAGAGGGCGGCGTTGTCACCAACGGCATGAGCAATCACGCGAGAAACGGCAGAAATTCCAACGCCGCTTTGGCGGTGTCGGTACTGCCTTCCGATTACGGCGACGACCCCATGGCGGGCATCGCCTTTCAGCGCAAGTTAGAGCAGGCCGCCTTTGCGGCGGGCGGCGGGGATTACAGCGCGCCGATGGCTACCGTGGGCGATTTTCTCGCCGGCCGGTGGGGCGGCGAGCCGACCCGCGTTTTGCCGACCTATCGGGGCGGACAGTGCCGCGCCGCCGATCTTTCGGCGATCATGCCGCCCTTTGTGAACGACTATCTGCGGCTGGGTATTCGGCTGTTCGGCAAAAAAATGGCGGGATTTGACGCGCCCTACGCGCTTTTGACCGGCGTGGAGACCCGCACCTCTTCGCCGCTTCGCCTTTTGCGAACCGAAACCGGGGAGGCACTCGGCTTTCCGGGTCTCTATCCCTGCGGCGAGGGCGCCGGCTATGCCGGCGGGATCACCTCGGCGGCGGTAGACGGTCTGCACGCGGCTTCTCATCTCATCGAGCGCTATCGGCCGCTTGCCTAAATTGGATTTTTATCATAAAAAGAAACTGTCAGCCTCTGCTAAGGGCTGAAAAGGAGGAAAGAGCTTCATGTCTGCCAAAGCCTTAATCGCCATGAGCGGCGGTGTGGATTCCACCGTGGCGGCCTGCCTCATGAAAGAGGCCGGTTATGACTGCGTCGGCGTCACCATGAAACTCTTTGACAACGAAGGCATCGGGCTTGACCAAAAACATCCCTGCTGTTCGGCGGACGATGTGGAAGATGCCCGGCAGGCGGCCTTTTCTTTGGGAATGCCCCATTATGTTTTCAATTTTTGCAAGAGGTTTCGGGAAGAAGTCATCGAGCGTTTTGTCAGCGCCTATGAGGCGGGAGAAACGCCCAATCCCTGCATCGCCTGCAACCGCTATTTAAAGTTTCACGAGCTGTTTTGCCGCGCCGATCTTTTGGGCTGCGATCTTCTTGTCACCGGCCACTATGCGCGGGTGGAACCCGACGGCTGCGGCGGCTGGCTTTTGAAAAAAGCGCTGGACCCCGCCAAGGATCAGAGCTATGTTCTCTATGCCTTAAAAAAAGAACAGCTTGCGCGGATCCGCTTTCCGTTGGGGCGCTTGACCAAAACCGAAGTGCGGGCGCTCGCCGCCGCCCGGGGCTTTGCCAACGCGGGCAAGCACGACAGTCAGGACATCTGCTTTGTGCCGGACGGCGATTATGCCGGCTTTATGACCCGTTATCGGGGCAAGGACTTTCCCAGCGGCGATTTTGTGGATGAAACCGGCCGCGTGGTGGGCAAACATAAAGGCATCATTCATTATACGCTCGGACAGCGCAAGGGGCTTGGCGTCGCCTTTGGCAAGCCGGTCTATGTTTCGGCGCTGGATCCCGTGGCCAATACCGTCACCTTGGGGAGCGAGGAAGCGCTCTTTTCCGATACGGTGGAGGCAAATGACATTAATCTCATCGATTGTAATGCCATCGAAACGCCCCGTCGGCTGAAAGCCAAGGTGCGTTACCGGCAGAGTGAACAGTGGGCGACGGTGATTCAGACCGACACCGACCGCCTGCGGGCGGTCTTTGATACCCCCCAGCGCGCCATCACGCCGGGACAAGCGTTGGTGCTCTACGACGGCGATGTGGTGGTGGGCGGCGGCACCATCTGCGGCAAAAGCGGCCGGGACTGACCTTGCCGTTTGCCGGACGAGAAAAAGCAGAAAGAGATAAAAGAGACAGTATATGAAAAAACAGTGGCATGTCATCAGTGACGCAAGCACGGAAACGCCTTCGGTCAGAGAAGCGGCGAAAGCCGCCGGCATCTTGCCCCTGACCGCGCTGCTCCTTGCCAACCGCGGGTTCACCGATCCCGAGGCCATGAAAAATTTTATCACCCTTTCCGATACGCACCTGCACGATCCCTTTCTGATGCCCGACATGGAGAAAGCCGTGGCGCGGATGGAGCGCGCCATTGCCGCGAGAGAAAAGGTGTTGATTTACGGCGACTATGATGTGGACGGCGTCACCAGCATCAGCGTGTTATATTTGTATCTGAAGAGCCGCGGCCTGACGGTTTCCTATTATATTCCCGACCGCAACGGGGAAGGCTACGGGGTGAACAACGAGGCCATCGCCCGCTTTGCCAAAGAAAATGTCACCCTGATTGTCACGGTGGATACCGGCGTCACGGCGGTGGAAGAAGTGGACTATGCTTCTTCTTTGGGGATCGATACCGTTGTGACCGATCACCATGAATGTCAGTCGGAACTGCCCCGCGCCGTGGCGGTCGTCAATCCCCGCCGACCCGACGCCGCCTACCCGTTCAAAGAGCTGGCCGGCGTGGGGGTGGTATTCAAATTCATCACCGCCATCGAGACAAAGCGGCACGCCGGCGCGCCGGAACAAGAGGTTTTAGCGCCGCTTTGCCGGCAATATCTCGACCTTGTGGCCATGGGTACGGTGGCGGATGTCATGCCGCTCCTCGATGAAAACCGCCTCATGGTCAAATGGGGTCTTGCCCTCATGTCAGAAACGCCGCGCCCGGGGGTGACGGCGCTGCTCAACGCCGCCGCCAAAGGCGCGAGGCGTCCGGGGCCTGTGAACACTTCTTCTGTCGGCTTTATCATGGCGCCCCGCATCAACGCCGCCGGCCGCATCGATTCCGCGACCAAAGCGGTGTCGCTCTTTCTCTCCGACTCGGAAGAAGAAACCGCCGCCATTGCTGAAACGCTCTGCGCCATCAACCGCGAACGGCAGGAATTAGAAAATCATATCATGGTGGAGGCCGAGGCCAAGATCGGCAGTCAGTGCGATCTTGCCAAAGACAAGATTTTGGTGCTGGCGGATGACGCCTGGCATCACGGTGTCATCGGTATCGTGGCTTCACGGATCACCGAGCGCTACGGTATGCCCTCGATCCTCATTTCCTTTGACAACGATCAGGGCAAGGGGAGCGGACGGAGCGTCAAGGGACTCAATTTAGTGGAAGCGCTCACCGCCTGCGCCGATCTGCTCGTCAAATTCGGCGGGCATGAGCTGGCGGCCGGCCTTTCCATCAAGCGGGAACTTTTGCCCGCCTTCCGCGAGCGCATCAACGCCTATGTGGCAGAACACATGGCCGGTGTCGAAAGCGCTGTCGGCCCCGAGGTAGACTGCGATCTTCCCATTCGGGCGCTGACGCTGGACAACGCCGAAGCGGTGCTGACGCTCGAGCCTTTCGGGGTGGCCAACCCCATGCCGCTTTTTCAATTGAGCGGCGCGACGGTGCGCCATATGACGCAGCTCGGCGAAAAAAACACAAAATTTCTTTTAGAAAAAGAGGGCATTGGCGTGACGGCGCTGCGCTTCGGCCGTTCGCGTCAGGAGCTTGAGTTTTATACCGGCGACAAGGTGGATGTGATCTTCCAGCTGAGCATCAATGAATTTCGCGGCGTTCGCAGCGTACAGCTTTTGCTCCGGGGGATGCGTCTTGCCGACCCCGCCGCCGATATCCGCGACAAAGACCGCCGCCGCTTCCGTGAGATTTTGGAGGGCGCGCCTTTTGACGAAGAAGACAATCTGCTCCCCACCCGGGAGGATCTCGCCGCTGTCTATCTCTTTTTAAAACGCCGGCGGGAAAGCCTGCCCGGCGAAATGTTAGGGGTTCGGTTGCTTTTAGCCCGATTGGCTGATAAGGCGGACATCGGATACATCAAGGCAAGGCTCTGCCTTTTGATTTTAGAAGAGAGCGGGCTTGTCACGCTGACCTATACGGGAGAGCATGGGGAAAATTTCACCTATACCGTCAACCCGGTGCGCTCCAAAGTCAATCCCACGCTGACGCCCACCTATCTCCGCGTCAGGGCCGGTATGCGGCAGAAGTGATTCCAAGGTCGCTTCTCAAGGAGTAAGTTATGTATATATATGGGTTGATCGCCAAGCTTGTCATGATTTTGGATGACAACGGCCGCCCCTATGATATGAATAAGATCAAGCGCGCCTACCGGTACGCCTGGCGGCTGCATGAGGGACAGCGCCGCGCCAGCGGCGAGCCTTACATCTGTCACCCCGTGGCGGTGGCGGAAATCGTGGCGGAACTCGGGCTGGATACCGATTCCGTCTGCGCCGCGCTGCTCCACGATACGGTGGAGGACTGCGGCGATAAAATCTCGCTCGCCGTCATCAAAAAAGAGTTCGGCGAAACGGTGATGAACCTGGTAGACGGGCTGACCAAACTCGTGCAGATTCCTTTTGACGACAAAGAGGAAGAGCACATGGAAAACCTGCGCAAAATGTTTTTGGCGATGGCCAAAGATGTGCGGGTCATTTTCATCAAGCTCTGCGACCGTCTGCACAATATGCGCACGCTGATGGCCAAGCCGGAGAAAAAACAGCGCCTGACGGCGCTCGAGACGATGCAGGTCTACGCGCCTCTGGCGCATCGGTTGGGTATGCAGCGCATCAAGCAGGAACTTGAAAATCTCGCGCTCCAATACCTCGATCCCATCGGGTATGAAGAAGTGCGCAAAGATGTGGAGGAAAAATACGGCGCCAACCGGGATTTTGTCGCCCGCACCAAAGAACTGCTCATGGATAAGCTTGCGGAAAACAATCTCGTCTTTACCATCGACGGGCGGGTCAAGAGCGTCTACAGCATCTATAACAAGATGTTTACCAAAAACAAGTCGTTTGATGAAATCTACGACTTTTACGCCTTCCGCATCATTACCGAAACCGAGCTTGAGTGCTATACCGTATTGGGCATCATTCACGACACCTTCCGCTCCATGCCCGGCCGGTTCAAGGATTATATTTCCACCCCGAAACCCAACCTGTATCAGTCGCTGCATACCACGGTGATCGGGCGGGACGGGATCCCCTTTGAGGTGCAGATCCGCACCTATAAAATGCATCAATTCGCCGAATACGGTATGGCGGCGCACTGGAAATATAAGAGCGGCGTCAAGGAATCGAACGAAAAAATGGAGGAAAAACTCACCTGGATCTCCAAACTGATCGAAAGTGAGGACTCCACGCGCGACCCCGATGAATTTATTCGGTCGCTGAAAGTCGATATCATTCAGGACGAAATTTTCGTCTTTACTCCCAAAGGCGATGTGATTACGCTGCCGCACGATGCCACGCTCATCGATTTTGCCTATGCCATTCACTCGGCGGTGGGCAATAAAATGGTGGGCGCCAAGGTCAACGGCGTCATCGCGCCGATCGACTCCACCCCCAACAACGGCGATATCGTGCAGATCATCACTTCGTCTGCCTCCCGCGGACCTTCCCGCGACTGGCTGAAAGTCGTCAAGACCGGCGAGGCCAGAAATAAGATCCGCCAGTGGTTCAAAAAAGAACAGCGCAACGAGAATATCCAGGTGGGCAAAAGCGAGATCGAAAAGGAATTCAAGCGCTACGGCCGCCCGTATACCCCCGCCAAACGGGACGAGATCCTCACGAACATCATCGGCCGCATGGGCATTGCCTCGCTGGACGATCTCTACAACACGATCGGTTACGGCGGGCTTACGGTGAGCAAGCTTTCGACCAAGCTCAAGGACGAGTTTGACCGCGTGATGGGGAGCGCCGAGCCGCCCGCCGCGCCCGAGTCCTTTGTCGTCACGACACAGCCCTCCCGCGCTAAACCGCACAAAGGCGGCGTGATTGTCGACGGCGTCGAGGGGTGCGAGGTGAAATTTGCCAAATGCTGCAACCCCTTGCCGGGCGACGCCATTGCCGGTTTTATCACCAAGGGTTACGGCATTTCCATCCATAAAATCGACTGCCCCAATCTGCAAAGCGCCGCGAATGATCCCGCCATGCAGGGGCGGGTGGTACACGCCGCCTGGGAAAAAGCGGCGGGGCAGAACAGTGGGGACGGCAATCTCTATGAAGCCATTCTCCAGGTGTATGCCGAAAACGATCTCATGCTGATGGTGAGCCTCACCTCGGCCTTGGCCGACATGCGGGTTTCTTTGCATCAGATCAACACGCAAAGCCGCGCGGGCGGCATCATCGTCAATATGGTGGTGGGCTGCCGCAATGTCGATCATTTTTATTCCATTATGTCCCGGCTCAAGAGCATCAACCATGTGATCAATGTGCGCCGGGGCTATACCTGAGAAACACAAAATCATCGCGGAGAAAGGAGGCGGCGCTATGATCGCGGTCGTACAGCGGGTGAAAGAAGCCAGGGTTTCGGTGGAAGGAAGGGTCACCGGCGCGTGCGGTCATGGGTTTGCCATTCTTTTGGGCGTGGCGCAAGGGGATACCCCCGAGGACGCTACCCTTCTGGCGGGCAAAATCGCCCGCCTGCGGATTTTCTGCGATGACGAGGGGAAAATGAACCGTTCGATCGCCGATGTCGGGGGCGGCGCCGTGGTGGTGTCGCAGTTTACCCTGCTTGCCAACTATCAGCACGGCAACCGTCCGGATTTTTTCGGCGCGGCGCCGCCCGAGGAGGCCAAAACGCTTTACGAATTTTTTATCGCCGCTTTCGAGGCGCTTTTGGGGCGTCCGGTGGGGCGGGGCGTTTTCGGCGCGCATATGGTCTATGAAATCGTCAACGACGGACCTGTGACGCTGGTGCTTGACAGCCGCGTGTTGAAACGGAAATGAATTTTTCCTTTTTTCAGCCGATTCTCACACAGCCGACAAAAAACTGTGATAGAATCGAGCCGGTACTTGAATCAATTGAGGATAAGAAACCATGAAGTTGAATTTGTTTACCGATGTAAACGAAAACTATATACAGACCTTGTGCATGATTTTTTTCCCGGGCGCCAAATTCGGACAAGACGAGGTGGTCACCGAAGAAACCCCGGTGGTCACCGTAAAAACTGAGAAGGAAGAGGGGAAAATTCACGCCTTTGCCACCATTCGGGTGGGCGAGCAGGAGGCAAAGGCCGATTTTGCGCAGAGCATCCGGGAGCAGGATGAAAAAAAGGCGGGGAAAATCGCTGTCGGAAAAGCGGTTTTCCGCGCCGGGGAGATGATGTTCGGGTATACCCCCGCCTGGGGCATCCTCACCGGGATCCGCCCCGCCAAAATTTCGGGCGGGCTGTATGAACAGGGACTCAGCGAGTATCAGGTTCGCCGGGTATTACGAAATGAGTATTTTCTCAATCCCAAAAAGGCGGCGCTGCTCACCGCCGTTTCGGTCAACGAAAAGAAGATCATCGACGCCCTGCGCCCCAATTCCTGCAGCCTCTACATCTCCATCCCCTTCTGTCCGACGCGCTGCGCGTACTGTTCCTTTGTTTCCTTTGCGACCAAGCGCCTTTTGTCCCTGATCCCCGCCTATCTTGAGCGCCTGCTCAAAGACCTCGATCTGGTGTTTGACTTGATCCGAGAGAAGGGACTGACCCTTTCCACCATTTATATCGGCGGCGGCACCCCCACCTCGCTGACGGCCGCGCAGATGAAAATGATCTTCGACAAGATCGCCGAACATGTGGATGTCTCCTCTTTGGATGAATTCACCTGTGAGGCCGGGCGGCCGGATACCATCACCCCGGAAAAGGTGAAGGTCGCCATAGACGCCGGTGTTACCCGCATGAGCATCAATCCGCAGACCCTGAATGACGAAGTGCTGTTGAAAATCGGCCGCTGTCATACCGGGGAGGATTTTTTCCGCGCCTATGATATTGCCCGCTCCCTGGGCATAAAATATATCAATACCGACTTGATCGCGGGTCTGCCCGGCGACAATTACCGCTCCTTTTCCAAGAGTGTGGACGCCATTCTGCGACTGAGGCCGGATAATATGACCATCCATTCCTTCTGTATCAAGCGCTCCGCCACGCTGACAGTCAGCGGCGCCGGCGAACACTATTCCATCACCGGCGGCGAGGCGCAGAAGAGCGTGGATTATTCCCAGGTGAAGGCGAAGCTTGCGGGGTACATTCCTTATTATATCTACCGTCAGAAAAACACGGTAGGCAATCTTGAAAATGTCGGATTCTCCCAACCGGGGGCGGAGGGTCTGTATAATGTTTTCATTATGGAAGAGTTGCATCACATCTTCGCGGTGGGCGCCGGTTCGGTGACGAAGCTGGTGTCCCGGGAAGCCGGCAGGATCGAACGCTGTTTCATGCCCAAATATCCCTATGAATATCTGAAGATGACAGAAGATGAGATCGCGGCTCATTACAACAAAAAAATCAATTCATTTTTTGAGACTTTCGTCGATCCCTATCGGTAAACAGAGCGTTTTTGTTCACCCCGCTGGATCGACGGGGTGACGGTTAATACCGAGGAGGAAGTTATGAAATCTGTCATTACTGTTGATATTCCCTTACATACCGAAAAGGAACAAAAAGAGTTTGTTCTCTCCTGTGAAGAAAATTTCTGGCGTCAAGCCGATATATGCGCCGACAAAATTCTTGCCTCCGGCAGCCGTTTTGTCACGCTGGCCGGCCCCACCTGTTCCGGAAAAACCACGGCGTCCGACCGCATCGCCGGCGCGTTTGTCAAACGCGGCGTGCGGCTCATGACCGTTTCGATTGATGATTTTTATATCGAACGCTCCAAATTGATGCAGCGCGCCGAGGAACGCGGCGAGGCGCTCGACCTCGATTCCCCCGACACCATTTATATTGACAGGCTGGCTGAGTGCATCGAACAGATCCGAGAGCGCAAAGTGGCAGAGCTGCCGCGCTACAACTTCAAAATCGGCGGCTGCGATCATGTGGAAAGCGTCAACAGCGGCGAATACGATATGGTGCTGGTCGAGGGCATTCAGGCCATTTATCCGAATGTACACAGCCTGTTCCACAATCATGAGCTGTTTGCCGCTTACATTCGCCCCTTCAGCGAGGTCGCGCTTGCCGGGGAGGTCTTTGCCTCGCACGAACTGCGGCTGGCGCGTCGGCTGGCGCGTGACTTTGCCTGTCGGGGCGCTTCCCCCGAACTGACCCTGGAGCTTTGGGCAGGCGTGCGCAAAAACGAGGAGATCCATATCATTCCCAACGAGGGCAGCGTGGATTTCGCCATCAATTCCACCATGGCCTATGAGCCTTCGGTGATACGGGATCGGCTCTTGCCCCTCCTTGCCTCTGTGCCGGCCGATTCGCCTTATGCCGCCCGTGCTAAAGAACTCGCACAGCGCTATCAGCGGATCCCCTCGATCCCGGAGGCGTTTGTCCCCGCCAACTCCATTTTCCGTGAGTTTATCGGCGCCGCGCACTGATGCCGCCCCGATGTCGGGTGCTTTATTCCAACCGCAGGAAAGAAAAAATCAAGTTATGAAATATCTTTTGAAAAACGCCCGCTTTTTAGACGGCAGCGAAGGTTCGCTTTTTGTGGAAGGCGCTGCCGTGACCTATGTCGGCGAGGCGTCAGGCGCGCCGACTGGTGCTGAGCGCACGATTGACTGCGGGGGCAATTTGCTGATCCCCGGGCTTTATAACCTGCACACCCACGCGGCCATGCAGTTTATCCGGGGCTATGGGGAAGACCTGCCCTTGCAGGATTGGCTGGAAACCAAGGTATATCCCGCCGAAGACCGGCTCACCAAAGACATGGCAGGCTGGGCGTGCCGGTTGGCGATGGCCGAAATGATACGGGGCGGGATCGTCTCCTTTTCCGACATGTATTTTTACAGCGATGTGCTGGCAGAAGCGGTGTTGGAAAGCGGAATGAAAGCCAATGTGGCGCGCAGTCTTGTCTCTTTTGAGCCGGGGATGCGGGCTTTCGGCGACCGCCGGTTTGAGGAAGCCCGCGCGCTTGTGCGCGACTATCAGAACG
>CANQXN010000056.1 GCA_947627815.1 uncultured Clostridia bacterium | reverse complement strand
CCATAACAGCAAGCTGTGAGGCTTCGTCCTGAACAAACGCCAGTCCGTCTTTCAAAAAAGACAAAGATTCGGCAGACGCCGAGGCAGGAACCCGAGCGCCCGTCGGAGAATAACGGCAGGGAAGCGCCTTCGGGAACCGCGTTAAAAAATCGGCGCGACTGTTTTTTAAGACATTCACATTGACAGAAACAGCGGGATTCGTTTGGTATCCATCGAGAATGGCTTTTACTTTGTCAGGATATTGCTCTGTGAGCAATTGACAAATGTCCAAATTGATAGAATAGGCAACCGACAGACTTTCGATGTCAGAGAGCCGCCCCTGCGGCAGGGGCATTTTTTCCCAGCAAACATGCCGCAATATCGCGTTAATAAAACCTTTTGCCCGCGATGCGTATTGACCGGCCAGTTTCATACTCTCAGAAACGACGGCGCTTTCGGGTATTTTGTCGCAAAAATATAACTGATAAAAAGAAAGACGCAGAATCAAAAGCACCGCTTGATCAAGCCGGTTGATCGATTTTTCTGTATACTGACCTATGAGATAATCGAGCGTAAGTTTCTTTTCGATAACGCCGTAGACCAACCGCGTATAGAAAACGCGATCGTGTCCTGTCAGCGCATACCGTTTGATCCCATTGTTTACCGCAAGATTGGAAAACTGATGCTCTTTTTCACAGAGCATCAGTGTTTCATATGCAATTTTTCGGGCGTTCATATTCTTTTACCGCTTTCGGTCTCCGAAAATAAGCACAAGCCGGAGCAACTGAAGCAAAGACACGACCAAAGCCGCTACATATGTCATCGCGGCGGCCGAAAGCACTTTGCGCGCGCCCTGCCGTTCACTGTCAGAAAGCATATGACCATTCTCAATGGTGACAAGCGCCCGGCGGGAAGCGTTAAATTCCACGGGAAGCGTTACCAATTGAAAAAACGCGACGGCGGCAAAGGCGATGATGCCGGCATAAATAAAATAGGTGCCGATCGCATAGGACGCTTCGCTTATCACAGAAATCACAAGGCCGATCAGAATCAGAAGAAACGAAATATTGGAACAGAAATTGGTGGATTTTACGATGGCATTGCGAAAACGCAGCGGCGCATATTTTTCAGCATACTGGATAGCGTGACCGCATTCATGGGCGGCAATCCCCACAGCCGCCACCGAGCTGACCTGATAAACGCCTTCGGACAGCCGCACCACATTGGCACGCGGATCAAAATGATCGGTCATTTTGCCGCGGATCGGCTCAATCTGTACATGATACAGCCCGTGGCTGTCAAGAATGTGCCTGGCCGCCATAGCGCCTGTCAAGCCGTTGTGCGCTGCCACCTTGCTGTATTTCGCATAGGCGGTGCTGACGCGGATCTGCGCTCCGATCGAAATCAGCATACAAAGAAGGAGAATACCGTAATAAATAAAAATATCCATAAAATCTGTCTCCTCAAAAAATTATCCCGGCAACAGTCTGTCACCCGGTGTGATTTGCCGTCCGTTGATAAAATCAGCGGCGGACATCCGTCCTTTCCCTTCCGGCAGCACTTTGAGAACCGAAAGCGCGCCCCGCCCGCAGCGAACCAGAACAGCGCCGTGGGAACAGTCAAGCACCGTGCCGACAGGAGCCGTCCGTTGAGTCTCTGTCAGCGCTTCTTCACAAATTGCCCGGGCATCCAGGATTTTCAGCCTTTTGTTTTTATGGGTACAATAGGACAGCGGAAAGGGGGAAAGCCCGCGAATCGTATGGAAAAGCTCTTGAGCGCTTTTTTGAAAATCCAGCGCGCAGTCGGCATCTTCAATTTTAGCCGCATATGTCGCCTCCGCGTCATCCTGTTTTTGCGGCACAAGAGTGCCTTCAACCAGCTTATGAATCGTAGATACCAGCAGGGAAGCACCCATCTCGGATAAACGGTCATGAACCGTTTCGAAATTGTCGTCTTCGGCAATCACGGTTTCGGCTTTTTCCAGCATATCCCCGGTATCCAGCCCCTCCGCCATTTGCATGGTGGTCACGCCGGTCAGAGACTCGCCGTTCATAATCGCGCGTTGGATCGGCGCCGCTCCCCGATATTTGGGCAAAAGAGAACCGTGCAGATTGATACAGCCAAACTTGGGATACTGTAGCACATAAGCCGGCAGAATTTTTCCGTAGGCCGCCACAACAATCATTTCCGGATCGATCGATGTCAGATCTTCAAGAAAGGCGTTATCCTTGAGCCGTTGCGGCTGATATACAGGAATGGACAATGCCCCGGCCGCCGCTTTGACCGGGGAAGGCGTTGGCGTGCCGTGCCGCCCCCGTGGTTTATCCGGCTGGGTGACAACGGCCACCACATGATATGCCGCCGCCAGTGCCTGAAGCGGCTTTACGGCAAAATCCGGCGTTCCCATAAATAAAATCCTCATTCGTCCACCTCCTTGGTTTTCGGGTTGTGCCGATCAGTCTTCCTCATCCGCTTCTGCGGCCATTTCCTCTCGTGTCAGCATCCGTTTTGCAATGTCTGTATAGAGAATGCCATCCAAATGATCGATCTCGTGGCAAAAAGCTTTCGCTAAAAGATCCGATCCGGAAATCGTAAAAATCTGACCATGCCGATCCATCGCCTCGACGGTGACATTTTTCGGGCGTTCGGTAATGCCGCACTTTCCCGGCAGCGACAGGCACCCTTCCTGACTGCGCTGTTTGCCGGAAGACTCAATGATGCGCGGATTGATCAGTTCAATCAGTTGCCCGGGTTCTGTCTCGATTACCACAATGCGGCGCAACACACCCACCTGAACAGCGGCCAGTCCGACGCCATCTGCTTTTCTCATGGTTTCGGCCATATCGTCCAGAAGCGTGAGAATCCGCTCGTTGATCTCGGTGACAGGTTTGCTTTTTTTGCGCAGAAGTGGATTTTCTTCAGTAACTATTTTCAACAATGCCATATTTCTTTATTCCTTTAATATCATGGTTTTTGATTTGTTATAAGCTATTCGGATTCATATCAATATATACAGATGCTTTGTTGCCAAAGCGTCGGATCGCATCGTTTAACACATCTCGGAGCATTTCTCTGGTTCGCTTGTTATTTTTGCACTTGATCACAAAACGCATCCGATAAATATCGTTCACCTTATAAATCGGCGCTTCAAAGGGGCCGAAAACAACAACTTTGACATCCTGATACGGACCATCGAGATTTTTTTTCAACTGTTTGCTCATCTCAATGACGATTTTCTGTAAAAAAATCTCATCTGTGGAAGACGATTCCAACAGCACCATATCGCAGAAGGGCGGAAAAACCAGCGCCCGCCGCATGGCAATTTCTTCCTCATAAAAAGACACATAATCCTGTGCCGCCGCCAATAAAAGCATGGGGTGATCGGGATTATAGGTCTGAATGATAGCGCGGCCCTGTTTTTCTGAACGCCCGGCCCGGCCAATCACCTGGGTAATCAGCTGGAAGGTTCGCTCATTGGCGCGGTAATCATCTAAATATAAGGTAGTATCCGCCAGAAGAACGCCGACCAGCGTCACATTGGGGAAGTCATGCCCCTTGGTGACCATTTGGGTTCCCAAAAGAATATCCGCCTCTCCCAAACGAAATTCTTCCAGCATTTTTTCATAAGAAAGCTTTTTGCCGGTCGTATCGGCATCCATGCGCATGACCGTTGCCTCGGGAAAATCGCGGTTCAACGCTTCCTGTACAAGCTGCGTGCCAAACCCGATAAAAGCAAACGAATCAGAGCCACACGAGGGGCAGGCGGCGGGAATATCCTGTGTATACCCACAATAATGACAAACAAGCTGATTTTTCCCCTGTCGCATATGATGCGTTAAAGAGACACTGCAACGGGGACAGGTAATCACATAGCCGCATGACGGGCAGTTCAGAAAATGATGAAATCCCCGTCTGTTAATGAAAAATATGCTCTGTTCATGACGGGAAAGACATGTCTTCAAAGCATCCTGCAAAAGCAGGCCGACCGGCGAGGTATTGCCTGCGGCAGCGTCGCTGCGCAAATCGGTAATGATGGTTTCAGGCAGCGGCTGTCCGGTGGCCCGTTCCGGCATCTCGACCAAATGATATAATCCGCTTTTGGCCTTATAATAGCTGTCAATCGATGGCGTGGCAGAGGAAAGAAGCAAAAGGGCGTTGTGATATGTCACACGGTAACGGGCAACATCTAAAGCATGATAACGCGGACTTTGATCCGATTTATAGGTGTGTTCGTGTTCTTCATCCATGACAATCATACCAAGCCGGGAAAAAGGGGCAAAAATGGCCGAACGGGTACCGATGCAGAGATCCACCTCACCGTTTCTGATCCGCCGCCACGCATCATATTTTTCACCTGCGGAAAGGGAAGAGTGAAGAACCGCTACACGGTCATGGTAATAAGAACAAAAAATGGCAACCGTTTGCGGTGTCAGCGCAATCTCCGGAACCAAGAAAATGATCTGTTTGCCTTGTGCAATCACAGCGTCGATCATTTCTTTAATAACGCGTGTTTTTCCGCTGCCTGTCACGCCGTGAAGAAGCACCGCTTCCGGCTTGCCGGTATTCAAATACGAGAAAATCGTGTCATACGCTTGCTTTTGGCAATCGTTCAAGGGGGGCGGCGCTTGTGTCGACCCCACCTTATACGGTTTGCGATAAGACACTTCTTTGGAAAGCAAAACGAGGCGGCGCTCGGCCAGCGCTTTGATCTGTCTTGGCTGAACATTGAGTTCCGAACGAAGTTCTTCGGTTGAAACAGTACCTTTTTTTGCAATATAGTTGATTATTTCAAGCTGATTAACTGATCTGATTTTGTTTTTTTTCAAAACCGCATCCAAATCCGCGACAGGGAAGGACAAGGATACCCATTCAATGTTCTTGATATTTTTGGATGCTGTGACTTCGGAATAAACCCGAACAAACTCATGTTCCAAAAGAAACGAGAGAACCTCTTGGACTTCTGTTCCGAAATGACGGCGCAGCATACCCTCGGTTACATCCGCCGTATCGCGGATATATTGCCACACCAAAAACGCTTTGTGATTCACCGTCTCTACCGTCATGGATTTTTCTGTAATCTGGTAGCTCTCGTTGATCTTTGAAATCACGGCCGGCGGCAAAATGGTGTGTACCGCGTCACTGACGGTACAAAAAGTACGATCTTTGAGAAAGAAAACAAGTTTATATTCTTCTTCGGAAAGAAAAACAGAGGCCTTGGAAATGATCGGCTTCAGCCTGTCCGTGTTTTCTGCTTCACTGATGCCGACTACAAGCGCGGCGCGATGTCTGTTGCCGCCGCCAAAAGGAACGGTAATGATGTCGCCGCAGGCAACCTTGCCTGACAAGTCAGCCGGAATATAATAATCAAACGCACGATCCAGCTGTTTGGGCGCATTGAGAATATACACCGATACCGTTTGAATCATTTCCGGCTTTTCCGTCCTTTCTTTTGAAAATCCTCACTTGAATGATAGAAAAGCGCCTGCTTCGCGCAAAAGGGCGGCACGGCGCTTTTCTAAAAAGAAACATCAGTTTTCCGAATCTTCCGCTTCTTGAATGGTTCCGTCAAGATCAGGCGCGTTGGTAATGGTATAATAGCCGTCATGGAGGCGACGGATCGCAATTTTTACGGCTTTTTCGTTGAGATAATCGCGGTCGATCAGGGCAGCCAAAGGTTTATCCGTTTCTTTGCGGGCAATAAGATCCTCCGCTTCCACACGCTGCTTCACATATTCATCGGTAACGATGCGAGCGCCTTTAGCGGCCGCCACCACCAAAGTATACCGATTATATTTTCCTTGAGAGAGTTCATCAATAGAGGGCTTAATCATAGTAAAACACCTTTCTTTTTCTTATTTTTAAGTAAAAATATTATGATCATTTATAAAAATCCCGGAGCAAGTTGGTATTGCGTTTTTGTTCGTGCCGGGCTGTTTCAACAATCGCCGTAATGGTTTTAGCGGCGTCCCCATCGCCGTCGTCCGGATTCAGAACCACATAATCATATTGGGGAACAAGAAGCAATTCCTCCTTGGTTCTTTCCAAACGCCGATGAATATCTTCCTCGGTATTGGTATGCCGTCCCCGAAGCCTTTGCTCAAGGACACGAAAAGATGGGGGAAGAATCATGATCAATACTGCGTCTGGACAGGCTTTTTTGACATTCAGCGCCCCCTCGGTTTCAATTTCCAGTATCACATTGATCCCCTGATCCAAAAGCTCGTTCACGCGATCTTTGGGCGTCCCGTAATGATGACCGCAGTAGAAAGTATACTCTAAAAAATTTCCGTTTTTGATATTTTCCTGAAATTCTTCTTCAGAAACAAAATAATAATGGAATCCGTCGATCTCATTATGACGGGCTTTCCGCGTGGTCAGAGAGACAGAAAGAGCATAACGCTCGTAGTCGGCAAGCAGATGAGCAACAACAGTGCCTTTGCCGCATCCGGAAGGACCGGAAATGACCAGCAGAATGCCTTTTTGATTAAGCTCCATAGAAAAAACACCTTCTTTTAACTTAAGTCAACTGTTTTATTCCTGTTTTTTATTGTCGGAGAATCAAAAGATCAAAGGGAAGTCTCTGTCTGCAACGCAAAGGAGGCTGCCAAATTCCGTGGCTCTTGCGCCGAAAGCACGACATGACCGGAATCCATGACAATGACGGTGCGGCATTTTTTGCCGCAGGTGACATCAATGGCTTTTCCCACTTCTTTGGCATCCTGAGAAAGGCGTTTGATGGGCGCCGAATCAAAAGAAGCCAGCGAAAGAATCCGGTCGGCATTGAGAAAATTTCCAAAACCAACATCAACAAGTTTCATATGGCTGTATTACTCCAGATTCTGAATTTGTTCCCGAATCTTTTCAAGCTCGCACTTGATATCGACCACCCGATGGGCAATCTCGCTGTCACTGCATTTGGAGCCAATGGTGTTGGTTTCGCGGTTCATTTCCTGAACCAGAAAATCAAGTTTCCGACCCACCGGTTCATCCGATGTAAAGATACGATCAAAAGCTTCAAAATGAGATTTGAGCCGCACCAGCTCCTCGTCAATGGCAATTTTGTCGGCAAAAATGGCGGTTTCGGTCAAGAGCCTGTTTTCGTCTACCGATACTTCATAGTGCTCTAAAATCTTGCGGATGCGGGCTTCCAATTTCTCCCGATAAGAGGCAACACATTCTTCACTGCGTTTGGCAATTTCGGAAACAATGCTTTCAATATTCTTTTTCTTTTTCAAAAGATCGTTTGCCAGATTTTCGCCTTCTTGCGCCCGGCTCTTGGAAAAGGCGTCCAACGCCTCGTCCAGAAAGGGAAGTACCTCTTGCCAGATAAGCTCTATATCTTCTTCCGGCTGTGATATTACAAAAAGATCGCGGTTTGCCGCCACTCTCATCACGGTAATATCATCTTTCAAAGAAAAAGTGTCCCGCAGCTCTTCCAAGGCGCCAATATAACTTTCGGCGTAGCCTCGATCCAAGGAGATCCGGCAACCGGCGGTATCCAGCACTTCGATGCCGATCCAAACATCCACTTTTCCACGGCTGATTTTGCTTTGAAGATAGGATTTTACTTTTTCTTCGAGAAAAGAATAATTTCTCGTGATTTTAATCGTGGGATCAAAAAAACGGCTGTTGACGCTTTTGATTTCCACCGTAACGCTTTTTCCGCCGGACATGCCTGTACTACGCCCATAGGCGGTCATGCTTTTGGCCATGTATCATTCTCCTCAATATCGCTGCCGGAACATCGGATCAGTCACCAATACCCCGATTATGTTATATTATAATTTATCAGGATTTTTTTGTCAAGCATTTTTGGAATTTTACTTGACAAACTATGCCCCTGGCTATATAATAAATTATTCTTTGCGTTCATGAGGAATCATCAGATATGAAAAAAACAAGCAAATATCGTGTTGGTGTCATCGGCGCCACCGGCATGGTGGGACAGCGTTTCTTGACTTTGCTGGAACACCACCCTTGGTTTGATGTCGCCGTATTGGCCGCCTCGTCCCGATCCTCGGGAAAAACTTACGAAGAGGCCGTTGACGGGCGTTGGAAACTGTCGTGTCCCATGCCTGAAAAATACAAAGCTATGAAGGTACAGGATGCGGCCAACATTGCCGAAATTGCTTCGCAAGTGGACTTTGTTTTCTGTGCCGTAGACATGAAAAAAGAAGAGATCAAGGCGTTGGAGGAGGCATATGCCAAAGCCGAGGTGCCGGTCGTTTCCAACAATAGCGCCAACCGCTGGACGCCGGATGTTCCTATGGTAATCCCGGAGGTCAACGATAGCCATCTGGCCGTCATTGAAAGTCAACGGGCGCGGCTTGGCACGAAAAAAGGCTTCATTGCCGTCAAGCCGAACTGTTCCATTCAAAGCTATGTGCCGGCGCTTTCTCCGCTTTTAAAATTCCGTCCGCAAACTGTTGTGGCCACCACCTATCAAGCGATTTCCGGCGCGGGAAAAACCTTTCGCGAATGGCCGGAAATGATAGACAATGTGATCCCCTATATCAGCGGGGAAGAGGAAAAAAGCGAGCAAGAACCCTTGAAAATCTGGGGAAGTGTTGAAAACGGCATCATTGTCAAGGCGGAAAAACCGTGTATCACGACACAATGTATCCGCGTGCCTGTTACCGATGGCCATACCAGTGCCGTCTTTGTTACATTTGCGGAAAAGCCGGCCAAAGAGGAGATTCTTTCCGCTTGGAAAAACTATGAAGGCGCACCTCAAAAACTGCATCTGCCATCCGCACCTGCTCAATTTGTGACCTATTTTGAAGAAGATAACCGTCCGCAGGTCAAACTGGACCGCGATCTGTATAACGGCATGGGCATTACGCTGGGTCGATTGAGAGAAGACAGTGTGTTTGATTATAAATTTGTCGGACTCTCTCATAATACCTTGCGCGGCGCCGCCGGTGGCGCGGTGCTGATCGCGGAACTGCTCTGTGAAAAGGGATATTTTGATTAAAATAAAAGCAGAGGCTGTCGCTTGATTGCAACAGCTTCTGCTTTTGGATTTTATACCTTTTTATGATCGTTGTCCGATGGTGGAAAAGAGACCGTTTTTTCTTTTTCACGCGGCCGGTACTGCGCAAGAAAAATCGCGGTTAACATCAAAACAGTACCGATCAATTGGCGTACCGTCATCGTTTCATGTAAAATTAGCGCGCCGCCGATGGCGGCGAAGACCGCCTCGCAGGATAAGGTAATAGCCGCCAGTGTCGGTTTGGCATCCCGCTGTCCCAGTATCTGAAGCGTATACCCAAGGCCAACCGAAACAAGACCTCCGTATAGGATCGGCAGCCCGGCTTCCCGAATGACCGACCAGGAAATTTCATCGACAAACAGAGCGACAATCAAGCACAAAAAACCGCAACAGGCAAATTGTAAGAAAGCGAACAGAAGAGGGCAAATTTCTTTGGCATACCGATCTGTCAGAAGAATATGCGCCGTCCAGAAAAAAGCGCCGATTAAAACAAGGCCGTCACCAATTAACCCTTGAACGGAAAAGGCATGGATCGAAGGAATGCTGACAAGAAAAAGACCAACAAGCGCTATGATGGCAGAAATCCATGTAAAAGCGGTGTTTTTTCCTTCTTTTTTGATAAAAATACTTGCAATTGGAACAAATACAATGTATAAGCCGGTAATAAAGCCGGCTTTACCGGCATTCTGATTATACAAAATACCGTACTGTTGAAGATTGACCGCAAAAAACATGATCAGACTGCAAAGAAAACTGCCGCGCAGTGTATAGGCCAAAACCGACCATGTGATCTTTTTTCTTTCAACGAGGATCACCACGGGGATCAGAACCAAGGCGCCAAGCATATAGCGAATACCGTTATATAAAAAAGAACCGATCGAAGAAGCCTGTACCTGTGCGACAAAAGCAAACCCCCATACAACGGCGACAAACAAAAGCACAAGGTTGGCTCGAATATTTTTCGCAGTCAAAAGAAAACTCACCAACTTCCCAAAAATAAAAACAAACAAGCCTATTATAATCAAAACGCCGGAAAAAAGCAAGTCATTTTGAAAAAAACCGCGAAAACAAGATTTGTGATGTCAATTGATATGACCCATCATTGATCAAAAAAAGAAACCCTGCGAATGGTATGGCATTGGGGAG
>CANQXN010000055.1 GCA_947627815.1 uncultured Clostridia bacterium | reverse complement strand
ATACAATGAAATAAAGAGCATTTGTCTGACAATCGCTATATTAGTATTATTTTTAAACAATTTTACTGTATATATTAAGTTAAATACAAACCAAAACAAATATACAAAAAGGCCTATCATACCGTGGTCAAAATATACCTGAAGATATATATTGTGCGCACCCATATTGAACAATGCTTGTGAGGCGCCGGTTCCTTTACCGAAAACAAATGTATTTTTAGATTCTGAGAGCAAGGACAAATAAATATCAAATCTTCCGCTGGATATATCATCGCTCTCCATAAATCTTCGTAAAAACTGTTCTCCAGACGCATTAGTTTGCAAAAAATAATATATCGACACCATGAAAATCGCCAACAACAGTATTGCAACCAAAAATTTTTTTGCGTTCTTTTTGTTGGCAAAAGTTATTAACAACATTATTATGATCGCCGTAGCACAAGCGATAAACACACCTCTTTTTTGCGCTATAATTGTAGCAATAATTCCAATTAATATGATGCCAACATACACGCACTTTTTTAATAATAATTTTTTTTCAAAAAACAGCTTACTTAAATAAATGCCGGATAACAGCGCCGCAAATAACGCGGACATACAATTGAACCCGGAAAATCCTGTATAATAAGAATATGAAGAAAGCTCTTGATATGTGGAATATGCTGCAGACGCTAATATAGATTCATTTATTGTGTCAACAAAGTGGGGATTAATAGTATGTAGAAAAAGTCCCGCACAATAAAAGGAACATAGTATAATAAAAAGTCGAACTATCGTTTTATATGACAGCTCACCAAAAGAAAATGCCAAAAATATAGCGAAGCATATAAAAAGCTGTAAACAAATTCTTGTCGCATATGATTCTCCGGAACCCGCCACACCTAAAAGAGTACAAAGCAAAACGGCCAGCCACCCTTTAGCCGGAGTTGAAATGAAGATTTTTTTGTGAAGAACAATATTCATTATACATAGTGCCAATAGTACAATAAGTACAATTCGGCTTTGTATAAATTTTGTATCCCAAAAGAAAATATAGCATAGCAAGAAAAAAAGAGAACAATATTGTATAAGCTTGCTAAATGTTATTTTGCTAACTGAATCCACGGTTCCATATCTCCCCAAAAATTTATATACTTATTGATAGAATTCTCAAGACTGATTATAAAATACTGCGTCCATATGGTCTTACCACTCGAGATTGTCTATATTTAAAATATCATGCATAAGAGAAATATGCATCTCTGCCGCCATTGCCCAAGAATTCTCGTTTATCGCTATATCAAACTTTGCGTTCTCATATAACAAGTCTTTCTTTTGAATCACTTCATTTATGGTTGACTGAAGCGAAGCCACATCGTCCGGTTCACACACGCGCCCCAATGCATATTTATTCACATAGGAAGAAAAACTGCTGACATCTGACGCAACAATAAGCTTACGATACTGTATTGCTTGCATAAACACACCGCTCTGAGAAAAGAAGTACTTATACGGAAGGGCAACAATGTCGGCGGCAGCATATAAAACATCTGTCATTTCATCACTTATATACTCAATCATCTTGATTGTTTTTATCTTATGTTCGGAAATTAACTGTTCATAAAAAGCGAAACTTTCTCCGTGCGGTAATGCTCCCGCAATCACGAGAGTACATTCAATCCCATCCAGCGCTCGAATTAAATTATCCAGCCCTTTTTGCGGTCGAATACTACCATAAAACAAAATCACATTCTCTTTTTCGTTGATATTAAGCTTTTTTCTGCACTCATTTTTATTCAATATTGTTTTATTAGAATTAACACCGTGATGTATGATGCTAATTTTGTTGTCCGAAATTTGAAATCTATGGACCAATTCATTCTTGTTTTCTTGAGAGTGAACAATAAGGTGATCGGCAAATTGGTAAAGTTTTCTTAACGATTTCATCGACCAGAAACGAGATTTATTAGGAGGAATAACATCATGCACAGTAAGGATTACTTTTGATTTTCTTCGTAGTTTTTTAAAATAAAATTGATCAATAATCGGCATTGTAAATTCTACAAGTATCACATCATAATCCGACCTTGCAACAAGACGATTTCGATGAACAATATTTCGCCATGAAACCACCATTCTATCTATTAACCAACAAAATGTTCCATGTTTTAACTTAGCTTTATATGCATCAAGCTCACGCAAAATATTCACGCAAGAGAATAGTCCTTCAAGCTCCTTATTATCTTTTGTGGTCATCAAAGAAACGGAGATATCTTTTTTTTCACTTATGGCATTAGCTAAAGGTTTGGTATATGATGTAAAACCGGAATTGGCTTCATAAATGAGTAATTTCATGTAAAACATCCTACTTTTCAATTATGTTATATAATTGCATGGCCAGTTTACTCCACGAAAGATCTTCAACATGTTTTTTGGCATTTTCAATAATTTGTTGATCTATTCCTTTTTCGACTACATTTTTCATGGCCTTATAAAATTCATCCGCATCCCCTGACGCGACTAACTTGCCAGTCACACCGTCCTCTACTTGCTCAGATAAACCGCCACAATCTGTACAAATAACCATTGATTCACAGGCCATCGCGACAGGAATAACACCAGACTGAGTAGCTTCAATATACGGTAAGACCGTGACGACATTTTTATCTTCAAAGTAACCATATACTTCTTCATCTCTAATCCAGCGATTAATAACTGTTACATTTTTCAAATCAGCGTATGTTTTTTCATATGGGGAAAAATCCCCATTTCCTACCACAGTTAGTGCAATATTAGGATATTCATGCGATAATTTTTCATAAGCCTCTGCCAAAACATCTAATCCTTTGTATGGCGTAATTCTACCAAAAAACAGAAAATTTATTTTTTCTGTGTCATATTTATATTTCAAGTCACTATCATAAACATTTTTATAATAATCAAAAATACCATGTGGTATTACATGAACTCTCCGCAGATCATGCCTATAATATTTGGCTGTAAAATTCAAAAATTTTTCACTTAAAACAATAATATCATCCGCCTTCACGGCCGTTCTTTTGCCAATAAATGTGGATATCCTTCCAGCCCCCTTGTGCGGAATGGGATCATGCAAGGTAACGATGCACTTCTTTTTTTTGAAGCAACTGTTTATCATCAATGAAAGCGGTTGAATCATCGGTATATAGACGCTACTAATATCGATTCCTTTACATGCTTTTTTGATTTTACGCCTCTCCACGAAAAGTGTACGAAAAAAAGCACAGAAAAAACTAAAATAATTATCTTTATATCCTTTAATTTTCACAAGTTGACAGCCGGGTAGTGTAGCCCACATTTTCATATTCTCGATATTCTCAGGAATGATAGCGATAACCTTGACGCCATTTTGCACCAAGCCTTTGGTCATTTCATATGCGTATAGCGAACCGCCGCCTTTTTTCCCTATATAGTTACATACTACCGCCGGTCCCATAATCATTTTCCTCCCGAAATCCCTATAAAGTCATTACGAAGCTACGAAATCATAATGATAAATCATCTTTGCGTAATAATAGCATCCTTAAAACCGGTATCTATTCAGCGTGAAATATGCTTCAAAGCAATGATAATGACCGACTTCAATTGCAAAACATCTCTGTATATCTTCTCCGCATCACAACGCCGTATTGGGGTTCAATGTGCGGAACAACTTCGTCAAGATGCATTTTTATACAAAAATAGAGCAAATTGACTCCAGATGCCGTAAACTCTGAAACACCCGCTGTAATGCGCGGATTACACTCTATTATTATTGGCGTTCCGTCTTCCCTTTCCTTAATATCAAAACCTATATTGCCGTGAAGCCCGAGCTTTGAAACAACTTTTGAACACATCTCCGTTATTTCCGGTTTATACTCTACAATTCCGTCCAAAATTATCGAACTTTGTATGTTCAATCCTCTCCTGCAAAGACTGTAAAGCACTTTTCCTTGGTTTGCCAGAATATCAACGGTATATTCTTTCCCCGGCAGATATTCCATCGCGTGCATCGGCGGAATTTCGCTCTCGCTAAGCATTTCTTTAAAATCCTTAACCGTGGTATATACAGAATTTGGCTTTTCATGAAGAAATACATCAAGTCTTGACTTTGTAGGGTCAATGATTCTCATTCCTCTTGAACCGCTCCCTTCGTTCATCTTGAAAACGCAGGGCGAGCCAAGTTCTGTTATAGCCTTATCTATATCGTCAAAACTGTTTATCATCATGTGTTGCGGAAAAGGGAAATTTTCTTTTTCAAGATAATCAAGTAACGCCAACTTGTTATTCGCTATTTTTAACTGCTTCAATTCGGAGACAGAGACAATAGTTCCTATTCTTTTGAATCTTTCTTTATTTTCAGAAAGTTTTTCTATTTCGGCCGACATTACCGGCAACAGAACTTCCACATGTTCTTTTTGACAAACATCAAGTAACGAATCAACATAATCCGGACTGTCGGCGCGAGGCACCGGATAATACATGTCGCACATCTGCAGAATGGTATCGTCCTTTTTCATGTCTGCGCCGATAAGGCGAATCTGTCTTTCGCCGTTTTCTTTTATGCTTTTGCATGTACCGGGCATATAAGCGTTTCCTGCCGCGGTTATTAAAACCGTAACGCTATTCATATTTTGAAAAACTCCTTAAAAATGTAAACATTATTTGCCGTTGTCATACAATGTTACAGTTTTCATCAAACGACATCTCTAACCTCATGATTTCAAAAGCTTCCGCATACTTTTTCCCGATTTCATATCCGCGAAATCCGCATCGACTATGTAAGCCTATAATCCAATCTTCGGCGCCGAATTTGCTGTACTCGGATTTGTGTTCACGCAGTGAAGCAATTTTCATATCGATGGTGCTTTCAATATCGACATATAACTGCGGTTTGAACGCAACATAAGAGCGTCCCGAGGGAGTAATCGGTTCATAGAAGAAAACAGTATTCTTTCTTCTTGCGGCGGCAATCGTCGATTGACTCACTCCGACATGCGCCTGATGTGTATCAAACGGGTGATGAGTGAAGATGACATCAGGCTTGTATTCGTTTATGCAGACATCGATTGCGTTAACAACATCGGAGCGAAAAGGAATATCCTTTGTCGGGAAGTCAAGTATCTCTACATCCTGCACTCCGAGCTTGTGCAGCGCGTTCATGCCCTCCCGCACCGCAACATCATCTGAGCGTTGAACCTTCCCGGAAATGTTGGTATAACCAGATTTGCTCATTATCAAAACTTTAACATGATGGCCGCTTATAATCGCCTTCGCCAGAGTACCACCACAGGCGATTTCTATGTCATCAAGGTGCGCGCCTACTGCTAAAATTTTCATATTTATTCTCCTTTGTTCCTTAGTGTTTTACTGTAAATTTGATAGAGCTCGCCGCTGACTTGCTCTGCTGAATAGTCGCTAACCATCATTCGATTTCTTTCACCCATCTTTTTTCTAAGCTCCGGGGTTTCTTTGAGCCTTTTTATCGCCTCGGCAAACCCTTTATAATCTTTTCTATAGCATAGAATACCGCCCTCGTTATTTCCCAAAAGGTCGGTTATCCCCCTTGTCTTAGAGCCGATACATGCCAAACCCAAATCCATAGCCTCAAGTATTACCCTTGGAACACCTTCCATCAACGAGGTCTTTGCCAAAATATCAGAGCAATTCATTATCTCGGCCATATCCGTTCGATATCCTAAAAAGCGAACATTATTCGACAATCCGAGCTTCTCTGACAACTTGATCCATTTCGCTTTTTTGTTCCCTTCGCCACAATTGATATAATAAATCTCGGAATCTTTTATTTCAGCAAGAGCCTTTATGATTACCTTGTTGTTGTTGCTTTTTACTATATCCCCCGCCGACACAATCACAAAAGCGTCTTCTGGTATGCCAAGTTCTTTACGCTTTTCTTCTCTTGATTTTTCGACCTTAACGCCTGTTTTGACCCCTGCACCGTGAACAAGATATGGCTTACCCTGGCCCCGAATCTTGAACTTCTGTGCGGCCGCATAGTCCTCATCTGTAATTGTAATAAGTACATCGGTCCAGTGTGCCAGCAAAACTTCTTCAAGTTTATATAATGTTCTGTTTATAAGTGGAGCGCCAGTACAGAATTTAAAGCCATGAGCGGCATATATAACCGGCCGAATTCCTTTTATTTTAGCGGCAATTCTCGCCAAAAGCCCCCCTATCGGGGTGCTACAAACAACCGCATCAATGCCTTCGTCCTTAATAATTTTTAGAAGCTGCCGGAGAGCTTTTATGTTGCACGGTTTCAGCGGAGAGGTATTTATGCTTATTTGATAAGTTTTGCAAGGAATTTTTGATATATCGCCATTAAAATGAGAGAAATCTGCAGCCCACACAATTTCGTGGCCGAGACTCCTCAACGGATTAATTGAATTTTGAAAGCCCAAAGCATAGGTGCGAACTTTGTTTGTCACCATTAATATCTTCATTGTGTTTTCCTTTTTTCACCGTTTACTGATTTCTTTTGGTTCAAAAACCGCTTCGACACAGGTTTTGGCTCCATGACCGCCGTATTGGACGAATTTTTGACGGAATTGCGCCGTCTTTTTGCATTCGTCCTCATAATCCAAGGTCAGAATTCTCTCAAGCAGTTCATCTTCACTTCGGCAAGCCTTGCTCGGATAAACATCGTCCATATTAAAATAGGTTCCCCGCTCCGCCAGATAGGTTTCGTAATCATACGCGAAGGTGAGGATCGGACGCTCCAAAATAGCATAATCAAACGCGGCAGAAGAATAATCCGTTAAAAGAATATCGGAAATCAGCATCAATTCATTGATATCCGGGTATTCGGAAGCATCCCTGACAAAATCGTTATACTGAATGCCCATCACCTGTGTGGTAAAAAGGTGTGCGCGAAACAAGACAATATATTTTTCGCCAAGGCGCGTTTCCCACTTTTTCAAATCGATTGGAGGGGCTATCGCATAGGTTTTTCCGCCGTCGCTACTCTCCCTCCATGTGGGGGCATACAGAATCACCTTTTTATCAAGCGGAAGATGAAGTTTTTGTCTCAATTCCGCCGCCTTATCCAGGGGTGGGTTCCACAGAATATCATTGCGAGGCATTCCACAGCGAAGAAAACTGTTTTTCTTTGCACGAAAAGCGCTTTGGAATACGCTTTCATCATAATCTCCGGATACGACAAGGAAATCCATGTTGCTAAAATCATAGTCCTTTCGTCCGGGGCAGTCATTTCCGATTAGTTTTAAGGCGATTCCGTGCCATGTGTTTAAGTAAACCGTACTTTTTTTCTTGAAATGCAGTCCCCGTTCAATATTCACATTCGTGATCCAATATTTGGCTTTCATTGCGAGGAGAAAATAAGCCATGGTGTCTATTTTTACTGTATCAAGATTGGGGAAACGCGCCGGATCGGTAAACGCCCATACCATCCGATACGACTGGAACTCCGGGCGAGAACACATATAATCGTAAATTGCCTTCGGACTGTCGTTAAAATTTTTGCCCGCAAATGAGGAAAAAAGCACCAACTTGTTATCAGTTTTAACAAAAAAGCCGAGCAATCTAAATAAAGTACCGAGAACGACTCTGTAAATTCTTTGAACAATTAAATTATGCTTAAGTATAAAAGCTATTTTTTCTTTCATTAGAATTTTCTTTCATTCTTTATTAACTATTACTGACATGATTTCGTTTCTTATTTTCTCACTACTTACTTTCTTAGTATAATAATCTCCGCCTTACCCTTTAGTATTTCTTCGTACCGTTTAAATCTTTCGGTTCCTTCATAATCGCTTCTTTATCATATCGCCCATTCTCACATCATCCGCTTTTTTTCATTGCAATAAACGCTGATTAAAGCAGAAATCCTATCATATCACTTCGCCCCCTCATGGCTGAAGACAACCGCGACGGTTTTCAGCAGGATTTTAATGTCCAAAAATATCGAGCGCCTTTTTATATAGTCCACATCATAGACTATTTTTTCTTCGGGTTTCAGGTCATATCCGCCGTTGACTTGCGCAAGCCCTGTCAAGCCCGGTTTCACTTTCAGCCTTTCGCGGAAGCCGTGTATGTAGGTTTCAAATTCATCATAAAAACATTCGCGCTCGGGTCTCGGACCGATCAGACTCATTTTCCCCGTAAAACATGCCCATAGCTGGGGCAACTCGTCTACACGGCATTTGCGAATCCAGCGGAGTTTGGGAACGATTCTCGGATCATCGTCCCCATTTGACCACTGAACTCCTCTTTTTTCGGCGTCAACATACATCGAGCGATACTTCACCACATAAAACTTTTTACCGTTGAGTCCTAAGCGTTCCTGACGATAAAACACGGGACCAGGAGAGCTGAGCCGAACGATCAGGGCGACAATAGCCATCGGTATGGCAAGCACGATCAGGGCGCAAGCCGAAACGACAATGTCAAATAATCTTTTAAAGAAAGAATATACCCGCTTTTTCGGTATCTCGCCGAGCGGCTCCACATAATATTCCTTGTCCTTTTGAAACGGAAGGATGACTTTTTCTTTCGTATCCGTTTTTTCTGTCGCGGTTTTCTCGGGAATCGGGGATTCAACGAGCTGTTCCCGATCAGCTACTACTGTAATAACATACTCGTCTATTTCTTTGCTTTTTAAGGGATTCATTGCATTTACTCTGCCTTTGTCTTTTTTTACAGCCATGAAGCGGTTTCATCACGCTTGCGGACATAGATTTCCACAAAACACTTCCCGCATAACTGTCCCGCGCCCTCAACATAATGTTGCCGCTCATCAATCGGGATATCTTTCGTATACTTTGTCGGTTTATGACAAATAACGCAATATTCAATTTCTTTTCTGTGTCTCACTATCATGCGCCTCACTTGATCCAAGGATTTTAATCGTTGTTTTGCTTACGGTACTTCTTTCCAAACCGCGCCAATTTGTTCAAGCCGTTTCGCCTGATGCCCGACGGCTTTGCTTGTTTTCACTTTTTGTCGGTTGCCGCGCTGTCGTTGTACCAATCGCCTGACTGCCAAATCAACCTTGAAAATCGACAGACTTTCTCTCCGGGATATATTTCAGTCCATTCCCCGAGCACCCATGGCGATCAGCGCCTGCCGTTTTTCCTGCGGCATTTTGTTTTTGTGCGTCCTCTGACTGTGCAGCCATTCTCCCAAGGGATAGCCGTCTTCGCACACATAGCTGACAATCACATCAAGATTCCCGTTGGCTTCGCGGTATGCCTTGGCGCGGGAAAAGCCGCGCTCCCAAAGCCGTTCGTTGGTATTCAGCCAATCCATCCCGACAGCGCTTAATCGGTCGATCTGTCCCTGCGGCATTTTCCCATCGTTTTTGCGAAGCAACTGACGGCGAAGCCATTGACACAAATGCCGCTCTTCGGCATTTTTACATTGCTTCGGCTCCAACGGCAATTCTCCGTGGTTCTGATAGTACGCTTCCGCTTTTTTGAACTGTTCTTCCCAAGGGTCGGCAGGCTCCCAGACAAAACCGATCGCGTCGAGCTTTTGAATTTGTTCGGGGGTGAGTATATCTCTTTTCTTGCGGATCTTATCCGCCCACGCGCCGATCCAGAAGCCGTCATCCGTCTGGGCGTTTGTGCCGAAGTTCAAATTCCCATGCTTTTTGTAATAGGCAACCGCTTTGATATATCCTTTTTCAAAAGGCGTCGGCTGCGGCATCAGCCATTTTTCCGTCACACCGATGGACGCGAGCTGTTCGATCTGACTGGGAATCAAGTACCCCATCCGATAGAATTTTCTCTGGACGTGAAGCCAGTTCGCCAGTTTTTTCTCCTTCTCGTCCCGGGGTTTGATGTCGACAACGCTGCCGTGCTTTTCGTAATATGCCTTTGCGTTGGCGAAGCTGACATCCCAAGGATTCGGCGGCTGCGCGGGGGATTTTTTCTCTCGCGCGGTTTTCGGAAGGACTTTTTTCGTTGCTTTATTTTCCGCCTTTGAACTTAAATACTTGGTGCTTTCCAGCTGCCAGACCATGCCAATGTCATCAAGCATCCGGATCTGTTCCTGTGTAAGTCCGTTTCTTTTGTCGCTGTGATAAGCAAGTCGGCATTGATACACCCACACGCCCAAGCCATAGCCGTCATCGGTTTTATAATGCCGCTTCATCAAGAGATTGCCGTGTTCCCGGTAATACGCCTTCGCATACCGATATCCTCTGTCCCAAGCGGAGGGGGCTGTCCAGGGGAAGCCGATGCCGTCAAGCATCTGGATCTGGTGTTCCGACAGCTCGCCGCGTCTGTATTTTCTTTTTTGCGTGAACACCCAGTTGGACAAAAGATACCCGCT
>CANQXN010000054.1 GCA_947627815.1 uncultured Clostridia bacterium | reverse complement strand
CGAATGTAAAGAAAAAGAAACACGCGTAATTCCGAAATCGGCTCATACCATGCAAAACGATGTCTGCACCGTCTGCGGCGCTAAACCGACCGAGGGGCTGGCAATCGAAGTGAGCGAAGACGGCAGCCACGCCATCGTGGTGGGCATTGGCAGTGCCGAGGACGCCACGGAAATTATCATTCCTTCGGTTTACCAAGGCGTGCCGGTCACGATCATTGGAGATAATGCCTTTCGCAACGGACACTTTACAAGTGTCACCATTTCCAATAGCGTAACGACCATTGGCGAACGCGCCTTTTCCGGTTGCTCAAGCCTTACGAGCATCACCATTCCCGAAAGCGTTACGACCATTGACTATAGCGCCTTTTCCGGCTGCTACAGCCTTACGAGCATCAACATTCCCGATAGCGTTACAACCATTGGCGATCACGCCTTTGCCTACTGCTCAAGCCTTACAAGCATTACCATTCCCAATGGCGTTACGACCATTGGCGGTGAAGCCTTTCGCGACTGCTCAAGCCTTAAAAGCATCACCATTCCTGATAGCGTTACGACCATTGGCAATTACGCCTTTTACGGCTGCTCAAGCCTTACAAGTATCACCATTCCCGATAGCGTTACGACCATTGGCTATTACGCCTTTTCCGGTTGCTCAAGCCTTACGAGTATCACCATTCCCGAAAGCGTTACGACCATTGGCGGGAGTGCCTTCGTTGGCTGCTCAAGCCTTTCGAATGTCACCATTCCCAATAGCGTGACGACCATTGGCAAAAGAGCCTTTTTCGGCTGTTCAAGCCTTACGAGCGTCACCATTCCCGATAGCGTGACGGAAATTGGCCTTCAAGCCTTCTTTTACTGTAATGCTCTTATCCGAGCGAAATTTGAAAATCCGAACGGCTGGTCGACAAATGTTTCCAACCCTGCCGAAGCAGCAGAGATTTTGAAAGAAGGTTCCGGCATGTCCCGGCGCTGACCCATTGCCCTTTCCCCGCCCCGGCGGTTGCACAAGGCTTGTGCGGCCACAGGGGCGGATTTTTTATGGACAAGTGCCGCGACATGCCGGCGCCGGGGGAACAATTTGATACGCAATTTTTAAAAAGGATTGACTTTTGCCTTTTTCATGATAAAATTATGATAGAAATCATGTTGCTTGGAACAAAAGCGCGGCAATCGTTATCTTTCGGGGGTTTTATGAAAAAACTGTTGCTTTTCTGTTTGGCGGTCACGCTGTTGACCGCCGGGGTCGCGGTGTGCCTCTCCGCGTGCGGGACGAAAACGCCGATGGAAGGGCTTGTCATCGAAGTGAGCGAAGACGGCAGCCATGCCATTGTCAAAGAAATCGGCGGCGCAAAAAATGACAGGGAAATCACCCTGCCCTCGGTTTATCAAGGCGTGCCGGTTACGGTCATTGGCGACGGCGCCTGCGCCAACTGCACAAACCTTGAAAGCATCACCCTGCCCGAAAGTGTCGCGACCATTGGCGACGGCGCTTTTTGGAAATGTACCCGCCTTGCGGCCATCACCCTGCCCGACAAGGTAACGACTGTTGGCAGAGCCGCCTTTTACGGCTGCTCCGCCCTTACCGGCGTTACCCTGCCCGAGGGTGTGACGGCCATTGGCGAAGATGCTTTTGCCGGCTGCACAAGCCTTGCGGGCATCCTTCTTCCCGAAAGCGTTACGGCCATTGGCGGCCACGCCTTTGGCGGCTGTACCCGCCTTGCGGGCATCGTCCTGCCCGATGGCGTCGCGACCGTCGAAAAAGACACCTTTGCCGACTGCACAAGCCTTTCGAGCGTCACGATTCCCAAAAGCGTCACGCAAATGGAAGGCAATCCCTTTGTCGGCTGTAACCTGACAAGCATCGAGGTGGCGGCGGACAATCCGGTATATCACAGCGCGGGCAATTGCCTCATCGAGACAGAAAGCAAAACGCTGGTTTCCGGCGGTCAAAACAGCGTCATTCCTGACGACGGCAGCGTAACCGCCATCGGCGCATACGCCTTCGCGGGCTGCGCGCGCCTTACGGGCATCGCGATTCCCCAGGGCGTTTCTGCCGTTGGCGAACACGCTTTTGAAAACTGCGCCGGCCTTTCAAGCATCACCCTGCCCGACGGCGGCGTAACCGCCATCGGCGATTACGCCTTTTGCCGCTGTGTCGGTCTTACAAGCGTCGCCCTGCCCGACGGCGTTGCGACCATCGGCAAAAGCGCCTTTTACGGCTGCGCCGGTCTTGCGAGCATCACGATTCCCGAAAGCGTTGCCATCATCGATTCTTTTGCTTTCGGCTGTGAGGCTCTTGCCCGGGCGGAATTTAAAAATACGGACGGTTGGCACCGTGGCGGCCAAACCATCGATGTTTCCAACCCCGCCATGGCGGCGGAATTTTTGAAAAGCGGTTCTTTCCTTTATCAGAAAAACGACCAAACCCCGTGATACGCCAACGCGCCGATGGAAAATTGTAATCTTAACAAACCAAAAATCCCAAAAGTATTGATTTTTTATTTTCTTATGGTAGAATCAAAGAGAAAGAAATGCCGCTTGAAATCACAAGCGGCGAATCGTTATGTTTTGGAGGTTTTATGAAAAAGATTTTAATTCTCTTTTTGACAATCGCGCTGTTGGTCGCCGGGGTAGCGGCGTCCTTCTCCGCGTGCGGGAATGCCGCAATCACAACGCCAAGCGGAACCGCCTCGACCACTTCCGGCGAGTCCGCCTCGACCACAGCGGGCGAACCGGCGGGAACGACTTCCGACGAGCCTGCCTCGACCACAACGAGCGAACCGGCGGAACCAACGCCAACGGAAGGGCTGCAAATCGAAGCAAGTAAAGACGGTAGCCACGCCATCGTAAAAGGAATTGGCAGTGCCAAGGATGCCACGGAAATCATCATTCCTTCGGTTTATCAAGATGTGTCGGTCACCGAATTAAGTCGATCTGCTTTTGAAGGTTGCTCAAACCTTAAAAGTATCACCATTCCCGATAGCGTGACAACCATTGGCGACGGTGCCTTTTTTGGTTGCACAAACCTTACGAATATCACCATTCCCGATAGCGTTACGACCATTGGCGAAGCTGCCTTTGGGGAATGCTCAAGCCTTACGAGCATCACCATTCCTGATGGCGTGACATCCATTGGCGAAGCTGCTTTTGGCTGCTGCTCAAGCCTTACGAGCATCGAGGTGGCGGTAGACAATCCAGTGTATCACAGTGCGGGAAATTGCCTGATTGACACAAAGAAAAAAACAATTCTTGCTGGCCTTCAAAACAGTGTCATTCCCGACGATGACAGTGTAACCGCCATCGGGGATAACGCCTTTGCGGGCTGCACAGGTCTTACAAGCATTACAATTCCGAAAAATATCACGAAAATTGAATTGAATCCTTTTATCGATTGTGGCCTTACAAGCATCGAGGTGGCGGCAGACAATCCAGTGTATCACAGTGCGGGAAATTGTCTCATCGAAACAAAAAGCAAAAAACTGATTTTTGGCTGTCAAAACAGTACCATTCCCGACGATGGAAGCGTAACCGCCATCGGTACATTTGCCTTTTGCGGACACACAAACCTGACAAGTGTCATCATTCCCGATAGCGTGACGGAAATCGGCGATCAAGCCTTCTTTCTCTGTAATGCCCTTGTCCGGGCGGAGTTTAAAAATCCGAACGGTTGGTACGATGGTACTCAAGCGGTCGATGTTTCCAATCCTGCCGAAGCGGCAGAGATTTTGAAAAAAGGTTCCGAACTCAACCGAGACTAACCCCGCGCCCCTGCCCCGTAGAGGCTGGATTTATGAGTGCAAATAAGACGCCCACGGCGGAACGGTTTCCGCCGTGGGCGTCTTGCTGTCAAGCCCCTTTTTTCCCTTTTGAAAAGTTCTTGGGGGTGTGGGGGTCTTCTTTCAAGAAGACCCCCACGGACAATCACTGCGCATCATAGCGCGGGAGGTTTTCGGCTTGAATCTTGCCGGAAGCATCCACCCAGAGTTTGGTCGTGTACTTGTGGGCGAAATAGGCGCGGTCGACGATCTTCATGAGATATTGATACTTCCCGAGATTGCTTTGCCCGTTATTCGGGTCTGCCACATAGAACCAAGACTGCGGAAAGAGCGCGATGTCGGCATCGATGGCGGCATAGAGTTCGTTGAGATAGTTGAAGCCGTGATGCGCCACCTGCACCATGTCGCACTTCAGATACGCCTTGGAGCGGGCGGACATGATGGCGGTCTGGGAGACATCGGAGATATCGCCCAAAAGCATCAGGGTCTTGTTGTCCATGGTGATCTTGAGTACGGTAGAAGTGGCGTTGAAATCGCTGATGAGCGATGTGCCGGCGGGGCTTACCGCGTCTTCGTGCGTGAAGACCACATCGAGCGTCACGCCCGCCATGACAAGGCGTTCGCCGGTGTGGAGCTTGTGATAGACCACATCGGGATAGTGGGTGTTGATCGCATTTTTGAGAGTGAAGGTGTTGTCGTCATAGCCGCTGCTCAGCACCTGATACGAGGGGAAATTGTAGGTGACCGACTCTAAATCGATGACATCGTGATATTCGTTCAGCACATCGGCCGCCAAGCGCACATGGTCGCCGTGCGCATGGGTGAAGAACCAGGTGGCAATCTTCACCGGCTCGCCGTCCGGCGTCTGGGTGATCTTGTGCATGAAGTCGACCAGCCCCTTGCGCGACTTGGCGGTCGACTGCTTTTCGTGGCCGGAGTCAATGACAATCAGCTTGTTGTCGGGCAGCTTAATGAGATAGCACATGCCGCAGTTGATCGTCCCCGATTCGGTATAGACCACGGGGTCGTAACCCGCCACATTGGCAAGATCATAGTTCAACGAATATTGGTATAGCTCGGTGGTGTCGCCCGCCTTTTTGGTATAGGTATAGGAGAGTTCGGAAAGCGGATCGCTGCTGTTGTCGGCGATAATCCGCGTGGTCTTTTGCTTGGCGGTGTGATAGAGATAGACGATCGTGCCGTACCGCTGATAAGTGTAATAGGTGTCGCCGTCAATGGTAATCTGCGACAGCTTTTCAAAGCCCGCGCTTTCGAGCTTTTTGACATAGGAAGCGAGCTTTGCGGCGGTGGTATCGGAAATCACCGCCATATAGGAGTCTTCCGCCGTGGTGCCGATGCGGTCGGAGGCAAGACCCGGCCCCGCGTTGTAAAGATAAGTAGAAACCTGGCCGAGATCGCTGTAATCGGGAAGCTGGGAGAGCGAAAGTTTCACATCGCTCACTTCAAAGGAAACGGGAGAAAGATACACGGCGCCCTCCTCGGTGTCACGAATCGAAAGTTCGACGCTGTCCCAGGCATGATTGGGGATATCGTCAATCACAAGACCGAACAGCGCGTTATTGCCGCCGGCAAAATAGCTCTCGCCGTCGGCGGTCAGCGCGGCATAAAGCGTAAGATCGGAATGCTCCACGGCAAGAACCCCTTCCCAGGTGCGGACGGTCTTGCCGGCTTCGTCCTTGAAGACGATCGACAAAGTGACCGACGAGGCTTTGACTTTTCGGTAGTTTGAAAGGATCACAAAGCGCATCGCGTGGGTGTCGCCGTTATCCTTTAAGGAGATATAGGCCTTGAACATATCGGAGGTTGTCAGCGAGGGCGCGGGAATGCCGCTGTCTTTTCTGACAAAGCCCGCGTTGTAGCGGGTATAGGCGACGCCGCCGACGGTGACGCTGTCGGAGAGCTTTTTCAGCTCGGCGGAAGTGTAGCAATTGCTCACCGAAGCGCTCGTGCCGCAGTATTTCAAGCCGCTCCCCTCGCAGGCGTCTATACAGGACACCAGCCGCAAATTCTTGCCGCCGGCGTTGCCGGCGATGGCGCCCACGGTGGCAGCCTCGGGTTTTTTGTAGTTTGCGCAGGAAGAGAGCGTGAGGCTATCACTCATGCCGCCCAAAATCCCGCCGGCGTTGTTCTTGGCCGCAAGGGTTGCCTTGTTGGCGCAATATTCGAGGGTGGTCGAGCCGTTTTGGCTGATGCCCAAAATCCCGCCGACATAGTCGGTCCCCGCCGTAATCGAAGAGGTGATGCGCCCCGTGGCATAGCAGTTTTTGATCGTGACCGTGGCGTTGGTCAGGTTGCCCAAAATGCCGCCGACCCAAGCGGACTTCCCGCTTGCGCCGCCGTCGAGGAGAATGGCGCCGCCAAACTCGCAGCCGTCAAAGACCGTGGCGCCGCCGGAGGAGTTGCTCCAGCCCGCGATGCCGCCGATGCCCGCGCCGTCCCCCGTCCAGTGGACGGTGTAGGTCCCCATGTACTTGCAGTCGATGAAGGAAACGCCCGCCCGGGTATAACCCACAAGGCCGCCGGCGTTGAGGTCGCGGCTGGTTGTGGTGATATTCACATAGGAAACGACCCGCTCGAAAGTGGCGCTTTCGGCGTTTAAGGCAAAGGAAGCCGCCTTGCGCACGGTATCGAAAGCGGCGGCGTTCGCGGCATATTCGATGTCGCCGCGCAATGTCAGGTTCTTTACGCTGCCGTTGAACTGGGTAAAGAGCGGCTCTTTCAGCCCCGAAAGGGTCTTGCCCGCCCCGTCAATCGTGCCGGTAAAAGTCGGCGTAAAGAGGGAGAGTTCCCCCGCCGTGTCGATATCGGCGGAAAGCCGGATGGCAATCGAGGTTTCGATCCTGCCCGCCTTCATTTCGTTCCAGAGCCAGAGAAGCTGCGCCTTGCTGCCGACGGTATAGACGCCGCCCACCGGCGTGACGCTCGCCTTCGGCGGGAGCGTTTCGGTCTCCTTGGCGCCGCACTTGGTGCATTCGCGCTCCTGCTCGCCCGAGGCGGTTTCGGTCGGCTCTTTGGTCACATGCCAGGGGCCGAAGGTGTGATCGCAGGTGCTGGCGGCAAGCAAAGTGCCGCAGTTGGTGCAGACCGTGCCTTGGGGCGTTTCTTCGGTCGCAAACGAGGCGTGCGTACACTGCCAGACCTCAATCGGCCAGCCGTCGTTGACGGCGCCCGTGCTCATGTCGTGGCAGAAGGAAGCGTCCGCCGCCGTGACTTTGGCGACAAGATCGGCCTTGTCGGCGCAGGTCACAGTCCCCGCCAAAGATTCGTTGCAGGCGCTCTTGCCCGACAGCACAAAATTGGATTTCGGCTTCAGGTTGGCCTGTCCGTTGACGCGGATAATGGCATAGGCGCCCGTGCCGGAAAGCTCGCCCACGCTGTAATTATATTCGAGATTGAGCGTCGCGCCCGAACCGTTGTAATAGCCCACAATGCCGCTCACTTCGGCATTGTTTGAGCTGACGCCGCCGAGGTTGGCGCAGGAAATCACCTTGCCGCCGCGCAGATAGGAAGCGATGCCGGCAGGGCGCTCGCCCCGGTCGTTGGTTTTGACGATTTTTCCCCGGTTGACACAGCCGCTGATCATGGGGGCGGCGGTGTTGCCAGTCTCGGTGCGCCCGAGAATGCCGGCAATGCAGAGGGTGGAATAGGAAGCGCGGATTTCCCCCGCGTTCAGGCAGTCGGCCACCGTCACGGCGCCGTTGGAAATCCCGACGATCCCCGCCACGGCGCCCTTGAAATCGCTGTTGTTGCCGTTGCCGTCGGCATAAACGGCGCCGGTATTTTCACAGCGCCGGAGGGTGACGCCCGCGTCGATGCGGCCGACAATGCCACCCATGGCGTTGTTGTTTTCTTCATTAAACGCGCCTTTGACCGTGATCGCGCCACGGTTGGTAACGCCCTCAAAGACGCTTGCCCCGGAGGCGCGGCCGACAAGCCCGCCCAGCGCGAGCGCCGCCGAAGGCCGGTTGCCGCTGATGGTGACTTCGCTTGTGACATTTTCCACATGCGCGCCCGTGGCGGTATTCGCCAAAGCGCCGAGCGTCGTCTCACCGGCGAGGGTGATGTTGCCGGTCAGCGTCAGATTTTTCACCGTGCCGGACAGCGAGTCAAAAAGCGGCGCTGAAAGGCCGGTGATCTTTTTGCCGTTGCCGTCCAGCGTGCCGGAGAAGGACGCGATGGTGCTGCCGTCGGTCAGGGCGATGTCTCGCCCGAGACGGTAGGAGCCGCCCGCCTTCATGGCCTTTAATTCAGAAGCGCTGGTGATCTCCTGCACGCCGGGGGAGGCGAACGAAAGAATCGCCGTCACCGACAGTGTGAGAAGCAACACCGCCGCAAGAAGAAACGCGGTTGTTTTTTTCATGACAAAAACCTCCTGTCATTCTTATCTACAGTATACAAAAATGCCACGCTTCTGTCAATTTTTTTTGGACATGTCTGTTGCTTTCCTCTGGAAAATCCGTGATTTTTTGAAGTTTTTCCGGCATGGCTTTAAAAAAGGCGCCATGCCTTGACGGCATGGCGCCTTAAGAAAAAATCTTTTATTTGGAAGGCAGCGCGCTCAGATTCACGCGGTAGAGGCCGGTCATGACAAGTACAATCGCCACGCCGCAGGGCTGTAAAATGTCGGTATCAAAGCTGTTGGGATCGGTCCACCAGTTCCCTTCTCCCGTGCCGCTGCAGAAATAGGGGTCGTACTGCCCGTTTTCGTCCTTGGTTTTGAGGGTTTCGTCCAACACCTGAGAAAGCCGCGAGAAAAAGGACTTTGACAGGTTGTTGGCGCCGTATTTGGCGGCGAGCATTTCGCCGCGCACCGCCCAGCCGACGCACCAGGACTTGAAAATGGGGTTGTTGTTCATAACATATTTGCCGCTGCCCATGTTTTTGAAAAGCAAGGTGGTGCAGGCGGCCGCCGTCTGCTTCATGCTGGTGAAATAGGCTTCGTCCTCGGTGATCGCGTAGAGCATGGCCGCCGAAGCCACCATGGTGCCTTGGTCATACGCCGCCCGCCAGGGCTTTTTGCTGTGCCAGTCGCCTTCCAGCCCCTCGGCATACAGACCCTTTTCATCCCGCAGAATCTTGTACTCGAAGTCATAGATGTCCTTGGCGTGTTCAAGATAGGTTTCGTTTTGGGTGGCAAGATAGCCCAAAGAGAAGCAGAGGCCGGCGGGGCCGTTGGTGCAGGTTCCCTTGCCGCCGAAAGTCTTATCCCAATAGATCCCGCCGCCGCCCCTCATGTCCCAGCCGGTCCAGAGAAAAGCGAGAACCTCCTCGGCAAGATCGAGATATTTTTTGTCGCCCAAAAGTTCATAGGCGTTGAAAAGCTGAAGCCCAATCCAGGCGTTGTCGTCGTAATAAAAGTCGCCCTTGCCGCCCTTGCCCGCGTTGTAATAGGAAATATGTTCAAAGATGCCGCCGGGGGCGTTGATGGTCGCGTCCGACACTTTATAGCGCGGCAGGCATTGATTCAGCACATCCAGATAATAGCGCTGGATGACAGGATCGTCGGGATAGGCGCGGTAGGCATCCGCCAGCATCTCGATATAGCTTGCCACGCCCCAGATCACAGCGTCGCCTCTGTCGGTCAGGGAGGTGACAAGCCGATGCGTGCGCAGATCGTAATAGTTCGCGCAGGTCTGCTGTGCCAACGCAAGCCCCGCTTGGGCATAGATGTCGTTTTCCAAAGAAGGCGCTTCTGTCGTTGTTTCCGCCGTGCTTTCTTCGCTGGTGCCGGCTTCGGAATCCTGGGAATCCTGTAAATCCGAAGAAGCGGCCGCGCTGTCCGATGTCTCGGTCGGCTCGTCGCAGGCGACAAAGAGAAGAGAAAAGCATAAAAGTATCAATAAGAGAAGAAAACAGCGTTTCATAAAACTCCTCCGTGGCGATCCGCCGGCACGCGCGCCTTGGAGCCGATCGCCGATGATGATATTTTTCTTATTTTAGCATATTTCACAAGAAAAAGCAAGAGGCAGGCGACTGCTTTTGTCACTTCCTTTTGCTTTGTCCACGGCAAAAGGGGTTGACGAAACCGCCTCTTTTGTGATATACTACTAAGGAATGCGAAAAAATGTGTCAATACCGGGAGGCAGGAAATGAAAATGTTAGTGACGGGCGGGGCGGGCTATATCGGCTCGCACACCCTGGTGGAACTGTTAGCGGGCGGACACGAGGCGGTCGTCCTCGACAATTTCTCAAATTCTTCCCCTGAAAGCATCAAGCGCGTGGAAAAAATCACCGGCAAACGCGTGGTTCTCTACGAGGGAGATATGCGCGACAAAGCGCTCTTGACCCGCGTTTTCAAAAGCCACAAAATCGATTGGGTCATTCATTTTGCGGGACTCAAGTCGGTGGGGGAATCCTGCCAAAAACCCATCGAATATTACGACAACAACATTGTCGGCACGCTCACGCTGCTCGATGTCATGCGTGAACAGGGCTGCAAAAGAATCGTTTTCTCCTCGTCCGCGACGGTTTACGGCACGCCGGAAAAGCTCCCCCTCGACGAAGACTGTAAAGTCGGCGGAACGACCAACCCCTACGGCACCTCCAAGTATATGCAGGAGCTGATTTTAAAGGATGTTTACGCCGCCGATCCCGCCTGGACCGTTGTGCTGCTC
>CANQXN010000053.1 GCA_947627815.1 uncultured Clostridia bacterium | reverse complement strand
AATTTCAGGCGATGAAAAGCTAAGTTTCCGTTTATCATCGTCCCATTAAAACTGAATACCGAAAGATTGACCGCCCTTCACCGGCTCCCCGGTGAAAAAGCCAGCGGTCTTTTTTATCAGATGTTTTAGGGCTGACTGTTATTGGGTCGGCTTTTTCTTTTGCCTGCCAAAGTCTTGTTTTTTTCGCGCGGATATGGTAGAATGACAGTATCAAATCCTTTGACAGACGAAAGAGGCGCTTTATGAAAAACAAGAGGTCTGCCCTGCCCGCTCTGCTGCTTGTCGCCGCTCTGCTTTTTCAAGTCGTATGCCTTGCGGCGTGCGGCGGCGATGTCACCACCGCAAAGACCCCGGAGAGTGCCGGCACAACCGAGGCGCCGGAAAATACGGCGCCGGAGAGTACGGCGCCGGAAACGGAGGCGCCCGACCCTGTGGAAAGCTATGACAATCTCCCCCGCTCTGCCGCCGCGGAAGGCATGGTGCTTTTGGTCAATAAAAACAACAGCCTGCCTCTAAAGCCGGGGGCGACAGTGGCCATTTTCGGCGCCGGTCAGATCAACACCGTCAAAGGCGGCACCGGTTCCGGCGATGTCACCCATGCCGAAACGGTCAATTTCCTCACCGGCATGGAGGAAAAAGAGAGCGAGGGCAAAATTCGCCTGTATCAGGCGCTGGCGGCGCGCTACAAAGCCAATCCGAACACGCCTGTCTCGCCCGCCATCGCAAAAGCGGCGGCGCAGGCGGCGGAAAACGCCGTTTATATCATCACCCGCAACGCCGGCGAAGGCTCCGACCGCTCGGCAGGCCGTGGCGATTATCTCCTCTCCGAAAGCGAAAAAAGCGCTCTGAAAATCATCATCGCCGCCGGATTTCAAAATATCACCGTCATTCTCAATGTGGGCGGCGTTGTCGACACCAGCGAGCTTCTCGCCTTTCCCGAGGTGCGCTCGATCCTGTTGGCCTGGCAGCCCGGGCAGGAAGGCGGCCGCGCCATGGCGGATCTTTTGGTGGGCGATGAAACCCCCTGCGGCAAACTGGCCGACACCTTTGCCAAAAGCTATGACGATTATCCCACAACGAAAACTTTCGGCGAAAGCCTCGACTATGTCAAATACGAAGAAGATATTTTCGTGGGATACCGCTGGTTTGAAACCTTTGATCCCACCTATGAAAAGGTGAACTTTGAATTCGGCTTCGGCCTCTCCTACACCGATTTTTCTTTCAGCAGCCCAACCGTTACCGAGAAAAACGACAGCTTGGAAGTCACCGTCACCGTCACCAACACCGGCGACACCTACAGCGGCAAGGAAGTGGTACAGCTCTATTACGCCGCCCCGCAGGGCAAGCTCGGCAAACCCGCCCGCGAGCTTGGCGCTTTTGCCAAGACCAAAACGCTCGCTCCCGGCGAATCCCAGACGCTGACGCTCTGTTTGCCCATCGCCGATATGGCAAGCTATGACGACACCGGCAAGGTGCAGAAATCCGCGTGGGTGCTGGAAGCCGGTTCCTATCAGCTCTATCTCGGCAATTCCATCCGAAACGCCAAAGAAAACGGCGCTTTTTACACCTATACGCTGGAAAAAGACAAAGTGGTGGAACAGCTCACCGAGCAATTGACCGCCAAACTTTTGGAAAAGCGTCTTTTGGCCGACGGCAGCTATGAGACGGTATACGATGACAGCGGCATCGGCGTTGTGCTGACCACCGCGCCGACCCGCATCGAAGCCGAACATTTTTACGCCAAACACTGCCACGCGGAAGTGCGGTTTAACGCCACCGCCACCATTTGCGGCGTCAAGACCCTCACATCCGACGCCGGCGACCGCTATGTCACCTTCGCCTTTGAGGTGGAAACCGCCGGCGATTATCAGATCGCGCTGGGCATCGGCAACGGGGGCGCTTTTTGCGAAAATGCCGTCCGCTTCTATGTCAACGGCGTTTCGCAGGGCGGCGCGCTTTCCCTGCCCGGCACGCGCGGCGAATTTCTCATTGAAGAAGTCGGCGGCGCCACGGTGCATTTTGAAAAAGGGCTGAACTTTCTCAAAATTCTTTTTGTCTGCGGCGACAAATTCACCGGCCTTCTCGACTATATCACGCTGACTTATGGCAAAACCTCGGCAGAAACACCCGCCGCTGGCGAAGTCTCGAGCGCGGCTCCCGTCACGGCATCGGAAAAGAGCGCCGCTGCGACCGCCGCCCGAGCAAAGATTCTTTGGAGCGATGTGGTGGCCGATCCCTCTCTGCTGGATGCCTTTATCGCTCAACTCACGCCGGAACAGTTGGCGTATCTGCTCCACGGCCACGGTGAAAACATCCCCAACGGCACCGGCAGCATCGGAGGACTGGCAGAATACGGTATCCCCTCCGCCGAGACAGCCGACGGCCCTGCCGGCCTCAATCTTTCGGTCAAAACCACCGCTTGGCCGATCGAAACCCTGCTCGCCTGCACTTGGAATACCGGCCTTTTGGAAGCGGTCGGCCGTGCGGTCGGGGAGGAGGCGGCCGCCAACCGCGTCGATCTCTGGCTGGCGCCCGGCATGAACATCCACCGCAATCCGCTGTGTGGCCGCAACTTTGAGTATTATTCCGAAGACCCCTTCCTCACCGGCACGATGGCCGCCGCGCTGACCGCCGGCGTACAGTCGAAGGGGGTGGGCGTCACCCTCAAGCACTTTGCCTGCAACGAAAAGGAAAACAACCGTGGCTATTCCGACAGCCGGGTGTCCGAGCGGGCTTTGAGGGAAATTTACCTCAAGGCGTTTGAGCTTTGCGTCAAAAAAGCCGAACCCTGGGCCGTCATGACCTCCTACAACAAGATAAACGGAACAGAAACCGACGAAACCGCCGCGCTGATCCGGCAGATTCTGCGCAAGGAATGGGGCTATACCGGCCTTGTGATGACCGACTGGTGGAACGACTCGGTGCAGTACAAGGAACTTCTCGCCGGCAACAATCTGAAAATGAAATCGGGCGATGAAGCCGGCGTCCTCGGCGCGCTAAAGGCGGGCGTTATCTCGAGAGACTTGCTCGAAGAAAATGTAAAATACATTTTAGAATTGATCTTAAAGTCCAAGGCGTCCGATCGGGTCGGTGAAGAAGCCGCGATCGAAATCCAAGACGGCGCCGTGATCACCTCGGTGGAAGCCTCCTGGAAAAGCGGCGAAATCGGCATGGAAGCCTGCGAAGACACGACCGGCGGCTTCAACACCACCAACACCTACGAAGGACAGTGGCTGATCTTCGTCATCGATGTCAAAGAGGCGGGCCGCTATACCGTCAATCTGCGCATCGCCAGCGAAAACGGTACCGGCGCCATCGATTTCTTGGTGGACGACCGCCGTGCCGGCAGTCTGCGCAATACCGTCAAAACCGGCGCTTGGCAGAAATGGGCGACCTCCAACGGCAGTATTACTTTGAATCTCACCCAAGGCGTCCACACCCTGCGCCTGAACTTTACCCAGGGCGGCTTTAACATCAATACGCTGACCTTTCATAAAAATTAACTTTCCCGCCGAAAGAATTGACAAAACCTCCCTTCTGTGGTATCATAAAGGCAAGAAAGATACCGTAAAGGGAGGTTTTTGTATGAGCAACACCTTTGACAGCATTGCCGGGCGTTCTTCCACCCGATCCTATCGCGACACGCCCTTGAGCGAAGAGGAGCTGAACCGTCTTTTGACCGCCGGCCTTCAGGCGCCCACCGCTACCAATCGGCAGGAACTGCACTTTACCGTTTTGTCCGGTCGTCATCCGATCCTTGCCGAGATCGAAAACGAAAAAAACCGCACCCGCCATCTGAATCCCACCGTCAATTTTTATTATAACGCGCCCACGGTGATCCTGATCAGCGGCGAAAAAGGCTTTAAATGGAGTTTTCTCGACGCGGGCATCGCGGTGGAAAACATCGCGCTGGCCGCCGAGGCGATGGGGCTTGGCAGCGTCATTGTCGGCTGTATTTACGATACCCTGCGCGGCGAGCGGCGGGCGATGTATGAAAAAGCGCTGGCCTTCCCCGAAGGATATGAGTTTGAAATCGCCATCGCCGTGGGACACAAGGCCGGCGAAAAAACGCCTCACACCTTTGAAAAAGCAAAACAGATCACTTTCCTTTCGGACAGCGATCATGAATGAAAAAATCCCCTCGGACAAAAACCCTTCCGGATTGCCGTACGGCGCCCCGGAAGGGTTCTTTTTTTAGGTTTTATTTTAACGCCGGCAGACGGCGCGAAACCGCAAGTGCCAGCGCCAATTTGACAAAATCGGGAAGGAGAAAAGGCAGCACACAGCGGGTAAGCGCGACAGCCAAGGTGACGCTTTCTTCTTTGCCGGAGAGAAGAATCATATACCAGGCCGTGCCGAAGGCGTAGCATATCGCCATGCCCACGCCCAAAGACAGCGCCTTGACCCAAATCTTTGAGTCAAAGAGTTTTACGGCGAAAAGATAGCAAAGCCCCACAAACACAAAGCCCAAGAGATAACCGCCGGTCGGGCCGAACAAAGCGCTCACCCCGCCGCCAAAGGAAGAAAACACCGGCAGTCCGATGGCGCCGAGCGCTAAATAAAGTCCGATGGCGGCAAGTCCCCGCTTGCCGCCCATCCAGGCAAGGAGGCAGAACACGCCAAAGGTCTGCATGGTAAACGGAATCGCGGCGGGAATGCTGATCCAGGCCGAAATGGCAAGAAGCGCCGCGCCAAGCGGAGGATAGACCAGATCGCAGGGCGAAAAAGCGCGGGCGGCGGCCGAGACGGAGGATTTTTTGATCATAACAGGCTCCCTCCCTTTGGATCGCCTTGATCGCCTTTCCCTTGAACCGGGCGGACGCTGACCTCGGCGGAGGAGAGCGCCTCTTCCCCGCCCGTCCGATAGCGCACCAGAAGGCGGCAGTCGTCGTCAATCCCGACGGCTTCGGCCGGTATCCCCGTGTCGGGCGCTTCTTCCCGATCTTTTCGGCCAACGGGGTAAACGAAAATCTCCTTGCCCACAAGAAAGTTTAACGACCGATACGCCCCGACAAACTCCCGCTTGGCAAAGCCGTCATAGACCTCCCACAGACGGCGCAGAAGAGAGGCGGCAAGCCGATTGCGCGCCCCTGCCGGCGGCGTTTGATAGAGTGCTCCTGCCACAGAAGTAAGCGCGGGCGGAAAGCCGCCAGGCGGCGGGGCGATGTTGATGCCGATCCCCACCACGGCATATTCCAGCCGCCCGGTTTCGAGGCCGAAGCCGCCCTCCGTGAGGATACCGCAGACCTTTTTGCCCTGCACATAAATATCATTCACCCATTTGACGCCGGCCTCGATCCCCAAGTCTTCGAGGGCTTGGCAGACCGCCACAGCGGCGGCGGCGGTGATAAGCGGCGCCTCGGCGGCGGCAAAGGAGCGGCGCAGCAAAACGCTCAGGTAAAGTCCGGTGCCGGCGGGGGAATAGAAGGAGCGCCCCAAACGCCCCCGCCCCGCCGTCTGTCTGCCCGCCAAAAGCACCGAGCCGTCCGGAAGATCGGCGGCCTCCCGCTTGAGCTGGGCATTGGTAGAGCCGCAGGAGGCAAGCACCCGCAGCGAAAAGCGGGCGGCGTCCTTGCCCAATTGCCGGGCAATCTCCCGGGCGGACAGGACATCGACCGGGCGGCAAAGCCGATACCCCCGGTTGGTCTGCGCCTCCAGCGCGTACCCCTCGTCTTTTAAGGCTTGAATCAGCTTCCAGACGCCGGCGCGGGTCATGCCCAGCCGGCGCGCCAATTCCTGCCCCGAAAGAAAGTCGTCTTCCGCCTCTAACAGGTCAAGCAGCATTTCTTTTTTCTCCATCGTGTCCCTCTCCTTTCTCCCCCATAGGATAGCACAGATCGCCCGAATTGTCAACTATATTTTTAAAAATAGTTTACAATATAACCGAGACAAAAGGCTGTCGCTGTTGGCGTTTTCACGCGGACGACAGCCTCAAAGGCATCCCGTCAGGTTTTATGATTTTTCGTTTTTTTCGCTTGGGCGGCCTTGCGGGCGGCCTTTTCGCGCTTTTTGATTTTGCGCACTTCCTTGGTCATCTGGATGGCGTCGTGGAGCGGGCGAATTTTGGATTCCCGGTGATTGACGATGGTGACGGGCAGTTCCGCGATGCGATAGCCCAACCGCTCCCCGATCAGCAAAGCCTCTAAATCAAACGCCCAGCGTTCACACTGACACAAGCTGAAAATGTCTTGCGCCGCCTTATGGGAAAACCCTTTGATGCCGCATTGGGAGTCGCTGTGATCAAAGCCCGCCACTAAGTTCAGATAGCGGATATAGAGCTTGGACATGAGTTTTCGCTTGAAAGTATAGCCGGCATACCCGCTTTTGTCAAGCATCCGGGAGCCGATCAGAATATCCCCCCGCCCTTCGGCAAAGGCCTTGGCAAAATCGGCGATCACCGCGACACCGTAAGCGAGGTCGCAGTCGGTAAAGAGGACAAAATCGCCCCGCGCGGCGAGCATTCCCTGACGCACGGCATAGCCCTTGCCGTGATTGGGCGTATAGGCGATCACCCGCAAAGCGGGGTAATCGGCCTGCAACGCCTTGGCTTTCCTGTCACAGCCGTCACTGCTGCCGTCGCTGACAAAGATCATTTCATAAGAGCCGGTGCCAAAATCGGCGCTCAACCGCGCATCAAGCGTTTTTACGGTCTCTTCCGCCAGCGCCGTTTCGTTATACATGGGAATGATCACCGATAGTTGCATCTTTTTGTCCTTTCCAAAGGGTCGCTTAACATTATTTGGCTTTATTGTAACGCAAGAAAAGAAAAAAATCAAGTGGTTTTGCCGGGACAGGCAAAAAAAGAAGAGAAAAGGCATATCGATGAAAAAAAGGAGGCTCGCATGAAAATACATTTGTTTGGCCGCACCTTCCGACTCTCGCCCGGTCGGCGTGCCGTCCGGACGCGGCGCACACTGCTCTTGATTCTGATCCTTGCGCTGCTCCTCTTTCTCATCGTAAAGCTTTACCGCTCGGCGGCGCCCATCGCGTTGGAAAACGCCTCAATTGTGGCGAGGGGGCATTTAGAAACCCTGGTAAACGGCGCGGTGGCAGACCTCATCAAAGAAAAAAATTATACCTATGAGAGCTTTGTCACCCTGCACAGCGACGCGCAGGGCGGAATTGCCGCCGTCAGCACCGACACCGCCCGCTTAGCCGAAGCCAGAAGCGGCATGGTGTCCGCCATTCAGACCGCCCTCACCCAAACGCCGGATTTTGGCATCAAGGTGCCGGTGGGTTCCCTGCTCGCGCCCGCGCTTTTTACCGGCAAAGGCTTTTCCGTCAAGATCAACGCCATGTTCTATGCCGCGGTTTCGGCGGAAATTCTTTCCGATGTATCGGCGGTGGGCATCAATCAGACGGTGCATACCCTCTCGGTGAAAATCACGCTGGACACGGCGCTTTACTGTATGAACCGCCGCTCCGATCTTGCTTTTACCTATGAAATTCCGCTGGCGGGTTCGCTCTATTTCGGCAACATTCCCGCTTCCTTTTTCGGTTCCGTCCTGCCCTGACGGGGATTCATCAAGGATTTTCCCGCGTCGTGTCGGCGGGGGGCTGTCTTTGTTCTTCCTTTCGCTCTGCTTTTTTCTTTTTCTTTAAGTGAAACGCTTCTTTTGTTTTCTGAAGAAGATGCTTTAAAACGGCAAGCGTTTTTTGATCCCTCGGAAAGAGCCAGCGCAATAGCACCAGCGCGATGGCCAGCGTCGCTATTTTTTCGGGCGTGAAGGGCAGCCAGAGGAAAGCCAGATAGGCGCTTGCCACGGCGATCATCCATTCGATCTCGTAAAACACCCCGATCCCCAGCATGATATAGGACCAGCCGTTGGTGATCATCCAGCCAATACCGAAGCAGAGCAAAAAACGGGGATTCAGCAAAAACCCGATGAGCTTTTTTAGTTTTTCCTTGATTTTTTCTCTTTTTCTTTCTTCCCTCTCCATCGCGTTCCCTCGGCGTTTTAAAAAGCAAGGCCGGCCTTTTGGGCGGTGTCTTTTGTGAAAATAAGGATCGGATTTTCTTTCATGACTATTATAAACGGAAATCCAAGGTCTGTCAAGGGCGATCCCCGCTTTTGCCAAAAGGGAAAAAACCTTCGGCAAAAACGAACAAATTTTCGTTTTTCCCTCTTTACAAAGCGTGTAGGCTGTGGTAAAATGGACAGGAACTTTGGTTGCGCGGGAGGCGTCCGGATGGATCATTTTGTCTTAAAAAGTGAATACAAGCCCACCGGCGACCAGCCGGAAGCCATCGAAAAATTGGCGGCGGGAGTAGAGGCGGGACTGAGAGAACAGGTGCTGCTCGGCGTCACAGGTTCGGGCAAAACCTTTACCATGGCCAATGTCATCGCCCAAGTCAACCGCCCCACGCTGGTGCTGGCGCACAACAAGACGCTGGCCGCCCAGCTCTGCTCCGAATTTCGGGAGTTCTTCCCAAATAACGCGGTAGAATATTTCGTTTCTTATTACGATTATTATCAGCCGGAAGCCTACATTCCCGGCAAAGACATTTATATTGAAAAAGATTCCGCTATCAACGACGAGATCGACCGCCTGCGCCACAGCGCCACCTCGGCGCTTTTTGAGCGGCGGGATGTCATTATTGTTGCCTCTGTTTCCTGCATCTACACATTAGGCGATCCGCAGGAATATCTGAACATGGTGCTGCCCCTGCGGGTCGGCATGGCCATGAGTCGCGATCAGCTCATTTCCCGCCTCGTCCGCATGAATTTTGACCGCAGCGACATCGATTTCAAGCGCGACAAATTTCGGGTGCGGGGCGATGTGGTGGAGATTCTGCCCGCCTCCTCCGCTACCAAGGCGGTGCGGGTAGAATTTTTCGGCGACGAGATCGACCGAATTGCCGAAATCAACACGGTAACGGGCGAACTCATACGCACCTTAAACTACACCTCCATTTTCCCCGCCACGCACTTTGCGACATCGGAGGCGCGCCGGGAGGCGGCGCTTGCCGAAATCGAACGCGAAATGGAAGAGCGCGTGCAGGAATTCAAGGCCATGAACAAGTACATCGAGGCACAGCGCATCGAGGAACGCACCCGCTACGATTTGGAGATGCTGCGCGAGATCGGCTACTGTTCCGGCGTTGAAAACTATTCTCGGATTCTGTCGGGACGGGAGCCGGGTTCCACGCCTTATACGCTTCTCGACTTTTTCCCCAAGGATTTTCTGCTTTTTGTGGACGAGTCGCATGTCACGCTGCCCCAGGTACGCGGCATGAGCCGGGGCGACCGCGCCCGAAAAACCGCTTTGGTGGATTACGGTTTCCGCCTGCCTTCGGCCTATGACAACCGCCCCCTCTTTTTCAACGAGTTTGAGGACAAGCTCAATCAGATCATTTATGTCTCCGCCACGCCGGGCGACTATGAAATGGAACACGCTTCCCAGGTGGTGGAACAGCTGATCCGCCCGACGGGGCTTGTCGATCCCTCCGTGGAAATTCGCCCCACCGAAGGGCAGATCGACGATCTGATGGGCGAGATCCGACTGCGCGCCGAGCGCGACGAACGCGTGCTTGTCACTACCCTCACCACCAAAATGGCCGAAGACCTCACCGAATATTTGGAAATGAACCTGATTCGGGTCAAGTACATCCACCACAAAATCGACACGGTGGAGCGCAGCGAGATTATCCGGGATCTGCGTCTCGGCGTATTCGATGTGCTGGTGGGGATCAACCTTCTGCGGGAAGGCATCGATATCCCCGAGGTTTCTCTCGTCGCCATTTTAGACGCCGACAAGGAAGGCTTTCTCCGTGGCGAGCGGGCGCTAATCCAGACCATAGGCCGCGCCGCCCGCAACGCCGAGGGTCATGTGATCATGTACGCGGATACCGAAACGCCTTCCATGAAAGCGGCCATCCGGGAGACCGAGCGCCGCAGAGAAAAGCAGACGGCCTACAACACCGCCCACGGCATCGTGCCTACCACCATTCACAAGGCGGTCAAAGATCTCATCGATTTCGGCGCTTCCGCCGAGGACAAGAGCAAGGACGCGCGGGGCAAAACCAAGAAAAGCGAAAAGAAAAGCGCCCTCCCCGCCCGGGAGAATGTCGCGCAGCTCGAAAAGGAAATGCGGGACGCCGCCGAGCGGCTGGATTTCGAGCGCGCCGCCTATCTGCGCGACAAGATCCGCTCTTTAGAAAAGAAAGACAACTGACAGATCACATCTGCCCGCCCGACAGGGCGAACAAGAAAGAGTATCAATCATGGCCAATAAATTTATCAAGATTCGCGGCGCGCGGGAAAACAATCTGCAAAACATTGATCTCGACATTCCCCGAGATCAATTGGTCGTTCTCACCGGCCTTTCCGGCTCCGGGAAAAGCTCCCTGGCCTTTGACACCATCTATGCCGAAGGACACCGCCGTTTTGTAGAATCGCTTTCCTCCTATGCCCGCATGTTTTTGGGACAGCTCGACAAGCCGGATGTGGATTTCATC
>CANQXN010000052.1 GCA_947627815.1 uncultured Clostridia bacterium | reverse complement strand
TCCCCAATGCCATACCATTCGCAGGGTTTCTTTTTTTGATCAATGATGGGTCATATCAATTGACATCACAAAAAAATTTTGTATTTTTTGAGTTTCGCATCTTGACAAAACGGCGAAAGGCGTGTTATAATATGTAAAATTGTAGATGGGGTGGCCGAATCTTTTACCCGTATCTGCAACATAATGCAGATTATGTCGCTGTCGTTTGTTCGACGGCGTTTTTTGTTTTTATAGAATCAGCCGCATGGCTTCCATTCTGCGGCGGTGCTCTCTGCCGGTGCTGACAATATAAATTCTCGTGGTGTTGATGCTGCTGTGGCCGAGAATGTCCGCGAGCTTGGCGATGTCCTTTTCGATGCCGTAAAAGATCCGCGCGAACAGGTGGCGCAGATTGTGGGGAAAGACTTTTTGCGGATTCACCCCGGCCTCTTCGCACAAGGCTTTCATTTCACGCCAGATATTGGTGCGGTTCATCGGCTTGCCCGTGCGGGTGATAAAAACCGCGCCCGACTGTATTTTCCGCTCCGCAAGATAGCGGAGCAATTTCTTTTGCAGGGGCTTGACGAGAAATACCGTCCGCGTTTTGCCCTTGCAACTCACCATGGCCTCGCCGCGCCTGACCGCCTCGGCGGTGATAAACGGCAGCTCGCTGACGCGGATGCCCGTGCCGCAGATGGTTTGCAAAAGGAGGGTTAACCGCTCGTTCTGTTTGTTCTGCGCCGCCCGGCAAAGGCGTTCGTACTCGGCTTTGGAGAGTTCCTTTTCTTCGGGGCAAAAGACCTGCCGCTGAATTTTTAATGTTTTCACCCGGCAGTCGTACCAGCCGAGAAACGAAAACAGGCCGCCCAGGCTTGCCAACACCGAATTGACGCTCCGCACGGCGTAACCGTTTTCGAGAAGCTGCGTTTTATAGCGAATGACGGTTTCTTTTGTCACCGCCGCGTCCCCCGCAAACGCCGCGAACGCCCGCGCGTCGCGCAGATACTTTTCCACGGTGTGGGGGCTTTTTTCCTCGCTTTTGAGATGCGCCCCAAATGCTTTCATCGCTTTTTCTGTGATTATCCTTTTCATGGTTTTTTACCTCCGGATCCATGGTATTTGTATTATACCCCCAAAATATGACTTCAAATTGTCATCCTCGATTGGGGCAAAGGGGATGCTTCCCATGGAGAAATCCAATCCACTCGATCTTTCGCTGCCGGCTCCAAAGGAAAAAGCCCCCGCAAGGGGGCTTTTTATATTGGGCTTCGGAGGGAAGAATACCCCTCTCGATCGCCCGCTGTCTGCTCAAAAGAAAAAAGCCCCCGCGAGGGGGGCTTTTTTCTATTTTCGGTTTTGTCGCCATTCAATCGGGAACGAAAGGCAGTTCGATGGCCGTATCCGGCGTCGTTGTTTCGGGCGGTTGTGTTGTTGCCGGCGGCGTCGTCGTTTCGGGCGGTGTCGTTGTTGCCGGCGGCGTCGTCGTTGCAGGGGGCGCCGTTGTTTCGGGGGATGGCGTTGTTTCGGGCTGTGTCACAGGCGGCGTCACCGTAGACGCCGGCGCGCCCGATGTCTCGGCGCCGTCTGTCGCCGGCTGCGTTGTGCCGGGCTGCGTTGTGCCGGGCTGTGTCACAGGCGGTGTCCCCGTAGACGCCGGCGCGCCCGAAGTCGCGCCGTTCTCCGTCGCCGACACCGTCGCGGCGGGTGTCGCCTCGCCGGTGCTCCCGCCGACGGTTTTGTCGCGTCCGGCACAGGCGGGCAGAAGCAATAACGCCATAAGGCCGATCATGAAAAATAATTTTCGCATTTTGCTTCCTTTCTAAAAACAGCACACCCCGCCGCACGGGGTGTGCTGTTTTGCGCGGTTTTAAGTCAGATCATCTATCACGATCGGAAGTTCGTTTTCGTCCCGTTTAACAACAGGGGCGGAAGTCGCAACGATGTCTTCGCAGGAAAGAACCACCACTTCTATGGCGGGTGTTGAATACACTTCTTTCATAAAGAAAATCCCTCCTTCTTCAGCCGTTTTGTTTCGCGCCGTTGGCGACGGCGTAAGCATCGGCCGCTTTGTAATAGCGATACAGGATACCGACGAGCGCCGCAAGCGACGGATCAGACGACGCGTTCTTCAAAACCGTGTTGACATAGCTCATCGGGCTGTATGTGATGGAGAAACCTTCCACAGTCGTGGTAACGGGCTTTGCTAAATTCTGCGCCAGGATGTTGTCACTTTCGATGTAGTAAACATCGCCCTTCTTCGTCATGCCATATTTGTTGGCGATGGCTTCCTCTGTGCATGTGAAATAGTGACGGATCGCGGTGGTGGACTCGAGCATCAGCGAGGAACCGATGTAGGTCACGCCTTCCGGCAGTGTGCCTTCGATCTTGGCGGCAGATTCCGAAATCTCGTACTTTTCGTCACCTGTCAAACGAGGATCGGTCAGCGCGCCGCCATTGAAGTAGAGATGCGCCGCCTCGCCGTAATTTCTCATGGCCTGGACAAGATCTTTCATAGCCGAGAAGTTCGGATCGTCTTCCAGCGCGCGGAGATATTGCTCTACCGTGTAGGTATAGGTCGTGCTCGTTGTTGTTCCGTCAGCCAGCGTGATCTGCATCGTGACGGTACCGTTTATATCTTTGGCAGGCACTTCGCAGAGGATTTTGTAAGCGTTCGTTGCTTTATCAAATTTCCAATCCTTTTGCGAAACGGTTTTGGAGGTGCCGTTCGGCGCGGTTACCGTTGCCATAGCGCCCTCAAGATCTGTGCCTTCCTTGAATTCGGTGAAGAAATTCAGACCGATGTTGCCGCCGAGTTCCGCGCTGTGACCGATGACAACGCTGAAACCGTCTTTGAATTTGGAAGCGGTCGTAGAGGGTTTGACAGCGGTCGCGCCTTCTGCTTTTTCACTCTCGGCAACTTTCTCGGAGACAAACTGCGCGTCAACCACCGTTGCGCCTTCCTCAAGTTTCGCAAAAGGAAGTTCGATGACGGTTTCTTGCGAATTTTCAACTTCTACGGTCTTTCCGCCGACGGTAATGGAATCGATGACATAGCCTTCTTTAGCGGTAACTACAAGTTTTACGGTTTGGCCATCCTCGACTTTAATCTGACCGTTCGCGTCATTGGAAGAGGAAGAGATGCTCCCGCCGATATCGTTGTTGGTGTAAATCACGGACTTGCTTGCCAGCGAATCCTCGAAAGCTTTCAGCTCCTCTCCGGTAAGCGCTTCTTCCGCTGCTGCAATATCGATCGGGACAATAGCGAAGGGGCTGAAGGAATCGCACCAGACGACCAGACCGAATTCGGTAATTTCGCAGGGGATTTCATTGACACCGGTAATATTGCCGTTTTCGTCCTTGCTGAAATGGTAGACCTTAAAGGTTTTGCCCGTATCTTCCGGACCGTATCCGGCGGGGAAACCGAGGGTGACGCGGACGGCCTGACCGGTGGAAACGATCTGCGACTTGCAGAGCGTGAGGTTGATGTTGTAGTATTCGGCGTTTTCAAGTTCTGCCGCCGCGCTGAGATCGCCAAGACCGCCGTTTGCATATTCAAGCGCCGTGTCCATTTCCTGGACCTGATCGGCATTGGCATCGGTGGCAACCAGCACCATTCTGTGCGTCAGGCTTTCCAGCGCTTCGCTGTCGGCAAAGTCGCTGATATCGCCCGTCATTTCGGCCTTGCTGAAATCGAAGCCGCTGAGGTCATCCATCAGGGTCGGTTTGCCGAACACATTCCAGTCATACCCCTGCGCCTGGAAGGCATGTGCCGCGCATCTGTGCGCCGCGAGGAAGCTGATCGCGATCGGCTCTTTGCCTGCCACAGTGGCATAATGAACATCTACGCCTTCCGGCGGATACTCGCCGTTCGACAGTCTGTTCTGATAAGGAACCCGAATGTCGCCGGCTTTCAAGCCTTTTACATCAAATTCATAGAAAATGTTATCGTCGGCGTACATGGTACTCGGCGTAAAGTCGAACTGGTAGCCGATGATTTCTTTTCCCTTGAGGCTTTCGGCAAGGATCGGGGTGGTAGAATTCAAGACATCTCTCGTGTCAATCAGTCTGACATCTACTCTGTCGTCATATTCATTATCTGTTTTCTGGATAAGCTGTAATTCCGCAGCGATCGGTTCGCTGACCGAACCGTCTTTGAAAATCACTCTGAAATTTTCAACAATGCTGTGGTCGTAACCCGACCGGTTGACAAGATCATGCATATCCTGGAGATTCATTCTGAGCGCGAGTTTTCCGTTATGTTCGTTGAGGTAAACCAGGTCAGGATAAATCGTCTGATCGAACTTGGCGCTGATGGTGCGTTTGCCGTCATCGATCAAAAGGGCGCTTGTGAGAGCGGGCGAAACTTCGGTCGGATAGGGCGGCGCTTTATAAAAGCCGTTCGGATTGTAGATCGGATCGCTCACGGCCACATAGTCCGCGTCGGTTCCCGTGAACTCGCTTTCGTCAAATTGCATACCGCCCCACATATAAGTACCTTGCGGCTTTCTTGTCACGGCAAATTTGACATAGGAAGCCTGCGGCATGATCAGAACAAGGTGTTCGGGCGTGGTGTAGAAGCTGGAATCTCCCGCTTCGGCATCAGAGTCGAATGTATCGACCGGCTGCTGCCAGACAGACATGTATTTCATGCCGGTCCATACCATATCGCCGATCGGCGCTTCTGCAACCTTTTGATCATAGCTGGGATCTTTTTTGCTGGTACTTCTGCTCTTGCTGACAACGCCGCCTCTTTCCACAAAGCAGTCATACATCATGTTGTATCCTTCTGCTTTGGCGGCTAACAGTCCCATGCCCTTATAGCTGACGATGAATTTACCGGCTTTTTCGCCTTCCATTTCAGCCCTTGCATAAGAAACCATAAGACCGTTGGAGTTGTAAACGACTTCGTTGCCGTAGTTGTCGTAGTTGAGCTGCGGATAGGCAAACTCATAGTTCGATTCGGAAACAATGCCGCTCGGCGCATACTTGACGGCCATTTTGTTTTCGCCCTTCAGCAGGTACTCGTGGTTCTCATAGCCGTCTTTCCCGGTAAAGTCGGGGTTCGATTTCCAGAGCTTTGTATTGGTCGGGTCGTCCATGGTCGGGTCGACCGCATACCATTTGTCGTCGATCTGCACATAGGTCCACATGTGCAGTTCATAGCTTTCGGCATCGGGCTTGTAAGCGCCCTGCACTAAAACGCAGGGAATGTCGTTTTCATCCATGAAGGCCTTGAACAGTCTCGCATAGCCCTCGCAGACGGCTTTGCCGTTGACAAGAGAACCGTAGACCGTCCGGATGGCGTAGACCTCGTTTGCATACTCCTGCTTTTCAAATTTATCCTCCAGCCGATAGGAAACGCTCTTGGTGATGTAATCGTGAGCGGCTTCCACAAGATCGGCGGGCGAGACAGAGGAGCGCTGATCCGCCTGTGCCAGTGCCAGCGCGTTGGCATTGACGGTTGTGTTGGCTTCTTCAAATTTCGTTTTGTAGGTTTCAATTGCTTTGCTGACTTCGTCGGCATCTTTAAAGCTTTCCGTAAAGTAGCTGTCGCGTCTGCCTTTGCCAAGAAGCAGATGATAGCTGTCGCCTGTGCGTGTAATGCGGATCGACAACGCGGAAAAATCCACATAGAAAATGTCCGGGTGGTCAAAGGTAAAGGCGTCTCTGGCCGCACCGTAGACATTCAGGACATTTTCCTTGCCTTCGGAGAAGGCTTTGACCTCGTCGGAAGTGAAAAATTTCTCTTTCACAAGGTCAAGGTCTTCGCCTTTGGCGAAGATGCCTTCGTCTGCCATGGTTACCATGGCGTTGTAAAACTTTTTGTACTCTTCCCCCACCAGCTGACTGCCAAAATAGTCGTCAACAGCGGCGGTTTTCGCTGCGGAAGGCAAAAGTTCCTCGGCGATCACGGCCGGAATGGCGGAAACAGTCATGATGAGTGCCAATAAAAATGCTAATACTTTGGAGGCTTTCATAAGTATCCCCTTTCATTGTGATTTTGGCGCCCACATTCTACACTTTTTTAAATTTTTTGTCAAGAGGTTTTTGAAAAAATTTTTCGGTCTTTTTCGCTTTTTTCATCGAGGGTTTTTGTCCCGGCAAAAAGCCGGCAAAACGCCGGAAAAGGACTTGACAAAGGCGGCGAAAAGGTATATCATAAAGGGAGAAAATTCAAATTCAAAAAGGAGTAACAAGCATGAAAGAATTTGACAGCATTTGCAAGGAATTTGAACAACTGGACGCCGCCTCCTATGCCGCGGTATTGACCGACACATCGGCGCGCGTTCTCCCCGCGCTCGCCCTTCTCGCCGAGGACGGGCTGGACGGGCTTACGATCTTCGCCACCTTTGTCATGGGCGCCGTGGTGGCGGACGGCTCGCTTTCTCCCGAGGAATATGCCCTTTGCTATCCCCTCTTCCGGGTCTTTTTCGGGGAGGAAACCAATTACAAGGACTGCAACGCCTTAGTGAAGTCTATGCGCGCCGACAACCGGCAGCTCAAACGCTATGTGGACGATATGGTGGATCTTTTGGGTCTTGTGTCCGACGACTTAAAGGAAGATATTATTCTTGTCTGCCTGATTCTCTGCGCCGTGGACGGCAAAATCTCCGCCAAGGAAAAACGCTGGATCAAACAGCTGATCCGCTGACCGAAAAGCCAAACAACACCGCCCTTTTCGTGCGGCGGTTCGTCTTTCGGACAAGACAGCATAAAAACGCTCCGGACACATCGCCGGAGCGTTTTTTTGGTATGGGCAGAAAATCGTCTTAACGGACGGTAGATTTCTTCACATTTGGACGGTATACTGTGAATTGTCGGGCGGATGTCCGGAATGATGGCAAGTGAAAAAAGGAAAGTAAAGAAAGGGAGCCGTATGGAACCGTCACTTTTGGATTTAATCAAGAAGCTTCCCAGGGATACCTGGCGATCTGAAACCGTCAGCATCAGAAGAATTGAAAATGACGACGACCTTTGGTACGCCGTTGTAGAGTGCCGCCTCTTGCCGGAGCAGGAGAAATTTGTCAATCCGGCCGGTTTTTCCATAGGCAGAGCGTATCTTGCTCCCAACGATACTGTCCCATGCGTGATTTGCAAAGCCGACGGTGAAAAGATCGGGTTTATTGTCTTTCGAAAATGGAGCGGCGCCGATGCGGGATGGAACTATAGCTATTTCATCGATCGGAAATTTCAGGGCATGGGTTACGGAAAAGCCGCCGCAGCGCTTGCGGTAAAAATATTGAGAGCCGCCGACCCCAAAAGGCCGATTAAACTTTCTACGGAAGCTTCCAATATCAAGGCGCAAACGCTGTATCAATCCCTCGGCTTTACAAAATCAGAGGAGCTTGACGGCGATGACTTGGTTTTTGTTCTTCGATAAAGACAATCAGGAAGCCGTTCGGAAAGACAGGCGCGCTTTGCTATTGAGAATTTTTGCGTAAATACGAAAAAATTCTCAATAGATTCTTGACATAGCGCGCGCGCTTTGCTATAATATTTTTGCCATCACCGTGATAGAATAAATAAAAATCAAAACGAGGACAAAGATGGAGATCGCAAGAGATTTTTACTTACAAAAGCTCATCGATCATAAACATAACGGCTTGGTCAAGATCGTCACGGGCGTTCGCCGCTGCGGGAAGTCGTACCTGCTCTTTACGCTCTTTTATCATCATCTTTTGCAAGAGGGCGTCCCCGCCGATCATATCATTCGCGTTTCGCTCGAAGATTACGGCAACAAACGCCTGCAAAATCCCGATGAACTTTACGCGTTTGTCAAGGCGCAAATCAAGGACGACGCCCCGTATTATATCCTTTTGGACGAAATCCAACTGGTTCCGACTTTCGAGAGCGTCGTCAACGGGTTTCTGCACATTCCGAACGCGGATATTTATGTCACGGGGAGCAATTCCCGATTTTTATCGAGCGACATCCTCACGGAGTTTCGCGGGCGCGGCGACGAGATCCGCGTCTTTCCGCTCAACTTTGCGGAGTTTTATTCCGCGCTCGAACCGAATACGCCGTTTGGCAGGGCTTGGCTTCAATACGCGACCTACGGCGGAATGCCGCTTTGCCTCTCGATGAGGACGGATGCCGACAAGGCGAAATATTTGCAAGACCTGTTCGCGACGACTTATCTTGCGGATATTATCAATCGCAACAACCTGCGCGGGAACACGGAAATCAATGAACTCACCGACATTCTCGCCTCGTCGATCGGTTCGCTCACCAATCCCTTAAAACTTTCGAATGTCTTTAACTCCCAAAAGAAACTGAAACTCTCCGCCAACACGATTTCGGACTATTTAGATGCCCTGCAAGACGCCTTTTTGATCGAAAAAGCCGTCCGCTACGACATCAAAGGCAAAAAATATATCAACACGCCGTCCAAATATTATTTTGTCGATATGGGACTGCGAAACGCGCGGCTTTCCTTCCGCCAGCAGGAATACAACCACATCATGGAGAATGTCGTCTACAACGAGTTGACATTGCGCGGCTATGCGGTGGATGTCGGCGTGGTGGAGACCAATCTGAAAGCAAACGGCGCTTCGCAGAAAAAGCAGCTCGAGGTAGATTTCGTCGCCAACATGGGCAGCCGCCGATATTATATTCAATGCGCCTATCGGATGCCGGACGAGGAAAAGCGTAGGCAGGAACAGGCTTCCCTTCTCGGCATCGGCGACGCCTTTAAAAAGATCGTCATCGTAGGCGACGAAGTATTGACAGGCTACAACGAGCATGGCATTTTGATTGCCCCGTTATCCGATTTTCTGCTCGATCCGGAAAAGACATTGAATTGGTAAGGCGCCTTGTAAAAACAGTAAACCCGCCGTCCCTTCCGGACGGCGGGTTTTGCTTATTCGATGTCATCTTCCAAGCGCAGGGCGCGCTCCTCGACATTATGTTTGAAATCGGCGAGCTTATGGACATATTCCTCTTTCATATAAGGCGAGGTGATGATAAAATCCGCCGTCGCTTTGTTGTTGGCGATGGGAATATCGTACACCTGCGCAATGCGCAAAAGCGCCTTGACATCGGGGTCGTGCGGCTGCGCGGTGAGCGGGTCGGAGAAGAAGATCACGATATCGATCTTGTTTTCCACGATCCGGGCGCCGATCTGCAAATCGCCGCCCATCGGCCCGGAATTGAACCCGCGCACCGGCAGGCCGGTATGCTGGGTGATCATCCGCGCCGTGGTGCCGGTGCCAAAGAGAAAATGCCCCTTTAAAATCTCGGCGTTGGCCGCGCACCAGGCGATCATTTCCGCTTTTTTGTTGTCGTGGGCAATGAGGGCGATGTTCTTCTGACTGCCCAACACAAATTCGATTTGGTTTTTGTCTTCCATGTTTTCTTTCCTTTTTGTCAAACAGCCGACCGATTACCGGCCGAATTTTTCCCGATACCGGCGAATAGCGGCGGCCACGACGGCGAGCGCTTCTTCCGGCCCGCCCACTTCATGCACCACGGTTTCTTTGTGTTCCAGCGTCTTATACACCCGGAAAAAATGGGTCATTTCATCATAAAGATGTTTGGGCAGATCGAAAATCGAATGATAGCCGTTGTACATGGGATCGCCGAAGGGAACGGCGATGATCTTTTCGTCTTTCAGGCCGTCGTCGAGCATCTGAATGAGGCCGATGGGATACGAGCGCACCAGCGTCATGGGGCTGATGGGTTCGGAACAGATCAGCATCACATCCAAGGGGTCGTTGTCCTCGGCATAGGTGCGGGGAATGAACCCGTAATTGCAGGGATAGTGCGTCGCCGTATACAGAATCCGATCGAGCCGCAACAGGCCGGTCTCTTTATCCAGTTCATATTTGTTTTTACTGCCTTTGGTGATTTCCACCACCGCCATGAAATCGTTCTCCCGTACTTTTTCGGAAGACATATCATGCCATATATTCATCTGTCGCTCCTCTTTTGTCCTTGTCGGCGGTTTTTAGTCAAAAAAGGGGTGGTTGTCAGAACCGCCACCCCTTTCCTATGTCGTTTTACTGCGCCGCTTCCACGATAACGGCAAAATCCTTGGCCTTTAAGGACGCGCCGCCGATGAGGCCGCCGTCAATGTCCTTCATGGTCAGAAGCTCCGCCGCGTTTTTGGCGTTCATGGAGCCGCCGTATTGAATGATGGTATCGCGTGCCAGCGCCTTGCCGTACTTCTGGGCGATCACATTGCGGATCAGCGCGCAGACTTCCTCGGCCTGCTCGACCGTGGCGGTCTTGCCGGTGCCGATGGCCCAGACCGGCTCATAGGCGATGATGACATTCTTCATGTCCTCGGCGCTGATGTCGGCGAGCGCCAATTTGACCTGACGGGAAACGACTTCCGCCGTGATGCCCGCCTCCCGTTCGGCCAGCACTTCGCCCACGCAGACGATGGCGTTGAGGCCGGCGGCTACCGCCGCTTTGGTTCGCTTATTGACCGTTTCATCGGTCTCACCGAAATATTGGCGGCGTTCGCTCTGAAGAGCATTCAGATGCTGTTCGTTCACACCGGTGAGTTCGTTGATCTTGGCGGTGAG
>CANQXN010000051.1 GCA_947627815.1 uncultured Clostridia bacterium | reverse complement strand
CGACGGCAAGGTCAAGCCCTTTTCGCGCGGGGGCAGCGACATTTCCGGTTCGGTGGTCGCCAGCGCCTGCGGCGCCGATCTTTATGAAAACTGGACCGATGTCTCTGGCTTTCTGGCGGCCGATCCCCGGATCGTGGATCACCCGCGCACCATTTCGGTGATCACCTATCAGGAGCTGCGGGAGCTTTCCTATCGGGGCGCGAATGTGTTGCACGAAGACGCCATTTTTCCGGTGCGCACTGCGGGGATCCCCATCAATATCCGCAATACCAATCAGCCGCAGGATAAAGGCACCATGATCGTGGCGCATGCCGACCGCAAGACCGATGTCGATGTGATTACCGGGATCGCCGGACGGCGCGGATTTTCGGTTCTGACCATCGAAAAAGATATGATGAACAGTCTTGTTGGCTTTGGCCGGAAAGTGCTTCAGGTGTTTGAAAATCACGGCATTTCCTTTGAACATCTCCCCTCGGGCATCGATTCGGTTGGCGTCATTGTGGCCTCGGAGGCGCTCGATCCGCAGCGGGACGCGGTCATCAATGAGATCTGTCGCGCCGTGGAACCGGATGTGATTCAGTTGGAACCCAACCTCGCCTTGGTGGCGGTGGTCGGTCGGGGCATGGTCAACCGGGTGGGGACGGCGGCCAGGGTCTTTCGCGCAGCGGCAGAGGCCGGCGTCAATATCCGCACCATCGACCAGGGGTCGGGAGAATCGAATATCATCATGAGCGTCAACGAAGACGATATGGAAAAGCTGATTCGCGCCCTTTATGACGAATTTTGTCGCTCTGTGTCGGAATAACTCCCCAAAAGCCGAAACTTGCCGGGACAAAATCTGCTCCCGGCGGTTTTGGCTTTTTTAAACTTTGATACGGAACCTTCATATAAATAGGGAAGAAAGGGGACAATCATGACCGATTTGTGGACAAGGCTGGAACAGACCGAAAAGCCGCTTGTCATGTACGGCATGGGCAACGGCGCCGATAAAATTGCCGACATTCTTTTGCGCCATGGCCGTGAAATTGACGATTATTTCGCCTCGGACGGTTTTGTGCGCGGGCAGTCTTTCCGTGGCAAGCGGGTCATGACCTTTGCCGAGTTAAAGGAAAAATACCATGGCCGCCCCTTTGTGATTCTGGTGGGCTTTGCCTCTTCGCGGCCGGAGGTCATGGCGGCGATCGACGCGTTAGACGCCGCGTATGAACTCTATCTGCCCGATGTGCCGGTGGCGGGCGAGGCGCTTTTTGACCTTGCTTTTTTCAAAAGGCACAGAGAAGAGCTTGCCGCCGTGCGTTCCCTTTGGGCGGATGAAACCTCCCGTCAGGTCTTTGACGCGGTTGTCTCGTATAAACTGAGCGGCAGACTTTGCGATCTCAAAGCCTCGATCTGCGAGGAAGAGGCGGTATACCGCGCACTCCTTCACGGCGCGTCCTATCGCGTCGTCGTCGATGTGGGTGCCTACCGTGGGGACAGCGTCGAGGCGTTTCTTTCGCATTTTCCCAATCTTTCCGCGATCTATTCCCTGGAACCTGACGAAAAAAACTATCAGCATCTCTGTTCTTTTCTCAAAAAGAAGAACATATCCATGGTACAAAGCTATCCCGTCGCCGCCTGGGAGGAAGATGCGCTTTTGACCTTCGAGGCCACCGGCAACCGCAACGCCGCCCTTTCCGCCGGCGGCAAAAAGCAAGTGACGGCCAGGCGGCTGGACACCCTTCTGACCGACGCCACGGTGGATTATATCAAATATGATGTGGAGGGCAGTGAATACGAGGCACTGTCCGGCAGCCGCGCCATCTTCGCCCGCTGTCAGCCCGATCTTCTTGTTTCGCTGTATCACAAAAGCGAGGATCTGTTCCGCTTGCCGCTTTTTCTGAAAAACCTGTTGCCGGGATACCGTTTTTATCTCCGTCGCATGAGCAGTTATCCGGCCTGGGATCTGAATTTATACGCGCTTTCGCCCCGTTTTACCCCTGTGTAAGGAGAAAAATGGGGGAAAAAACAGGCTTTTTTGCTTTTCCCTGAAAAAATTTTTTTCAGAGAACCGTGTTGTTTTTCCTTTAAAAAATGGCTTTTCGATTTTCTGTTTGTTAAGATATCAAAACGGTTTTCTTCTTTTCGGTGGGGTTGCTTTTGTGAAGCCGTTCTGAAGGCTTGTTAAAAAGAACTTGAAATTTCTGTGAAAATAGTGTATAATAGAGCGGTTATCTTTCTAAGCAAGGAGTTCCTTATGGCAATTCACACCATCGCAAATAACTGTCTGGTGGTTTCGGTTTCCGATCACGGCGCGGAACTGCAAAGCATCAAAACATCAGACGGAAAGGAATATCTCTGGCAGGGCGACCCCGCTTTTTGGGCGAGACGCTCTCCGCTGCTCTTTCCTTTTGTCGGCGCCGTCAAAAACAATTCCTATCAGTATCAGGATACCGCCTATCCCATGGGACAGCACGGGTTTGCCCGGGATATGGATTTTGCCTTTCTTGAAAAAGAAGGCACAAAACTTTCTTTCCGCTTAACCGCAAACGATGAAACCCGCGCCGTTTATCCCTTTGATTTTGCCCTGACGGTTTCTTACGCGCTTTTTAATAACGAAATCCGTGTTACCTGGACGGTAGAAAACAACGACAGCAAAGTCATGTATTACTCCATCGGCGCCCATCCGGCGTTCCTGCTGCCGGAAAAGTACAGCCGGGAAGAGTGCTATATTTCCATGGATAAGGTGCCGCAGCGGATCACTGCGATTTCCGGCAAGTATGCCGTGGAAGGGAGCAATGTCAAGGATCGTCTTTCCTTGGGCGCAAGTCCGTTTATCCGGCTGGAAAAAGATCTTTTCGCAAGCGACGCTCTGGTGATCGAGGACAGCCAGCTCCACAAAGTCGGCCTTTGCACCCCCGACCGGGAGCCTTTTGTGGAAGTGTCTTTTGACGCGCCGGTCGTCGGGATCTGGTCGCCTGACAAGGAAGGATGCCCCTTTGTGTGCATTGAACCCTGGTATGGCCGTTGCGACGCCGTGGATTTCGAGGGTACGCTGGAAGAGAGAAAATGGCAAAATTCTTTGCCGCCCGCCGGCAGCGCGACCCATGCCTATCGAATCACCATATGTTAAAAGCCGCCCCGTTCTCTTTGGAGCAAGACGGCTGACCCACAGGAGAACGGAGAAAGTTGATTTCTCCGTTTTTTATGGTTTTTCCCATGATCGGAAGCAGGGGTGCTTGCTTTTGCGGGTTAAAACGGAAGCGGCATCCCGCCGGGTTATGGTGATAAAAAAGAAAATTCATACCGACATGGGATAAAACCGCTTGAAAAAAGCGATATAATGAAAAGGGGAAAGTTTTGTTAAGGCAAAGATACAGGTTGGAAGAGGTACCATGCGTTTAAAAGAACTGAGAGAAAAAAGAGGGATTTCGCAATTGCGTTTGGCAATGGATCTGAACATGAATCAAAATACCATCAGTCGGTACGAAAACGGCAGGCGGCAGGCGGATTACGCGACGCTCATTAAAATTGCCGATTATTTTCATGTCAGTATCGATTATCTTTTGGAAAGAAACGAGGATGCGGCACAGCTCAATAAAACTTGATTCTTTCCTCTCTCCTTTTGCGCGCTTTGATGTTTCGCTGATAAAAAACGCTCCGGCAATCTGCCGGAGCGTTTTTTATCTTTGGCGGGGCCTTTATGCGGCGGGGCGTTTTACGCGTTTGGCAATCCATCCCACAACAAGACAGAGTAAGATCGTGGCGGCCATATCGGGCAGGGTATTGCCAACCACGATATCAAACCGCATGAGGACGCGGTAGAGCGCAAATCCGATCGCCCAGATGATAAGATTTCGTACCGATACCGCGCGCTTTCCGAAATCTTGGCGCAGGAAAAAGAAATCGGCAATCTGAATGGCAATCATAGGCGCAAAAACCGAGCCGATGAGGTAAAGGAAATCGGTGATATTGTCCATCGGGAAGAAAATCGCGCCGACCGTCCCCAAAACGACGGCGCCGACGGCAACCCATTTGCCCTTGAGCTTGGAAGAAACCGATTCGCTCGAAATGCCGGCGGACCAGGCGTCCAAAAAGGTGGTGGTGACGGTGGAAAAGACGATGATCAGCAGTCCTATGACCCCCAGCCCCGCTTTTAACAGGATTTGCGCGATATCGGATTCTCCGGTGAGGATCGCGGCGCCCATGCCGATGACATACATCCAGGAGCTGACAAGGCCGTAAACAATGGCGCTTGCCGCCGTGGCCTTGACCGGCTTTTTGGCCTCTCTGGTATAATCGGCAATGAGCGGGAGCCAGCTTAACGGCATGGCTACCGAGAGTTCCACGGCGGCGCCGAAAGAGATGTTTTCCGCAGCTTCCGATCCTGCGGCGGTGTCGGAGAAGATAACGACCGAGAGGACAATGGTCAGGATGAAAAGCGCGGTCATGGCCAGGGTGTTGACCTTTCCGAGATTGGTGATGCCGATGAGAATCCAGAGGATGATAAGCCCCCCGATAACAAGACACCAGATCCAGTGGTAAATGTCCCACACCCCGCCTGCGGCAAGGGCGCCGTCATAGATCATGATGGCCGTCCAGCCGACGAGCTGCAGGATATTCAGGACGGCGAAGAAAAGGCCGCCCCAGTGGCCGAAACTCATTTTTACCGTTTCCATGGCGCTTTTTCCTGTCTTGGCGCCGATGATGCCCGCCAAAAACAAAAGTAGACAGCCGATGAGGTGTCCCAGAAGAATGGCGGCAATGCCTTTGCCGAATCCTAACGGCGCAAGCGATGTACCCGCTAAGATTTCGGCAATGGAAACCCCCGCTCCGAACCAGATAAGGCTATTTTCAAAGACAGAGGTGCGTTTGGTTTCCCTGTTGTTCATAAAAACTCCTTTCGCAAATCTGTGAGCTTTTTGACAAAAAGAAAGGCGCAGATCCCGATCCGGCATCTGCGCAAAAACACACCGCATATGTGCGTTGAAGTTTCCCTACGTTGGCATTATCCAAATCAGGTATTGGGTCGAAGGTCTACCTTCCTCTCAGCCTGTCGCACAAGCTCCCCATTGAATTGTCAAGGACATTATAACACGCTTTTCAAAAAAAGCAAGTCTTTTTTGTAAAAAAAGCCAAAAAAGCGGAGGAAACAAGCCTTGACAGAGCCAAAGGATCGGGATATAATGACGGTGAAAAAGGCAGAAAACAAAGGGGAAAACAAGGATGGCACTACAGATCACGCAGATAGACAATAGCACCTGGATTTTTGATGAAGGGGGCGTCCGTTTCTTTTTGCTGACAGGACAAACGCGGGCCTTGCTCATCGACAGCGGTATGCAGACGCGGGAGGCCGACCGGCTGGCACGAGAATTTACCGCGCTGCCCCTGTCGCTCATCAACACCCACGCCGATCCCGACCACATCGGCAGCAATAGGCGTTTTTCGCGCTTTTACCTGTCGCCGGCGGAATGTTCCAATTATTATAACAGTCAGGGGCGAAGCGGCGTGACCGATCCCGTGAGGGAAGGGGATACGCTCGATCTCGGCGGCCGCCTGATTCGCGTCTATGAAATCCCCGGGCATACGCCAGGCAGCATCGCGCTTTTAGATGAAGCCAACCGCAGAATCTTTACCGGCGATCCGGTACAGGACGGCCGCATCTTCATGTTCGGTATCCAGCGCGAGATGCACGCCTATGTCCAGAGCGTCAGGCGGCTGATGGCGCTGGCGGCGGCGGGCGCCTTTGACTTGATTTATCCTTCGCACGGCAGCTGTCCTCTTTCTCCCGCCATTTTAGCGCCGCTCGCCGAGGCGGCCGAAACGATTTTGGCGGGCAGGGCCAACGGGACGCCGGCGCAAGTGTTCGGCAAGCCGATTGTCGCCTATGACATGGGCGTGGCCACTTTTTTGTGCGACAAACCGAAAGGAGAAAACCATGAAACAAGCGTATGATGTCGCCGCCTATGTCTGGCCGGCCTATACGGGAGAGGAAAGAAGGACGCGCATCTTCTGGCCGGAAGGCATCGGAGAGTGGCAAACGGTGCGGCGCGCCGGTCTTGATTTTCCGATCGAGGGCTGGCCGCGCCGTCCTCTGTGGGGCTATGTCAACGAGGCCGATCCCGCCGTGATGGAAAAAGAAATCGACGCCGCGGCTGACCATGGGGTCAATGTTTTTATCTATGACTGGTATTGGTATGACGGAAGACCGTTTTTGGAAAATTGCTTAAACGACGGATTTCTCAAGGCCAAAAATCATGAGCGGATGCGGTTTTATCTCATGTGGGCCAATCACGATGCCACGACCTGCTGGGATCGGCGGACCTATGACGACTGCGAAGAAGTGGTTTGGACAGGACGGGTCGACAACAGCCGCTTCGATGTGGTCTGCGACCGTGTCATTCAGCGATATTTCGGCCTGCCGTGCTATTATAAAATCGATGGCTGCCCCGTTTTTCAGATTTATGACCTGCAGAATCTGCTGGACGGCCTCGGCGGGCTTGCGGCGACCGAAAAGGCGCTCGGGCGCTTTCGGGACAAGGTGAAGAAGGCGGGATTTCCCGATTTGCATCTCATGCTTACCAAGTGGGGCAACGGCGCTTTCAATGTCAGCGGCGTGGACAAAAGCGAGGTTCGGCCGAGCCGCGAGGTGATAGAAGCCTTGGGTTTTGACAGCATGACCAACTATCAATTTGTGCATCTTACCGACATGAACCGCGCCTATCCCGAGGTTCTTTCCGATGTCAGAAAGATCTGGCGGCAGTGGGAGACAGGGAAGACGCCTTATTTCCCCCATGTTTCGGTAGGATGGAACAACGATCCCCGGCATACCCGCCCCGCTTCGCCTGCGGTGAAGGACAATACGCCGGACAATTTCAAGGCGGCGCTTTTGGCAGCGCGCGACTATGTGGACAGCCACAACTTGCCGGCGCCGCTCATTACCATTAACAGCTGGAACGAATGGACGGAATCAAGCTACTTAGAGCCGGACGACAAATATGGCTGTGCGTATCTCGAAGCCGTCAAAGAAGTATTCGGAGGATAAGGAAAGTTTGAAGCGGGGAGTCAGAACCCCCGTTTGGCGGATTATTAGTCGGGAGATGAAGTTTTACTGCGCCAAACGCAGTCACTTCGTGACGGGGTTCAGACCTTTGACGCGGGACGAAAAAATTCCCCCTGCGCCCTTTTGGGGTGCGGGATGTTTGAAGCGGGGAGTCAGAACCCCCGTTTGGCGAGTTTGTTGGTCGAAGAATGAGGTTAGGATAGCGCCAAACGCAGTCACAAAGCTGGCGCTTCGTGACGGGGTTCAGACCCTTGACGCGGGACGAAAAAGCCCTCCGCACCCTGAAAGGGTGCGGAGGGCTTTTTGGTGCCGGTGGCGGGGGTCGAACCCGCACGGTATCGCTACCACTGGATTTTGAGTCCAGCACGTCTGCCAATTCCATCACACCGGCGCACTAACAGGCTTATTCTATCATATCCTTTGAAAAAAATCAAGAGCAGAGAAGAAAAAAAACAAGGCTTTCGTAAAAAAATTTGGAAATACCGTTGACTTCCTGCGGGGTTTTTGCTATAATAAAAAAGCTGCGATGGCAGTATCTACCCGTAGCGCAGTTGGATAGCGCGTCAGACTCCGACTCTGAAGGTCGGCGGTTCGAGTCCGCCCGGGTAGGCCAGAAAAAGAGTCGGCGACCGCCCATACGGTTGCCGGCTTTTTTGTTATTAAGAGAAAAACGCCTGAAGGATCGGTTCAGGCGTTGCTTTTTTTCGTTTCCTGCGCGAGCGGCGGAAGACCCGCTTTGATGGCGGCGTCCGCCTTGATCACGGCGGAAAAACTCTCCTCCAATTCTTCCAAAGACGGCACCGACGGCGCCCCTTGCTCGATCATCTTGATGAGATAATCAAACTGCACATCGCAGGGCTTGCGGTCGCCGGGAATGTTGATGGTTTCATAGGTTTTTTCCGGATAGCGGTATAACTCGATGAGGTCGCCCTCTTCGCTGTTGGCCGTCCGGTCTTTCTCATAGGTAAGGATGATCCGCCCTTTGGGGCCGACAAATTCTTTGGTGTTGTTCGCCGAAATGGTATTGGTCCAGCCAGCTTCATAATAGCCGATGGAGCCGCCGCTCAACTTGACGGTGACAAGGCCGTATCCGTAGGTGTGCGCCGGCACATCGTCGTCCACCCGGGCGCCGATGCCGGAGATTTCGGTGATTTTTTCCTGCGTGAACCACTGCATGACATCCATATAATGCACGCCGCAGTCAATGATGGGGGAGGTTTCGCTCATCAAAGAGAGATAACGGCTCCGATTCATGGTGTGGTGGTTCTGCGCCATGCGCATGACGATGGGATGGCCGATGGCGCCCTCGTGGATCAGCGCCGCCACTTTTTGATAGGTGGCGTTATGACGGAGAATGTGTCCCACCAGCACTTTGCATTCGGGATGCTGCCGTATCTCCTCCAAAAAACGGCGGCCGCTGGCCAAGTCGGCGGCAATCGGCTTTTCGCAAAGCACATGCTTTTTGTGTGCCAAACACTGCTCTAAAATCGAGAGATGCTGCGAGGGATAGACGGCGATAATGACGATATCTACCGCCGGATCTTCTAAGCAGGGCGCTATGTCGCACACCGCATGTGCGGCATGATATTTGCGCTGAAAGAGCAGGGCGCGTTCTTCGATTTTGTCGCAGACATATTCCACCTGGACATTTTCTTTATAATAGATATGGTCCATATGAACGGCGCCCATTTGTCCGCAGCCAATCAGCGCAACTTTATATATTTTCATGGTGTTTCCTTCCTCGCCGCTTCCCGACACAAAACGGCAAATCGCGCTTTTGTCCGCATTTTGCCGCGTTCTTTTCTCTCTTGAAAAGAGGCGGATCGGGCATAAGGGATAAGATTTTGCTCATAATGCGGAAAAGAAAAATATTTTCGCGGTTTTCTTGACAAATCAACGGTTTTATTATAGAATCAGAGCAGATAAAAAGCAATATATCTTTTTCAGCCGCTATAGCACAAATTTCAGATTTGCGGAGGAATTTCTTTGAACGATCTGACCTTATACGAAAAAATGCCGGAGAGCAATTTTCCGGTGCGCCTGCTCGATTATGTGGAGGAGCCATACCGATTTTCCCTGCATTGGCACGAACACACTGAGATCCATTTTATCTTTCAGGGGCAGGCGCTGCTGCGCTGTGGCGACGAGCAGATCGCGCTTTCCGAAAACGACTGCGTGATCATCAACGGCAACGAACTTCATCAGGGACTGGAAGGCAAATGCTCGTATGGCTGTATGATCCTGCCGCCTTCCTTTTTCGATGATACCCATATCGTTTTTCAGCGCCTGAACCATGACGGCGTCGTGGCGGACTTTTTTGCCAAAATCTATGCCAGCTTTCGCGCCGCTTCCTCCGGCTACCGCCACGAAATCAAGGGGTATACGCATCTGCTCGTGGCCTATCTCGCCAAACATTACGCGCAGGAAACCCTGTCCGAGAGTTTGTATCTGCACCGGCTGCAAAAGCTCGATAAAGTCAACAGCGCCATTCGCTATATCAATGAAAATTATACCGAAAAGATCACCACGGCGGAGCTGGCCGGCATTGTACACCTCAGCGAGGGGCATTTTTGTTGCGTTTTCCGGGAGGCGACCGGCATGACCGCCAAAGCCTATATCAACGCGCTGCGCATCCGCAAGGCGTCGGAACTTCTTTCCCATACCGATATGACGGTGACGGAGGCCGCCCTCTGCTGCGGCTTTTCCGATCCCAATTATTTCGCCCGTCTTTTTAGGAAAAACACCGGCAAAACGCCTTTTTCTTTAAAACGCTGACAAGAAAAAGCGCCGCCCGCGCGGCGTGCATCGTAAACGGCTATGCCGTTTTTTGAAAATGCACGCGCCGTCAGGACGGCGCTTTTTTCATATAACAGGCTGAGTGAAACGCTCAAGCGTTGGTTGCACCCACGGTCTCTTGCACAGGAGCCAAAGCATGTGCGCTCCGGATGGCGCCGGCGTGCGCCGTGTATTCGGTGACGCCCAAGAAGGTTTCGCCGTCGATCTGCAAGGCGCAGGGGCGGTCAAACTCCACATGCATTTCGTGTCCGGTCACAACATGTACCATTTTTGTCTTTTTAATATGTTCACCTTTGAAGATGGAAGGGAAGGCAATCAGCGTGGCCAAGCGGCTTTTTTTGTACATGATAAGCAAAGAGAGCTTTCCTTCGGGATCGAGGCGATCCTGCTGGGGCGCCGCCATCATCCCGCCGCCGTAAAAGCGGCCGTTCATGGTGGGCGCGAGCCATACATTGCGGTATGTTTCGGTCTTGCCGTCTACCGTCACTTTGGCGGTCACCTGTTTGAAATGAAAGAGCAGGCCTTTGATCGCGATGGCGGTATAATTGATGGGCTTGTCGGATACGGCGCGGTGTTTGTCCGCCACTTCGCAGCAGTAGCCGTCGATGCCGAAGCCGACATTGTTTAAAAACCGGTAGGTCTTGCCCTGAACCGTCACGGTAGGCAGGTCCTCG
>CANQXN010000050.1 GCA_947627815.1 uncultured Clostridia bacterium | reverse complement strand
GGATGGCGATTTCGGGCGTTTCGGGCGCGGCGGGGGCTTCGGGGGGTTCGGGCGCTTCTTCGGGGACTTCGGGGACTTCGGGGGCGCTGTCGCCCTCGCCTGTCGGGGGTATGGCTTCGTCCTGCGACTGCACTTGTGCAGGCGCAGGCGCGCTCGTTTGCCCTTGGAGATCCTTTCCCTGCAAAATTTCCTTTTTTTCGCTGTCTTCCCCTTCTTTGCTCTCCTGCGCGTTCAACTGCCCCACCAGCCACCCCACCGTATCCCGCAGCGCGGTCATGTTCTGATTGATGACGGCAAACGGGGAGCTTCTTTGCGGCTCTGCCGCCGGTTGGCCGGCGGTCGGCTTGCCGGCAAGCTCCCCTTCGAGCGGCAGGGGCGGCACGGGAATGCGCTGGGTATAGATTCGCCCGTTCTGCTGTCCGCCTGCGCCTGCGCTTGCGCTTGCGCCGGCAGCGCTTGCGCCTCGGGCGCTTGCGCCGGCAGCGCCGGCGCGAAAACGCACATCGGGCAGCGTCTCCGCCGGCGAAATGGCGGTGCCGCTATAGCCGGGCGGCGTCTGCCGGTATGTTTTTCTCGAATACATCGCCGCTTTCACCTACCTTTTCAGTCCGCCGGCAAGCTCCAAAATTTCCAACAGCCGGATGACAAATTCGAGTTTTTCTTTTCGCTCGCCCTCCATATGGAGGCAGAGCGCCTCCAAGAGCTTTTTATGCCGCCGAATGTCCCTGCCGAAACTGCCGCCCACCACGCCGGCCGGCAGAAGAACCGGCGCCTGCGCCGGCGCTTGCCCGCCGGAGGCGGGCGCATCGGGAGTTGCGAAAGCGGAGCCGGCGGTGGGAGTGGCAAAGCCGCCAGCGGGTGCGGTGGGTTCTGTTTTATCGCTGGCGACATCGGCCGCGAGGGAATCCAGCACGCCGCTTTGCGCCAGCACATTGGCCATTTGCATGGCGTTTTTTAAGAGCGCCGGATCGTTGAGCAATTGCTTAACCAGCGCGTCGGGTTGAAATGCCTCTGCCATGGGATCACCTGCCGTACTTTTTCAGAATGTCCTCGGCGCGCCGGTCGCCGATCACCGAGAGAATGCGTTTGATCTGCCGCTCGTCGGCGTTTTCCAAGGTCGCTTTTACCGAGCCGGCGTTCTGCGCGGCGGCTCTCGCCTTTTCCTCGCTCATTCCCATGGAACGCACAATATCGTAAATCATGCCCGCCAGCGTCTTTTCATCAATGCCTTTCAGGCGGCTTGGGTCTATCGTCATTGCCACAAGCTTTGCCTCCTTTTCGCTTTTTCTTATTCTCAATATATGTTTCTCATTCTTTTTTGTTCTTCTTTTTTCTTCCCTTTTTGGAAAAAAGGGAAGCGGAAAAACTTTATCCGGGGAAATGGCTTTTTTGGTACCCCTTTTTAAAGTCTTTACAAATTTAAAGTAAATGGTTTTTACCTATATTTTTCCCTTTTTAAAGTTCTTTTGCCTACTTTTCTTTCAAGAAAAGTAGGTCAAGAAAAGAACATGGAGAAAATAAAATGCAATATAAGCCAAAAAAGAAGATAGCGCCGGCGGCACTGCTGGCCGGCAGCTTGCTGGGTACCGCCTTTGTTTTTGTAATTTTGATTGCCCTCGATGCCGGACTGCTGGCTGTCAATCTGCCCAGCGCCCTGCTGCTCGCCGGCGCGGGGCTTTTGGTGCTGCGCCGCTACTTGCTCACCGATTTTGTATATACGATCGCGCCCGCGACTGCGTTTGCGCAGGCGCAAATATCACATGACGAGCCGCGCCCTTTGCTTTTGTTCCACCTGGTCATCGGCAAAAGCAGCCGCCGACTGGGCGTTCTCTCCCTGTCCGACTGCGAAAAACTGCTCCCGCTCACCCGCAAAAATAAAAAAATCGCCCGAAAAGGGCGAAAATGCGGCGGCGATCTGCGCAGTAACTTTGCCGCCCGCGATAGCCACATTCTTTTATATCACGAAGGGGACGAGGCGCGCTATCTGCTCTTTGAACCAGATCAAACTTTCGCCGCCCTGCTCTCCCGCCTGCTCGAGGAAAACCCGCCGGAAGAATAATGCCAAGCGCACAAAAATCGGGCAAAATGTCTGAAAAGACATTTTGCCCGATTTTTTATGTTTCACTTGCGGTTTCACCGCCGCTTTCGCCGCTTTCGCCGCCGCTTTCACCGCTGCCGGTAGGCGTTTGCGCGCCTGCCTCGCCGGAAGGCAGAGACGCCTGTGCCGCTTCCGAGTGGCGGCGCTCCTCCCGAATCTCCCAGTGGATCAAAAGCGAGAGCGCGGCGCGGATCAGGATGATGGCGCCGAGGATCAAAAGCTCCGACCACTCTCTGGCCACAATGGTGCGCAACAGCTCGCCGCCCATGATGAGTTCGAGCACAAAAGAGATCCCCTCCACCAGCTCCAGCCGCTGGCGGCGCTTTTTTAAAAGCGAGCTGATCAGCACATGAACCACCGTGTAAAGCAGCACCGCCATGCCGATAAAATCGATGAGCAGAATGGCGTATTTGACGATCCATTCCACCGCCGCTTCCAAATTGTCATATACCGTCTGCATGATGCTTTCCTCCCTTGCCCGCTTGTGCGGCTTCGTATACCTGCCGGTCGGGCGTCACTTTAAAAAGAGCGGTTTGCTTTTCCCCGCCCCAGAAAAGGCGGAGCGTGAAGGGGCGCGCCGTCCGCACCGTCAAGCGCGGCATCTCGCTTTCGTTCTCGCGCGCCTCACAGACAAGATCGACCGTCCCCTCGCCGAAGGGATAGCGGAGAACGCCGTGGCGTTCGGTCTTGCGCAGATGCCAATCGAGGGTGTTTTCCCCCGCCCGGGGGCGCAGCCCGAAGAGATATTCCAACAAAATCGAGATGGGGACAAGCCCCGTCCAGCCCACAAAATCCGATTTGGCGGGGACGCCGGGGGCGGGATACTCCGGCGCGTAGTTTTCAAAGAGCGTGCCGGTCTTGTCATAGACGGCAAGCACATGATCAAAAAAGCGGTCGGCGATTTCGCCCGCAAGCGCCTCCTGCCCGTAGGCCGAAAGCCCCCGGAGCAGCATGTAATCGGTCGGCGCCCAGACGCCCCCCAACCAATAGCCGCCGTCCGCCCGATAGGCGGGGTGGGAAGCCGAAAGCGAAGGCACGGGGCAAGGGCGGTTGAATTCGGCGGGGTCGGACAGCGGCGCAAGAAAGCGCGCGAGCCGCTCGCGCGGCACAAGCTCCGCCGCGAGGGTCCAATAAGCGCCCACCGTTTTGACGCCCGACAGGCTGCCGTCGCGGTATTTGTCATAATAAAAGCCGTCGGCCTCGCTCCACATGGTGTTATTGATCACATCGGCAAGCAGGCGTTCCTCTTCGGCAAGCGGGAGGATATCGGACGCCGGTTTGCCAAGCACCGCCGCCATCTTTTGCAAGAGCTTCGCGCTGAAATACTGCTCGGCGCAGGCGTCGATCCAGCTCATAAAGCCGTGGGACAGGGCGGCGTTCATGCCCGCCGGCTGTCGCGGCTGATTGTCCATGCCGCAGGCCAGCCCGCAGCTGAAATAGGAGCCGTCCGGCCAGGAGCGGTGCTTTTGCAGCCAGCGATGATAGGCGCAGAGCGGATCCCAGACATCGGCAAGGCGGCTTTTGTCGCCGGTGGATTCGTAATATTCCCACTCCGCCCAAGGGAGAATGTTCGGCCCCGTGGAGGCGGGGTCGTCGCGGGCAAACTGCTCGCCCGGCTCGCTTTCGCAGATCTCGCGGCAGATAAAGCCGTCTTTATGCTGGTGGGAATAGAAGTTGTCAAGCGTTTTCTGAAAATCAAAGGCGCGGCGGCCGTATTTGCCGAACATGACAATGAAGGAGGAATCCCACATGAAAAGATAGCCGTTGAAGGCGGTGTCGATATAATCCGACACAAACCCCGCGCTATGGTTGGCGCGCCGGAGGTTGCCGAAGGCCAGCCGCCAGGCGGTGTCGTACATCGCGATCGCCCGCTTGCCTTTTTCGCTCTCCCAGAGCGGCGCGGGCAGGAGTGCTTTGGCTTCTTCCCACCTCGGGAGCGCTTTTTCGTCCGCCGGGTTACCGTCCGCCGGGTTGTCGGCGGAAGCGCGCCATTTTTTCAAAAAGACATTGGCCGCCGCCTGGGGGTCGTCGTCGTAAAAGAGATTGTCATTGACCAGAAAATGTTTTCCCATTGTCCGCGCCCCCTTTTTGCCTCAATTTCGCTCAATTTCCTTTTTATCTTATCATGCTTCCCCCTTTTTGTCAAGCCCAAGGGGGGAGGGCGCCGCCAAGGGGGGACTTCTTGAAAGAAGTCCCCCCTTGGAACCCCCCTAAGAACTTTAAAAAAGGGGGGAAAAGGGGGGTTCCAAGAACTTTAAAAAAGGGCAAAAAAAGGCCCCTGCCACGGAGGGAAGAAGCAGAGGCCAAGACAGTTATGCAATTGAAAAAGGGTAAACCTATCCCCCGCGTGTGAAAAGTCCGAATGGTTCAGATCCTCACAATTTCCATCCGGATGGCGGTACGGGTTTCCTCTCCCACCGTCACCTCGGTAAAGCAAGGCACGGCGGCAATGTTGATGCCGTCATCGGTGAGAAAAACGCGCGCCACGGCAACGGCTTTCACCGCCTGATTGACAGACCCCGCGCCGATGGCCTGAAGCTCCACCGAGCGGTTTTCCCGAAGAATACCGGCGATGGCGCCCGCCACCATGTTGGGATTGGATTTGGCCGAAACCTTGAGTAATTCCATATAGCACCTCGTTGCAATTGACCTTTTGTCGCTCTGCGGGCAGGAGATCGCCCATTGACACCTTCATTATAATCCTTTTTGAAAAAAAAGCAAGACCTTTCTTGTTTTTATGAAAAATTTATCCTTTTGACCAAATCAACCTTTTGCTTTTGTTCATTATAGACAAAAATGGCGGTGTTCATGGTGATTTTTCCCTGCGCCAAAACAAAGCGCTGAGGCATCCCCGTGCGGAGTTTGGCCGTCACCGGCTCAAAGGTCATGCCGAGCGCCGAACCCGCCACGCCGCACATGCCGAGATCGGTGATAAAGGCCGAGCCGCCCGGCAAAATCCTTTCGTCGGCGGTCGGCACATGGGTATGCGTACCGAAAATCACCGCCACCCGCCCGTCAAACGCGTGGGCGAGGCAGGCTTTTTCGCTGGTGGCTTCGGCGTGAATGTCAAGCACCGCAAAGTCATACTTTCCCGCCTCTTCGGCGAGGATTTTTTCCACCGTATCAAAGGGCGAGGCGAGCGGCTCCATATAGACAAGCCCCTGCACATTCATCACGAGCGCCCGCAGCCCCCGCGCCTCGACGATCACATGCCCATGTCCCGGGTTGGTCGCGGGGTAGTTGGCGGGGCGCAAAAGCGCCGGACAGTCGTCCAAAAAGGCATAAATGCCGTTTTTCTGCCAGATATGGTTGCCGCTGGTGATGACATCGACGCCCGACAGAAACAGAAGTTTTGCCGTGTCGGGCAAAAGCCCGTTGCCGGGGTCGGCGTTTTCGCCGTTGGCGATGACCAGCCCGATGTCATATTCCTGGCGGATCTTGTGCAGATTGTCCCGCACAAATTCCACCGCTGCGGGGCCGACAATGTCCCCGATACACAAAAGATTCATACGATTCTCCTTTTTGCCGCAAAGAGGGAGGTGCCGCGATCGCGCGGCTGCGCTGTCGGGCAGAGAAAAAGCCCGCCGGCAGGGGGGCTTTTTCTCGCTCACAGGGAAGACATATAATAAAGGGTAAAATCCGATATCTTCAACCCGCCGCGAAGGGCGGATGGTGTTTCTTGTTTCGTTTTATCGTTATTATATGTGAACTGCCGATACGGCAGGCGTCATTTGGCAAAATCTACAACGCGGCTTTCCCGCACCACATGGACTTTGATCTGCCCGGGGTATTTGAGTTCTTCTTCGATCTTCTTGACAATATCGTGCGCCACGGTAATCATAGCGGTATCGGAAATCTCTTCCGGCTTGACCATGATACGAATCTCCCGCCCTGCCTGAATGGCAAAGGAAGAATCCACGCCCGGAAAACTGTTGGCGATTTCCTCGAGCTTTTGCAGTCTCTTGATGTATTCTTCGAGATTTTCTCTTCTGGCGCCGGGGCGGGCGGCGGAAATGGCATCGGCGGTCTGCACGATGAGCGCGATGACGGTTTTGGGTTCGACATCGCCGTGGTGCGCCTCGATGGCGTGAATGACCTCTTTGCTTTCTTTGTATTTCTTGGCGACTTCCACGCCCAAATGAACATGGGAGCCTTCCGCTTCGTGCGTCAGCGCCTTGCCGATGTCGTGGAGCAGGCCGGCGCGCTTGGCCACGGTGGCGTCCACGCCCAATTCATCGGCCAACATGCCTGAAAGCAGGGACACCTCGATGGAGTGATCGAGTACATTCTGCCCGTAACTTGTGCGGTAGCGGAGCCGCCCGAGCAGTTTGACGAGATCGGCGTTCAGCCCGTGGATGCCGGTCTTGAAGGTCGCCTGATTGCCCGCCTGTTTGATGGCGTTGTCGACTTCTTTTTTCGCTTTTTCTACCGTTTCTTCGATTCTCGCGGGGTGAATGCGGCCGTCGGAGATGAGTTTTTCGAGCGTGAGCCGCGCCACTTCCCGGCGCACCGGGTCAAAGCTCGACAGCGTGATGGCTTCCGGCGTGTCGTCGATGATCAGATCGACGCCGGTGAGCGTCTCCACCGTGCGGATGTTGCGCCCTTCCCGCCCGATGATCCGGCCTTTCATGTCGTCATTGGGTAGAGGCACCACCGAGACGGTGGCCTCCGACACATGATCGGAAGCGAGGCGGGACATGGCAAGCGAAATCAAGTTTCTGGCCTTGTCGTCGGCGTCCTCTTTCAGCTGCCGCTCGATTTCCACCAGCCGTTCGGCGGCGTCGTGACGCGCCTCCTCTTCGATATTGGAAACGATTTCCTCCTTCGCCTGCTTCGCCGTATAGCCGGCGATTTTTTCAAGCCGCTCGATCTGATCCTTTTTTACGGCTTCGAGATCGAGTTTGATCTGTTCGTTTTCCTTGATCTTTTTGTCAAGCTGTGCCTCTTTGGCTTCCAGCCCTTCCATTTTTTTGTCAAGCGATTCTTCGCGCTGCAAACAGCGGTGTTCCAGACGGGAGATTTCGGCGCGGCGATCGCGCACTTCTTTTTCGAAATCCCGATTCTGTCTGACGATTTCTTCTTTCGCTTCCAGCAGGGCTTCTTTTTTGAGTGATTCGGCGGTCTTTGCGCCTTCTTCGCGGATGCGCGCGGCCTCTTGTTCCGCCGAGCCGACTTCGCGTTCATAATGCCGTTTGCGTAGCTGAACGCCCGCGACAATGCCCGCGCCGACACCGACCAAGAGAGCGGCGATTCCGATCACCCCTGCGACGATCGGACTGACCGCCAGTATGACAGGAAAAAACATATTACACCTCCTTATATTTACTGAATTTTGTTTTCACAAGCCTTTTGGCGTCACAAGTGGACACAAGAGGGCATAGTATCACAATATACAGTATAACATCTTTATTATAATGTAGACAAAAGGGTTTGTCAAGAGCCGTCCGGAAAAAAGTTGACAAAAGAGGGCTTTCCCGCAAAGGATTTTCCTTTTTTCCCGCGTTTAAATTCTTTTTTTTGAAAAGAGAGGCGCGCATGATACAAGAGTTTTCTCCCACCGCAATTTACACCGCGTTATACAAGACCGCAAGCGCCTATCCCTCGCTTGCCAAAATCGAAATCGTGGGGCAAAGCCTCTGCGGCCTGCCCCTTCTCGCCCTTTTCTGCGGCAAAAATCCCGACAAAGGGCCTTATCTGTTGCTCACCGGCGCCCACCACGGCAGCGAAGCGATCACCGCCGGTCTGCTTTCGGCCTTTGCGAGTGCCTACTGTCGGGCGATCGCGGAAGATCAGCCCGTGGCGGGGGTCTCCCTCTCGCTTCTTGCCGCCCGCCGCACACTTGTGATCCTGCCTTTGGTCAATCCCGACGGCTGCGCGCTGGCAAGTTCCGGCCGTCTGCCCGCTTTCGCCGGCAAAAATGCCGCCGAGGGTGCCGAGGGCGCGGCGGGCGAAAAAGCCGAAAAAGCCCTTCCCCTGTCGCAAGAGACGCTGGTCAGTCTGAACGGCGACTCTTCCGATTTCACGCACTGGCAGGCCAACGCGCGCGGGGTCGACCTCAACCACAATTATGACGCGGGCTTTGAGGCTTACCGCACCCTGCCGGGGGCGGTTTTGCGCCCCGGTCCGACCCGCTTTGCCGGCGATTGCCCCGAAAGCGAACCCGAAAGCGCGGCACTCGCCGCCCTCGCGCGCCGCCTGATGGCGTGGCAGCCCGCCCCGCCGGGGGCGGCAAGGGGAACTGACGCAAACACCCCCGCCCCGCCGCCGGCGGGGACAGAGACAGCGGGAACCGGGGCAAGCGGCGCGGGCGGGGGCATAACCAACGCGGGCGGGCTGGTCGCGGCGCTTGCCTTTCACACGCAAGGGGAAGTGATTTACTATCACGCTTCCCGCAAGACGCGCCCGGGCGCGTTACGCCTCGCGGCTTTGACCGGCTATACTCCGATCGGATCATGGGAAGCAAGCGACCCCGCCGGGTACGGCGGCTTTTCCGACTGGCTTTCGCTCTGCGGCGTGCCGGCCTTCACACTCGAATGCGGACGCGGGCAGAATCCCCTGCCTTTTTCCCTGCTTCCCTCTCTTTACGCCGCCCTCTGCCCCGCGCTGTTGTATCTTCCTTTACTGTTTTAGCGGGGGGACTTTTTGAAAAAAAGTCCCCCCGCCCCCCCTCAAAAACTTTTGGAAAAGGGGAAAAGGAATAGATAGGCAAAACACATAAAAATGCCGAAGCGGTTGTGTCGCTCCGGCTTTTTTCTTTTTCCTTTTAAAGTTTTTTGAGCTGTCGTGGGGAACCCGCGACAAGGTGCGGGGGAACCCCCTTTTTTTCAAAAAAGGGTTCCCCCGCCCGCCAAGTACCCCTTTTCTTTACCTTGCGTATTGGGCTAAGGATTCTATCGCTTTGGTGAATCTTTCGTTATCACGGATGCAGTCATATCGCGCGTCCTTTAATCTGTCCCGCATGTAATAGCATTGTGAATGTTCCTTTAATTCGTAAAAATCCTTGCCGGGAAATGGGTAAATCAATTGATCGACAAAAACCGAACGGTATTTTTTTCCGCGATCCTCGTTGTAGGAGCGGTCGTACCCGATGGCGTGGACGCACATCTTTTCAATCGAATCGAGAGCTTCGTCGATTTTTCCCTGCGAAAACTGATATGTTGAAATGAGCCAATAATTCGAGGCGAGCCGACAGTGATAAAACATAAGATTCTCGCCGTATATCATCCGGTAAAGCTGGTTGGAAGTCTCCAGCATCTCGATTTTTTTGTCCCATGTCGATGGGTCGTTCGGAAGATGTTCTGCCAGCGGATAACGGGAGAGCGCCATGCCCAAAGAGTCGGTCAATTTGTCGATCTCCTCTTGCCTATAGAGTTCGTCTTTGCCGTCGCCGATGCCCCCTGACAGGGCAAACTCCCGACAATACTTCATCGGCGTGAGCAGATTGACCGCCGCGAGCGCCTTGCCGCTCTGCTTCGTCGCCCCGTAAATGCTAATTAAAAGATGGATGGCGTCAACCCGTGTGTCCTCGTCTTTACACTTGTCAACGACCGATAAGCACAAGCTCTCAATTTCGCTTAACAGAGACTTGTCGTTTGTCTCTTTCCATAAATGGTATAAACACACGGCAAGATTTTCCTTGATCTCATAATCCGATGGATATTTTGCTTTGGCATTGCGCGCAAAAGCAATTCGCTCTTCGATGGTGCCGACCTCGCCAAGCCGCGCCATCTCTTTCTTTATGTCGACAAGTTCCCTTTCCCGCTCGGAAAGTTGATACCCAAGAAGCTCGTCAGTGGTCACATAAAAAAAGTCGGCAAGCGCGGGAAGCAGCTCGATGTCGGGATACCCGTTTTCAGATTCCCAGCGGGATATGGCCTGCGGCGTAACGCCGATGGCCGCCGCGAGCGCCTCTTGCGTTACACCCTTTTCTGTTCGCAATTTCTTTATCATCATACCAATTTTGATATTCATGGCTCCGTCTCCTGAAAAGTTTTTGTAAGCTTACGGCATCATTCTATCATTTTTTCCGGCGGCAATCAATGATCAATTCGTTGTGAACCTCCTAAACGATCCGTGGGGGTACTTTGGGGGAAAAAGTTCCCTCGGGGGAACTTTTTGGGAAAAGTTCCCTCGGGGAAAACTTTTTGGGAAAAAGTTTTCCCCAAACCCCTTTCAAAAACTTTTGGAAAGGGGAAAAGGGGTTTGGACAGACAAACACAAAAAATCAAGGGCGGTTGTAACTGCACAAACATTTCCCTTTTTCCTTCAAAATTTTTTGAACCAGCGCCGCCCGTCCCTGCCCCTCCCGCTTGGCCGTTCCGTGGGAACGGCGGCAAAATCGCCCGCAAGTGAGACGGAGGCAGGGGTGACAATGGGCGCGCGGGTTGGCGAAGCGGGTGCCAATGTGCGGGAGGCCGTCCCTGCCCCTCTCCTCTGGCCGTTCCGTGGGAACGGCGACGAAATCGCCCGCAAGTAAGA
>CANQXN010000049.1 GCA_947627815.1 uncultured Clostridia bacterium | reverse complement strand
CCAATACCAGGGCGAAACGCCCATAAGTTCCGAAAGGGTGTAGATGCCGAAAATGGTGCCGCGCATATCCGCGCCGGCGATGAGGACGGTTTTGCCCGCCCGGCCGCCCAGCCCTTCGATGACGCGGATAGAAAAGGCTTCCCAGCCGCTCTCAAAAGGCGTGTCGGCGGGGACGAGGCTGTCCAAAAGCGCGCTCTGTCCTCGCGTGGCGGCCAGCACCACGGTGCCGGAGGCGGCGGCATAGTCATGGCTCACTACGGGCGTCTTGCCGGTCACTCTGCCGAAATCGGCGGCCAGATCGTCAAAGGCGCGCCGCACCTGCGGGTGGTCTTCGGCGTCGATCACCAAAGCGGCGCCGGCCAGGGACACCTCGCCGGACGAGAGAATCTCGCCTTTGAGCACTTCCGGCACCACGGGATCGCTGTTCGAGGCGGACGAGCTTTCAGCCGGCGTGGTTTCGGCGCTTTGCGCCGGGGTGGTTTCCTCCTCGCCGCAGGCGGCAAAGAGAGAGATCACCGCCGCAAGCATGGCAAAGGTCAGAAGAAGAATGAGAAAGCGTTTCATGCGTTTTTTCCTTTCGTCTTGGTTCGGGATCGGGAAGGGAAAACAAAGGCTCGCCGGGAAGGGCGAGCCTCCTTTTCTCCATTATAGCATAAAGAGAGAAAAGTTTTTGTTTTTCTTTTGGCCAAAGGGTGTAAAATCGGACAAATTGCGAAAAATGCGCCGCGCCGGCGGCGTTTGTCAGCGCCGGATGTTTTCCAAAAAGGTGCCGGGCGTCACGCCGGTGAGCTGGTGAAAGGTGTTGATCAGGTGGCTGCTGTCGCAGAAGCCGCAGAGCGCGGCGGTTTCGGCGATGCTTTTTCCCTCGGCGAGAAAGCGCTGCGCGTTGCAGACCCGCACCAGCATGAGAAACTGTTTGACCGAGACGCCGGCGGTGGCTTTGAAATCGGCGATGAGCTTGGAGCGGCTCACATAGACAAGTTCGGCGAGCTGTTCGATGTGCAGATCCTCCGCATAATGCAGCGTGAGATAGGTGAGAACCTCGGAGACATAGGGTTTCGCATGGTGCTTGATGAGCAGGGGCGCCTTGCTGTAAGAGGTGAGCTGCGTCAGCAGAATGGCAAGATACAAAAGCGCGATATCGTCCATTTCCGAGCTGACATACGCCGCGATTTTGGTATAATATTCGGTAAAGAGAAGATCGGTCTCATTGGAAAGCTGCCAGACCGAAAAAACGCCGCTGAACAAAAGCTCGCTGTGGGGGATCAGCTCCCGCATCCGGACAAGGCAGTGTTCCGCGCAGTTGATGACATAGCGGTCATAAAGACATTCCTCGGAGACATTGGCGGAGTGCAGGGAAAAGGGCTGATGGACAATCAGGCAGGGGCCGTCCACCGTCAGAGAATCGGCGTTGTTCTGTATTAAGACATGCCCTTTGCGGATGAACAGAAATTCATATTGACTGTGCAGATGCCGCACCGGCGCTTTCAGACCGTGGGTCACATGGTGCTGTACGACGAGCGGTTTGCTGTTGTAGTCGTCAAAAACATACTGTTTTTTTTCGATCATAGAGCCTCCGTTTTTCCCCTTGCTTAAGGGGCGCGATCATGCGGTTGTGATGGAATGGTGTCAGGACAGGGGAAGAATCGATTGAACCGTCAGCACGCCTCCCGCCACGGTGAAGGCGACTTCCACATCGGCAAAACGCAGATGATAGAGGCGGGCGGGATCGTCCTGATACGAGGGGCGCGGATCTTCGGCAAGACAGGCAAGGAGCGCTTCTCGCTTTTCGGGCGGAACTTTTGCCAAAAGCGCCGGCGGACAGCGGACGGCGAGCGCATGGGAAAGCGCTTCTTCGGCGTAGCCGCAGCGGGCGTCGGGGTGCGCGTCGGTAAAGGGAAGATAGGGTTTGATATCGAAAATCGGCGTGCCGTTTACGAGATCGGCGCCCGATACCACAAGGACGGTTCCCTCGCTTTCGGTCTCTTCCAAGCGCAAAAGCCGCACCGAAGATAGCCCCACGGGATTGGGGCGAAAGGGCGAGCGGCTGGCAAAGACCCCCACCCGCTTGTTGCCGCCTAAGCGCGGCGGGCGCACGGTCGGCGACCAGCCCTTCCGGTGCGCTTGGGAAAAATCAAAAATCAGCCAGAGATGGGAAAAATGTTCCAGCCCCCGGAGCGCTTCTTTCTCCCGATATCCGGGGAGAAAAACAACTCTGCCGACCAAGGAAGGCACGCGGCCGCTCTGTCGGGGTACGCCGAATTTGTCGGGGAAATCGGTAAAGATCGTGGCAATGGGGCGAAAAAGTGTGCAAGAGGCGTCCATAAAAACCTCGCGGGATGAGTTTATTCGGCGTCATTCACCGTCAGATAGCGGCCGTTTTCATAGCGGTTGTCTTTGTGCCGATGGAGAATGTCGCGTTCGGAGAGAATCACATAAGTGACATTTGGCGCATAGGGCAGTTCGAGAGAGGGCGTGGCGATGGTTTTCCCCGCGCCGCCGTAGATCAGCACATCGGGGTATACCGTTTGCATGACGCCGAAGCGGATGTCAAAGACCTCGGGCGCGTGCTTTTCTAAGTAGAGATACCGCCGGCCTCCCATGGTAATCGCCATGGCCGCCACCGAGGCGTCCTCACTTTCGTAGCGCTCGGGGCAGGTGCATAAATCGATATCGCCGTAGGCGATATGGTCGCCGGGGTGATAGAGAAAGACGGTAAGCCCCGCCCGCTTACCGGCGGCGGCAATATCGGGGCTGTTGCCCTTGTTGTCGGGATAAAAGAGAACCTCCAAGCCCCGTTCTTTCCATTCGGACAGGCGGGTGACCATGGAAATGTTGCCGCCGGTGAGGCAGAGCGCCCGGATGGTCAGGGCGGGATGAATGGCTTCGGCCTCGTCCCAGAGACTGTCGGTAAAGGTATTGGCGTCCGAAACGCTCACCGCGAGGACATCACAGCCCTCGGCAAAGAGCATGGCGTCGTCGTTGCCGTCGCCCACGGCGAGAAAATATTCCTTTTGTTCGGCCAGCTGATCGGAAACGAGCGCGCAAAGCGGCGCCGTCAGCAAAAAGACAAGCAAGGGGACGAGAAGAAGCGCCGGCTTTTTCAGGCGCGACAGGACAAGGAGCGCCAAAAACAGAAGGATCAGCAAATACGGGACAAACCGGTAAGAGAGCGGGAGATTAGCAAAAGAAAGCGGGGCAAGCAGGCCGGCAAGGCCCGACATGGCGTCGGCGGCAAGACCGAACAGCCATCCCATCATGCCGTTCACCGAGGAAAGCGGCAGGGTGATGAGAAAGAAGACCAAAAGGAACAAAAGCAGGGTGAAAAAGGGCGCGAGCAGCAAATTGCTCACCAAAGTGAGCAAAAAGAGCTTGCCGTCAAAAAGCCATAGGATCGGCAGAGAAAAGGTGGTGGCGGCGATGGTGACGACGGCGGAATCGAAGACAAAAGCGCCGAGCTTTTTCAAAATCCGCTTGGCAAAAGAAGCGCTTGTCGCGGGCTTGGCTCGCTGTATTTTGCCGGCGATGAGCAAAATGCCGGCGGTGGAAGAAAAGGAGAGCAAAAACGCGGGATCGAGAAGAGAAGCGGGCGAAACAAGCACCATCAGACCGGCGGCGGCAAAGAGCGCGTTTAAGGGGTCGCGCCGACGCTTGACAAAACAGGAAAGATAGGACAAAAAGAGCATCCCGCCCGCGCGCAAAAGCGAGAGGGAAAAGCCGGTCAGCACAAGATAGAGCGCAATGACGGCGCAAAGAACGAGAATCTTTTTTCGCTTGCCGACGCCGAGCCGGTCGAGCGCCCAGGCAAGACAGGCCGTTACGATCGAGAGATGAAGACCCGATACCGCCAAAAGATGACTGACGCCCAAAGAGGAAAACTGCGCTTTCAGGGCGGGGTCAAGATCGCTCTTGTCGGCAAAGAGCAGGGCTTTCATCAGCCCCGCCGCGTCTTTGGGCATCCGCGGCGCGATCAGCGAGGCAAGGCGATAGCGCCAAAGCGCGAAGGTCAAAGACAGTGGAGGCGTTTCTTCGGTGAGAAAGACGGGTTCCTCTTTGACCGTCGCCTCAAACATGAGGTTTTGCGCCAAGGCATAGCTGCCGTTTGGCGTGGGATTGGGCGAGGCGTCTTTGAAGGCAAAGCATCCTTGCGCCACATCGCCGGGCGACAGGATGTCGTCGCCGTAATCATAGAAGGCAAAATCAAAAGTGACCGCTTCCCCCGCCACCGAGAGCGTCCTTGCCTCGACGCGCTGCACGATGCCGTCGGTTCTGCTCTCTTTGACTGCGAAAACAACCGAAAAAGTGCCGGTATCATAGCGGGCAAGCAGTTGATCTTTCTTTTCGAGCAGCCGGTCGGCGCGAAAGAGCAAGAGGGCGGGAATCAAAAGGGCAAACGACAACAGCAGAAAAAGCCGCCGTTTGTCGGAAGAAGAGCGCGTCAAAAGAAAAAGCAGAAAGAAAAGAAGACAGACGCCGAGCGGCACAAGCCAATACCATAACCGCGCCGCCGGGCGAAAACAAAGCAGGAAAAAGGCCAAAGGGAAAGAACCCCCTAAGGCAAACACCAGCGGGCGGAGGAAAAACTGCCGCCGTATCGCAGAAAACAGCCGTTGCCGTTTCATAAGTCGTCCTTTTCGGCGGCCTGTCGGCCGCCTATTTTATGATACCTGTGTTTTCTACACTGACAGGAAAAAAGAGCCGCGTGACAAAAGCGAGAGGGGCGGGGAGAGAGCGGGGCGAAAAGGAAAAGAGAGGACATGGCGGACACCATATCCTCTCTTGCCGTCATGCGACATGGGATGTTTTATTTTGCGACTTTGTCTTTCAGCGCTTTGCTGGGCTTGAAGGTAGGAACCTTCGTGGCGGGAATCACAACAGCCGCCTTGGTCTGGGGGTTGACGCCGTTTCTTTCCGCACGGGTCTTAACTTTGAAGGTGCCGAATCCGGCGAGGGAAACTTCCTCTCCCTTTACGAGGCTGCCTTCCACGGCGGCAAGGAGAGAATCGATGGCAATTTTAGCGGCCTTTTTGGTGATTTCCGCTTCAGCGGCAACGACATCTACGAGTTCTTTTTTCGTCATGATAAAACTTCCTTTCTGCATCGGACGGATCCGAACTTTTACGGAAATATTATACCATGTTGTCATTTTTTTGCAACTGTTTTTTGATTGTATTTTTTATTTTTCGCTTTTTCAACAAAAAACGGGCGCTGTTCTTCTCAATTTATTCTCATTTTTTGTACAATTTGACAACGCCGCGACCGCGCCGGAAGAATGAGACGCTCCGCTTTTCCGCACCGCGCGCGAAAAAGCGCTTGCAAAGCCTTGGGAAATCTGTTATAATAGCAAAGCGGAGCTGTGGCTCCGGGAAAGGATAACGGCTTTGAGATGAGAAACTTCAAGGGAAAAGAGCGCTCCCGGAGCGATATTGTGGCGCGTGCCGACGATGCCTTCGGCAGCAGCAACTATGCTGAATATATGGTGGATGTGAAAGTAAAAGGCAGGTACAAGGCGGCGCGGATCGGCATGATCCTTCTCTACCTTGCCGTGGCGGCGGCCTTTATCGTGGTGGCCGCGGTGCTGACCTTCCCCTGGATCGTGGCGGCGGCGCCGCTTTTCGTCTGGATCCTCTGGTTCTTCACCTGGCCTTATGTCTCCCGTTCCTATTATTATACCGTCGACAGCGCGTATTTTACCGTCCTGAAAGTCTATGGCGGCAAAAAAGAGGACGATTTTGTCAAAGTGAAAATCAGCGATGCCGCCATGATCGCACCTCTCAACGAGGAATACGCCTGCTATGCGCACGAACACGCCGACGCCGTGGTTTATGAGGCGGTTTCCTCTTTTTCGGCGTCCGACATTTATTTTATGACCTTTACCGAGGCAAGCGGCAAGCCCGCCGTCTGCTTTTTCGAGGCGACCGAGCAGATGCTCAAGGCGCTGCGCTACTATAACCGCGACGCGGTGGTCATGACCAAGACTTTACACTGACCTTGCCAAGGCGGGTTTTTGCCCTTGGCATGAAGTGAAAAATACAAAAATCCGAACGGATGGGAAAAATTCCCGTCCGTCCGGATTTTTTTATCCAATCGCCGAAAGAAGAATGCCCAAAGCGCCGGAAATCACGATGAGCAGGATGGGCGAGAGGGCTTTTTTCTTCCACAGCCGGAAGAAGAGGGCAAGCCCGCCGATGAGCAGAAAGAGGACGAGGTCCGTTGCCTCAAACACCGGCGCTTCTTTCAGGGAGGAAAGGCCGAAGGCTGTGGAAAGGATCATGGTGAAAGCGGTGGCCAGCACCAGCGCCACCACCGCCGGCCGCAATCCCGACAAAAAAGCGCGTACGCCGGCAAATTTCATAAGGCCGCCGATGAGCGAGGCAATGAGGAGGAGCAATAAGAAGGAGGGCAAAATCACGCCGAGCGTGGCGGCCAGCGCGCCGGCAAATCCGGCCTGAGAGGCGCCCACAAAGGTGGCCATATTGACTGCCAAAGGGCCGGGGGTGGATTCCGATACCGCGATGATGTTGAGAAATTCCTCCTGTGTCATCCACCCGTGTGAAAGAACCGTTTCCTGTACGAAAGCGATCATGCCGTACCCGCCGCCGAAGGATACGGCGCCGATTTTCAGAAAGGCGAGAAAAAGGGAGAGAATCATGACTTGTCCCCCTTTCGGATCGCGCGGATCGCATAAGCGCAAAGCCCGATGACGCCGCTGAAAAGCAGGAGAAAGACCGAGGAAAAGTGGAGGACAAAGAGCGAAATGGCCAACATCGTCAGAAAAACGGCACCAAAGATGACAAGCGCCAAAGGCGTTTTTTCCATTCGGGCAAAGAGCCGGATACCGGCGGAGAGGATCAGCACGGTGACGCCGGCGCGGATGCCGCGAAACGCCCAGGTGACAACGGTCAGGGACAAAAAAGCGTCAAAAAAGAGAGAAATGATAAAAATAATCGAAAAAGAGGGCAGGACGACGCCCAAAGTGGCAAGCAAAGCGCCGAGGACGCCCCCGATTTTGTAACCGACATAGGTGGCGCTGTTGATCGCCACAGGCCCCGGCGTCGCCTCGGCAATGCCGGTCATGTCGAGAAATTCGTCGTTTGTGAGCCATTGTTTTTTGGCGACAATTTCCCGCTCGAGCAGGGCGATCATGGCATACCCGCCCCCGAAGGTAAAGGCGCCGATTTTTAAAAAAGTCAGAAAAAGGCGCAGCAGCCGTTTGGCTTTTTCCATGTTCTTCCGGCTCCTTTCTCTTACCGTCGTGATCTTATGTTTCATTATAGGGCAAAAGGAAATCTTTGTCAAGAAAAAAGAGAGGGAAAGTTTTTTGGAAAAAGCAAAAAGAAGCGGAAATCTTGGGAAAAAGCGCCGCTTTTTATGGCAAATTCGCCGCTTGTTTGCCTTTTTTATCGGCATATGGCAATTGTTTTCTCGGTTAAGCGGTCTTTTGCGGGCAACACTGTTTTTTGATGACAGATGTTGTTTTTGAGTTTGACCATTCTTTTTCCATGTCAGGAGGTTAGTATGAAATCCAAAGTTCTGAAAACGGCGGGTCTTGCCTTTTTGTGCCTGCTGTTTTGTTTTCTTTTGCCGACGGGGCAGGTGTGCGCCCTTTCCACGCGCGCTTACGGGTGGTACTGTAAGCACAACGATACCCATACCCAGCCGGTGCTGGACGAGGGCATGAAATTCATCGAAAAATATGACGCCTACTATGTCAATCAAAAAGCCAAAGATGAAAAAGTCGTCTATCTCACCTTTGACGCGGGGTATGAAAACGGCAATGTAAAAAAAATCCTCGATGTATTAGACGCGCACGGGGTCAAAGGGACATTTTTTCTGTTGGAGCATGTGATTAAGAGCGAACCCGAATTGGTAAAACAAATGGTGGCGAGCGGTCATACCGTGGCCAACCACACACGCACCCATCCCGATATGTCGGGCATCACCGACAAGGGACTGTTCAACGGACAACTGCAGGGGCTTGCCGATGAATTCAAAGCGTTGACCGGCCAGGAGATGGCAAAAATTTTCCGTCCGCCGCAGGGGCGTTTTTCCGAACAGACGCTTGCCTTTGCCCAAGAACTCGGCTATAAAACCCTCTTCTGGTCGTTTGCCTATGCCGATTGGGACAATAAAAAGCAGCCCGATCCCGAAAAAGCGCTTGAAAAAATTCTCGCGCATCTGCATCCCGGCGAAGTCATGCTGCTGCACCCCACCTCCGCCACCAACGCGGCGATCATGGATCGCTTGCTCTGCGAAATAGAAGCGCAGGGCTATCGGGTGGGCAATATTGAGGAGTGCTGGTCATGACGCGCTTTCTCTCTTTGGCGCTGGCGCTTTTCTTCCTTTTTCCTCAATCTTCGGTCATAAGCGCAAACGACGCGCCGGACAAGACGGCCGTTTCTTCCTCTCAAGCGATGCAGGCAGAGGGGGCAACGGCCAAAACAAGCCGCAAACGGATCGCCTTGACCTTTGACGACGGGCCTCATCCCTATCGAACCGATAAAATTCTTTCGCTGCTCGCCGCGATGCGGATTCCCGCCACCTTTTTCGTGGTCGGGCAAAACGCGGCGCTCTATCCGGCGCCTTTGCGGCGGGCGGTGGCGGCGGGACACGAGATCGGCAATCACACCTATTCCCATCCCAAGCTCGCCGGCCTTTCCCAGGCAAGCCTTGCCGAGGAACTGAGAAAAACCGATGAGATCATCAAAGAAGTCACCGGCAAAGCGCCGACGCTTTTCCGCCCGCCGGAAGGGGTGCGCTCCCGTCAGGTGACGGCGGCCGCCGAAGCGGGCGGCTATTCTCTCGTGCTGTGGACGATCGATACCCGCGACTGGGCGGGCAGTTCGGCCGCCCATATCGCCCGCGAGATTTTGCAAAACGCGCGTGACGGCGCCATCATTCTCTGCCATGACTATACCTCGGGCAAAAATTACACGGTGGAAGGCCTGACCGAGGCGATTCCGGCGCTCCTGGCACAGGGGTATGAATTTGTCACCGTGAGCGATCTTTTGGGACTGTAATCTCGGCCGCTTTTTTAAAAACATGGCCGCTGTCGGATAGCTTTTCCTGTCAAGCGGCAAGATGGCATAAAGCATAACAACATCAGCGGTGCGGCGAGAATCGAAAATGCCAAAGGTAAAATCAAACGCCCGTTTCCGAACGGCTTCCAGCCGCCGGAAACGGGCGCTTTGTTTTGGCGTGCTTATGCGGGCGCGTTTGTTCGATACCGATAAATCGTTACCTAAAACCTTTCAAGGCAAGACGGAAAGAGCCGAAGCTCAGGCAAACCTTTCTTTTAATTTCGCAAGCAGGCGTTGGGCGATGGGTGTAAAGGCCTAGTACTTCTTCCTTATCAGGTAAATTTTCGTTTCCAAGCGCGGCGAAAGCGGGCGGAACACCAGCCCGCTTTTCGGACCGGTATCGATCAAACGGTCAAAGGTCAATAGGAACCCCAATCCCTCCTTGACAAACAAAGATGCGTTATAGGACAAACGAAAAGAGCCTTCTAAACATAACTTGTCCATTTTTTCTCCGGCCCAGCGCGGCATGTCGTGTTTCCATCCTTGCTCCGAGCAAAACAGCGGCAGCCCGGCGATGTCGTCGACAAGAATGCTTTCCTTTTTCGCCAAAGGGTGATCGATAGGCAGGACAAGACCCCATACATCCGCCTCCGGGAAAAGAAGAGAGTGATACTTTGCCGCATCCGGCTCCTCCGCGAGTACGGCGAAGTCAAGAAGCCCCTTGTCAAGCTTTTCTGTGACCTGTTCCGTATCCCCGCTGCTGATGTGATAGCCGAGACCGGGATATATCTCTTTGAAACGCTGGATCTCCCGCGCAAGATAACGGATTTGATAGGATTCGGCCAGCCCCAAATAAATATCGCCGCCGGTGATATCATCCAAAGACACAAATTCGCCGAGGATTTTATCCGCCATCGAAACTAAATCTTCCGCCCGCTTTCGGAGAAGGACGCCCTCCTCGGTCAAGGAAATGCTGAAACTGTGCCGGGTAAAGAGCTTCTTCCCCAGCTCGTCCTCCAACGCCCGCAGTGTTTTGGACAGCGTGGGCTGTGTGACATGAAGGATCTCCGCCGCTTTGGTCATGTTTTCTTCCCGCGCAATGGCGAGAAAATAGCGCAGGGTGCGAATTTCCATATTGGCTCCTCCTTGATATTCATAAAAAGAATATCGCGATATTCATTATAACCATTAGCGAAGAAAAAGTCAATATGCTATACTGTAGATGTCAGAAAAAATCGGACGCGGAAGGGATGAGTGAATGAGCGAACCCATAGAAAATCTGCTCACGGGGATGGCCGACGCGGGATGCGGGGCGGAGGAGATCGAACAGGCCGAGCGTATCCTGCAAGCGGGCGAACTTGGCGAACTGACAAGATTTCTCAAACAATGCCGCCGCGGCCTTCTTGACCGAATGCACGAAAGCCAAAAGCGGGTAGACCTTATGGATGATTTGATACGGCAGACTGAAAAAATAGTAAAATAACGAAAGGACAAAAAGCGTCATGAAAAAAGAAAATCTGAAATTAACAGAAGAATGGGATAAAACCTTTCCAAAAAGCGAAAAAGTCGATCACAGCAAGGTGACCTTTGTGAACCGTTACGGCATTACATTGGCGGCAGACCTGTATGCGCCGAAAAACGCGGCGGATAAACTTGCGGCCATTGCCGTGTGCGGCCCGTTCGGCGCGGTCAAAGAGCAGGCGGCGGGGCTGTATGCCCAGACCATGGCGGAGCGCGGCTTTCTGACAATTGCCTTTGACCCCTCGTTTACCGGCGAGAGCGGCGGCAATGTCCGTTATATGGCGTCGCCCGACATCAACACCGAAGATTTTATGGCGGCGGTAGATTTTCTATCGCTTCACGAGAAGGTCGACCCCGACCGCATCGGCATCATCGGCATCTGCGGCTGGGGCGGCATGGCACTCAACGCGG
>CANQXN010000048.1 GCA_947627815.1 uncultured Clostridia bacterium | reverse complement strand
GGGTCGCGGGCTATACCGAAAACAGCAGTACCGAGCTTATGTTCGGCGACCGCATCGTGCGCGTCGGCAATCAGACCATCAACAGCGCTTCCGATCTTGTCGCCTCGCTGAACAGCTACAACGCGGGCGATACGGTTCAGATCACCGTCTCCCGTAAAAACGATTCCTATGTCTATGTCGTCGAGTTGATTCTCTCGGCCATCGACGACTGAACCGAACAGAACCGAATCACAGCCAATATCCCGGGGCAAACGCCGTTTTCTCTCCTTGCGCGTCGTTTGCCCCTTTCCCCTTTTTAACGCCGAAAACAAAGACAACGAATAAAAGAAAGGAAACCTGTACCATGGCCAATATCCTTGTAGTGGATGACGAGGAAAAAATCCGCTCTCTCATCCGGAAATATGCCGAGTTTGAAGGCAGTACGGTCAGCGAGGCTTCCAACGGCATGGAAGCCATTCCCATGGCCAAAAATCATACATACGACATCATCATTATGGACATTATGATGCCGATGCTCGACGGCTTTTCCGCCGCCGCCGAAATCCGCAAATTCAGCGATGTGCCGATCATCATGCTCTCCGCGCGCGGCGAGGAATACGACAAGATCAACGGCTTCCGGTTAGGCGCGGACGACTATGTGGTCAAGCCCTTCTCCCCCAAAGAGCTGATGCTGCGCATCGACGCCATTTTAAAGCGCACGCAGAACAAGGGCAAGGAGGAAAAGCACGACATCTTCACCTTGGAGGGGCTGTCGGTGGACTTTGTCGCCCGTATTGTCACCGTCGACGGCGTGCGCGCCGATCTCTCGCCCAAAGAATACGATCTGCTTTTCTATCTCATCAAAAACGCCAACATCGCCCTGACAAGAGAAAAGCTTATCTGCGAAGTGTGGGGCTATGATTTTTACGGCGATGACCGGACGCTCGACACGCACATCAAGCTGTTGCGGCGCTCGCTCGGCCCCTATGCCAAATTCATCGTCACCTTGAGAGGAGTTGGCTACCGTTTTGAAACAAAACGCGAAGGATGACCGCAAAGGCGCCGCTGTGTCCCGCATGACCATCCGCAAGAAGGTCTTTTTGGTGCTTTTGCTCTTCACGATCGTCACCTTAGTGCTCTTCTGGCTTTTTCAGGTCATTCTTTTCGGCGTGGTCTACCGTACGGTGCGGATCAATGAGTTAAAAGCCACGGCCAATTATATCGTCGGCGAGAGCGAATCGCTTTCTTTTTACGACACCGTGAGCCGCGCCGCCGCCAAAAACGATCTTGCCGCCGATATCTTTTCGGCTGACGGCAGCTTAGATTATCCGAAAAACAGCCAACTCGACCGCAACAGCATTTTAAGCGCCATGGAGTCCGCCGAGCTTGCCTCCTTTGTCACCAAGACGGACGAAACCTGGAAAGGGACGGTAATCTATGGCGTGATATACGGCGATGTCGAAGAAGAATATACCTTCTTTGAGCCGGTCAGCTCGGCCTACCGCCTGCCAGAGGACGCCAGCGTCTTATTGGTCACGCGCTTTGAACGGGCGGGAGAAGGCTATTATCTCATGTTAGACGGCTCCGCGCAGCTTGCCGGCACCGTTTTGAAAACCAATACCTCTTTTTTGCTTTTGGTGGACATTCTTCTCTTTCTCTTAGCGATTCTTTTCTCCTTCTTTCTGTCCAAATTCATCGCCGACCCCATCGCCGCCATCAACAAGGAGGCCAAAAAGCTCTCCCACGGCAGTTATGAAGGGGTGGCGGGCGGCACCCGAGAGCTGGACGAATTAAACGAAACCTTAACAAACGCCGCCAAAGAGCTTGCCAAAGTGGAAAACACCCGCAAAGAACTCATCGCCAACCTGTCGCACGATCTGCGCACCCCGCTCACCCTGATCAAGGGCTACACCGAAATGATGCGCGATCTGCCCGGCGAGGCGACGCCCGAAAACTTTCAGGAAGTCATCGATGAAACCGAGCGCCTCACTTCCCTTGTCAACGATATGTTTGACATTTCGCGCTTGGAAAGCGGGCATATGGAGCCTCGGATCTCGCGGTACTGTCTCACTTCTTCTATCGCCGCCACCGTGACCCGCTACGGCGATTTCGCGGCGCCCAAGGGGTATCACATCCTGCTCGAGCCTACCGAAGAAGAAGTTTTTGTCAATGCCGACGAGACCATGATCACACAGGCGCTGAGCAATCTTTTAAACAACGCCATGACCTATACCGGCGAGGACAAAACCGTGACCGTCCGGCAAAAAGTGTGGAAGGATTCGGGTCGTGTGCGCGTCGAGGTCAGCGATACCGGCTGCGGCATCGAGGCCGACAAACTGCCCCTGATCTGGGAGCGCTACTACAAAGTCGACGCCGCCCACAAGCGCGCCGCCGTGGGCAACGGCTTGGGCCTCTCCATCGTCCGAGGCATTTTGGAAATGCACGGCGGCAGTTACGGCGTCCGCTCTACGCCGGATAAAGGCTCTACCTTCTGGTTTGAACTGCCCCTGGCCTGAAACTTTTTCCCGAACAATCCTTTAAGCGCAAAAAACAGCCGCCCCTCGGGGCGGCTGTTTTTTCTTGTATTCATTCAATATCCAGAATATCAAAGTCGCGGTAATATTCGGTCATTTCCACTGACAGCGCTTCGGAGCGCTCGATCATATATTCGTAGTATTTCCGCTGGAGATAGTAGGCGATGATGGTATTGTAATTGTTATCCACATAGTCGTCTTCCACCGGGAGGCGCTTGACCAACAACAGACAGGGCTGCCCGTCTGATGTGAAGGAATCTTCCACAGCGCTGACCTCATGGATCGCCAGCGATTTGACCAGCGCTTCAAATTTTTCGGAATAGATGGTGGAGGTAAAGCACCCGTCAGTCTCATAGAAAAAATCGCTGTCGAACTCTTTGCGGAGCGGTTCGACGGCAAGCGCAAACGATGTCCCGCCCGCCGCGGCTTCCCGCGCCGTTTCCATGCGCTCTTTTCTCTCTTCGAAGTTGCCGTCTTGATAGACTAAAATGGCATATTCCACGGCATACCAATCCCCGGCGGCAAGATCCTTGTCGATCGTGAGGTTGTCGCTGGCAAAGCGGCCACCCATATCGTATTCGGTGAGATAGGCGTAAAGCGCGTTGTCATAATAGGCAAGCTCGGCCAAATCCTCATAGACCGATTTTGTCGCATAGATGGAACGCAAAAACTCTTCAAAACCGGGCAATGCCTCCGCCTGGCGGATTTCCTCCTTCAAGGCCGCTTTTTGGGTGGCGGAAAGCTTGACGCCGAATTCATCGGCGACAATCTTCGGCGCGTAGGTCTTGCATAAGGCATCGATAACTTCTTTGCGCAAGGCTTCCCTCGTTGCCTCGTCGGCCAGCTCCTCTTCTGTCATGCCGGCTGTACGGGTTTTCACGGCGTTTGCCACCATGTCGTAAGGAACGCGCTCCCCACCGATCACCATCACATCGGCGCGAAGAAAGAAGAAAACGATACTGAAAGCAAGCGCCGCGAGAAGTAAAACCGCCGCAAGCGTTATGATCAGATATTTGGGAAAGCGCCGGCGCGCTTTTTCGGGCGGCGGTGCGACCTTTTTCATCGTCTGGCCTCCTTTACTCTCTGCCGTAGACATCTACCGCTTGGTTTTTGGACACTTTTTCGGCGTCAGACAGCAGTTTGTCAAGCCGATCCAAAAGGACATAAAAGAGGCCGCTTTCGCCGGTCGTTGTGCCGTCCGCCTCCACATATTCCGAGGTCATCAGCGCCCGCCCGTTGGAATAGCGGTAGAAGCGCAGGATCCGCTCGGCGGGTTCAATGACGCAGTCGACCTGATTGGTGATCTTGCCGCCGGTGTTCTTTTTATACACCGTGATTCGGTCGGTTTTGATACGGATGACAAGATAGGGGTCACTCTCTTTCAGAGCGTCCCGATCCAGCGTATCCGGCACTTCTCCCTGCACATAGGAGCCGAAAAGCACACGGAAAAAGTTGCGATAGGCGGTAAGATCGATAGCGCCGGTCTGATCGCAAACCGCCGACTGCATGAGATAGGCGCCGTCCTCATCCATGACATTCTGCTGGGTGAAGGAAAGCGAAAGATCCTGTCCGTCCTTTTTCCCTTCGATGGCAAAGTTCTTGATATAGCCGATGGAGATTCTCACCGCCGTGGGGTCGAGGAAATCGATGGTACGCCATCTGAGAAAATCCACCGTATCGGGGCTGACGCGGCATATGGTATTATAGCAAAGAGAATAGGCGTAATAGTAGCCGTCCGGCTGCTGGGCGGAAAAATAGACCTCGCTGAGCAGGTGTTCACTCGTCTCGGCATAAACGGCGCTGTAAGCCAACATATAGCGGAGATGGGCGGGATCAAGTCCGTATTTTTCCAGCACCTCCTCCGGGAAATAGGGATAGGTGTATTTGCCGTCCTCGTCCTCCCCTTCCCGGATCTCGGTGGCAAATTCCATCACTTCTTCTCCGCAGAACTCCTGAAACTGCGTGATCCGTGTTTCAAACTGCGAGGAAGCGAAAAAGCCTTCCGGCGTCACCGAACGGTAGAGGTTAGAGCCGGAAAAAAGATCGACCGCCGTCTGGAACGCGCCGGTTTGCAGAAAAGAGACATCCACCGAACCGTCGGTCGAGGCAAGGGCAAAAGAAGAAAAGGAGCTTGCCACGGGAAAAGTGAGCAGTTTGGTCAGCATCGCCATGGGGGCGGCCGCTACGGTTCTTTGCAGATAGGAAGAGCTGGCCTGATTCAGAAGATAGACCGAATCGCGCACATAGCTGTTGCCCTCGCTGTCGGTCACGGTGTCGGCCGAGCGGACATAATACCCGTTGCCGCCGGGATTGATGTTGCCGATATAGAGGATATGGATGTTCCCTTCCACCGTTTCGACGGTGACGGTCAGAAGCTCTTCCGGCGATTTATCCAGTCCGTAAGGCGAAAAGTCGGCGCAGTGATCTTCTAAGCGCGACGCCACCACCGTCACACCGACGCCGGCGCAGAAATAGGCCAGCTGTTCATCGTCGATCTCCAAATAATCGCTCCCGAGGATGAAGGCATAGGAGTTTTTGGCCTCTTCGTCATAGGCAAAGCCGACACCCCAGTCCACATACTGTTCTCCCACGGTGCGGTTGGCGGGATTGTGGATTTTTACGCTTTTCAGCTTGGAACTGTCCAGCGGCTCATAGACAAGACGGGAACCGTTGCTCATGACCTCGCCGGGCAAAAGCTCCTGTTCCGCGATATTCACCGGCGGCTCCTCCTCGGCAAGCGCCGCGCGAATGGCAAAATAGCCCGCGGCAAGTACGGCGGCCACCACAAAGAGCGCGATGATCAGATTCCGCTGGCGCACCAGAAACGGGGCGCGGTTTTGATTGGTCGATTTGCTCATACTCAAGACTCCTTAAAAAGCGATCGTCTCACGCCCGTTTGCGGCGCCAGAGGATCATGACGCCGATGCCCGCCACCAAGAGCGCCGGCACCGCCGAGAGGATGACAGAAAGAACGGTGGATTCTGTTTTGGTGATATCCAAGCCGTCCTGCAAAAGTGGCAGCGTCGGAATGTTCAAGGGCGCGTAGGGCGCGCCCATATCGGTGAGAACCGAAAAGAGCAGGTCGCCGTTGGCACAGGTGGGGGAAAAGACCAGAGAGGAAGCCAGCGACGCGGCGCCGGTGGCAAACACCTGTCCGCCCGCCGTCTTTACGGTCACGGCCACCGCCTCGTTGCCCCGGCTCTCGGTTTCAGCGCCCCGCAGAACCGTCCCGTCGGCGGGCAAGAGCAAAGCCTGCGCCGTCATGCCGGACAAGCTGTCGAGCCGCAGCACGCGGCAATCGCTCACCGCAAAGCGGCGGTTTTGGTCGTGAATCGCTTGGATGACAGCCGCGTCTTTCACAGGGCGCGCGTCAAACTGATAATTGTCGATCGACAGAGAGGAACTGCCGCCGGCCTGAAATTTGGCGTTAACCACCGTGATGCCGTAGGAGGCAAGCAAGCCGTTCAGATGCGAAAGCGGCTGTTTGGGCGCCGTATCGTCGGCAAAATAGAGAAGATGCCCGCCGCCCTGCACAAAAGCGGCCAATTCTTCTGTTTCCTCTTCGGTAAAATCGGTCTTTGGCGCAAAGACCACGGCGCAAAGAGCGCCGGAGGAGGCAAGATCGCGCATCAGCGTTTTTTTCAGCGAAAAGCCGGCATAGGTCATGAGTTCCGCCAAATAATCGGCGTTGCCGTAATCTTCGTCCTCCGCCGTCGTCATTTCTCCGTGTCCTGCCACAAAGGCCGCTACGGGCGCTTTGGACACCAGACGCATCACCCGACCGGTGAGCGCCAGCTCGCCGAGAAAGGAGCCGCCGGAAGAGGAATACAGGTCGGGAATCGATGCCGTCTCCAGCCGGACAGCCTCGATCTTTTGCCCTTGAGGATCGGTCAGGGGCGCGCCGTCCGGGCCGAACTCGACGGTGTCGTCCCGCAGAAGAATCGTACCGCTGTTAAATTCATGATCTTCATACATCTTTTGAAAAAGGGCGGTATAACTCATGCCGAAGAAGTTCCGGATGTCCAGAATGTCCTTGTTGACATCCGAAATAAAATCAAGCGAGATAAAATCGTACTGCTGTTCCATCTGTTTGGCAAGAGACAGGACATAGCCGCCGTAGGCGTTGGCGGCAAGCAGATCCTCGTCGGTGAGAAAACAGATGGTAATGCTGTGATAGCGCCCGTCCACCTTGTCAAGCAGGGCTTTGCTTTCCTCTGACAGGGTGGAATACCCGCCCGCCGAAGTGTCGGCATACCAGCCGAAATGATCGGACAGGGCGGAAATAATGACATTGAACAGGATCACAAGCAAAATGACCGCCACCGTCAGCGCTACCGCCGCCGCGCCGTATTTGAATTTTTTATTCTTCAACCATTCCATAGTAACATCCTCGCGGGAAGAAAGATTCGCCGAAAGCGGATCAGTTGTGCTTTTTCCGCTTGATCATCAGGCCGATGCCCACGCCCAAAACGGCAAGCGGAATCAAAACGGCAAGGATCACCGTCCAGACCGTGCTGGCGGCCGATGACAGGCTCATGACCGAGGGGTTTTCCACCGCCACGACATCGATATCATAGGGCAGGACATTCCGGCTGAAGAGATAGACCGCCGAAAACATCACATCGCGGTTGCCGTAGGCGGCGTTGTTCAAATTCTCGTTGGAAGCAAAGGAGGTCGAGCCGCAGGCCAAGCAGTAAAAATTCACCGATTCGTTGAGCTGATACATCCAGGTGGCGTGCGTCAGCGTCATCACGGCGGGCTGCCGCGCCGTCTCCAAAGTGAGCCAGCGATCGACGCGCGCCGTCGCCTCCTCCGTCACCGCCTCCTCGGCGCCTTTGGCGCAGGCGGCAAGAATTTCTTCTTCCGAAAGGCCGTCTTTTTCAAACTGCTTTTCGTGGGATTCCCGATAGTCGGCGAAAAAGTCATCGTAACATTCGGCGCGCACCTGCGCTGAAAATTCGGCATATTTCGCGTCGTAATAGCGGTCGGCATAGCGTTCGTAAACATTTTTTTCATAGGTGCGGAAGGAACCGTCGGCGTTTGCCAGCGCCGAAAGAAGCGGCGCTTTGAAAACGGCGCCCAATTTATAACTGATAAAGCCGCCCATGCCGGTCGTGCTTTCCGAAGCGTTGCTCCAGTGTTCGTTCATCGAGACCGAGCAGCTCTTGTCAAAAAAGACATGGGGGAGCGTGGGCAAATCGGTCAGAGAAGAGACAAGGCCGCTGCCGGGGCTTGTGGTATCCAGCTCATAGTCGGCATAGAAACTGCCGCCTTCGCCGCCCGCGCCTTCGGTGTCCGCTACCACGATATCATCGGCGAAATCCACGCCGTAATAGTCGGTCAGATATTCCTCCAAATTGGGCAGTTCGGGTACGCCGGGGTCTTTAAAGACCATGAGATTGCAGTTGCGCTGGGCGAGAAAATGCGAAAGGCGGGAGATTTCGTTGATCCCCGCTTCCTCCCGGCAGATAAAGTCGGACTCTGGGCCAAAGATCACGGCGACGGCGGAAGCGCCCGACACATCCTCTCCTTCCGGCAGGAGAAAATCTTCTTTGGAAAGGTCGATTTTTTTCACAAGAAAGCCGGCTTCGCGGAAAAGACCCGCCAGCGCGGCGGCCTCGCCGAAATCGTCGGGATCGCCGGCGGCGCCCACCTTTTCCCCATGCCCTTCCACAAAATAGGCGGTGGGATTGGCGCCCGAGAGCGAGAGAATGGCCGAGGTGAAGCGGTCTTCTCCTCTGAAAAACATTTTCGTGCTGTCGCTGCTGGTAGCGTAAAAGCTGTCCCGCACATAGGTGCGGTAACTGCGCCGGCCTTCCACCACATTCTCAATCACAACCGAAAGGGGCGAGAAGGTGCTGCCGATGGTCATGGCAAAATTCTGCCGGATATAGTCGGCGTCGTCGGAAAGATCGAGAATGCCCACATGAACAAAGGAATAATCGCGCTCGTACAGCTTGGCCAGATGGTAAATATAGCTCATGCCCCAGGTGCTGTTGTTCTCGCCCGCCTGGTGGCCGATGATTTCGTAGTTTTCAAGCTGATCGGGCGCCGCGAGAAAATAAATGGTAATATCGTTGGCATCGGGGTCGATGTCTTTGAGCAGCCGTTTTGAGGTGTCGGAGATTTTAACGAGGTCACCCGACGAGGTATCGACCACCCAGAGAAAGCGGTTGGCCAGATAGGTGAAGAGAATATTGAAAAGAATGATCCCCAACAGCACACCGGCCGTAATGGCCGCCGCGATGCCTCTATGGTAGGTTTTTTTCTTATCCATGAATCAATAAGCCTTTCTTTTCTAAAAGTCTTCCCCGCCCGCTCAAACGCAAAGACGGGAATCTCGGTACGCGTTTTTCAAAAAGGCCGGGTCACGCCCAGCGGCGCTTTTCGTATACCCGCACCGTAAGGAAAAGAAAGACAAATCCCAAAGAAAAGAAATAGACGATGGCGGAGACATCGAAACGCCCCGCAGTCAGCTCGGAAAAGCGGTCGGTCACCGAGATCCAGGAGAGGATCGAGCGCAAGACATAGCTGTCGATGGAAAAATTAAAGGCCGAGACGAAAACGAAAAGCAAGAGGATCATCATGGTACCCAAAGCGGCGACGAGCTGGCTTTCGGTCAGCGCCGAGACAAAGACGCCCACCGCGATAAAAGCGCCGGCAATGAGGACAAGACCGAAAAGACTGCCGAAAATCGTCTGGGTATTGGGCGAACCGGAAGCATAGGCATAAAAAGGAAGAAGATTGATCAAGGAAATCGCAAAGCCGATCATAAACATGCTGAACGCGGCCAGAAACTTGGCGGCCACCATGCCGGAAAGCGACACCGGGGAGGAGATCAGCAGCGTCTCGGTGCGCAGGCGCTTTTCATCGGAAAAGAGCTTCATGGTCAGAAGCGGCAGTACCACAAAAAAGCTGATCAGCAGATAGGAAAAATATTGGGTAATATCGCTGGCGTTGCCGGCCTTCAAGGTGGTGACAGAAAAGGTCACGCCGGATACCGCCAGGAAAATCGCGAGATAAATATAGCCGATGGGAGAGACGAAATAGGAGCGCATCTCCCGTTTATAAATAGCCAACATGACAGATCAGCCCTTCTTTCTCTTGGATTTCTTTTCTTTTTTCAAGGCGGTCTCATCCACCACCGAAAGAAAGATTTCTTCTAAGTTCAGCCCGACGGCGGTAATCCCGATGAGCGGCCAGCCTTTGGCGGCGCAAAGCTGAAAGAGCGATTTTCTCACATCGAGTCCGGGATCGCTCTCCAAAAGAAAGGCGTTGCTGCCGAGTTCCCTCTCGCCGACAAGCTCGGCATAGCGCAGCCCCGGCAGAGAGCGCAGCGCGTTATGCACTTCCCTCACCGGGCCGCAGATCAAGACTTCCAACTGCCGCGCGCCGGTGACGACTTTTTCAATTTCCTCGGTTTTTTCGTCCGCCACGATCTTGCCCTTGCTGATGATGATGATGCGGTCGCACACCATCTGCACTTCGGCGAGGATGTGGGTGGAAAGGATCACGGTATGGTCTTTGCCGAGGTCTTTGATCAGGTTGCGGATCTCGATGATCTGCTTGGGGTCCAGCCCCACGGTAGGTTCGTCAAAGATGATCACCTTGGGATTGCCCACCAGCGCCTGAGCGATGCCCACCCGCTGACGGTAGCCCTTGGAGAGATTCCGGATGATCCGGTCATAGACATCGGTCAGCTGCACCCGCGCGGCGATTTCTTCTAAATGCTTGTCCTTCGGCAGGGTACATTCCTTCAGATCATAGACAAACCGGAGAAATTCCCGCACGGTCATTTCAAGATAGAGAGGCGGAAACTCCGGCAGATAGCCGATTTGTTTTTTGGCCGCCACGGGATCGTCCAAGATATCGATCCCGTTGATGCTCACCCGCCCCGAAGTGGAGGAGAGACAGCCGGTCAAAATGCTCATCGTGGTGGTTTTCCCGGCGCCGTTCGGCCCCAAAAACCCCACGATCTCTCCGTCCTGTACCGTAAAGGAGATGTCGTTGACCGCCGTATAGTCGCCGTAGCGTTTGACAAGATTTTGGATCTCGATCATACTTTTTTGATTCCTTTCATCTGTATAGGGAGCCTGTCCCATACCGATCCATCGTATAGTTTACAGGGAGGCTGTTACTAAAAAGAAAACGCCGCCTGTTGTTTTTGTGAAAAGCAAACGAACATTGCCGGTTTTTTGTCAAAAGGCGTCAGCGCCCCGCCAAAGACCCCCGACAGAGGATGGCGGCAGCCATGCTCCCGCGTTTTGCGCCCTGCCGCCTGTGGGAATAGAAAAGGTCATCCCGGCAGATGGTGCAATAGGGGAGAAGTTCGATGTGTTCCGGCAAAAGGCCGGCGGACAGGAGCAGCGAGAAGCCCGACTGCCGGCCGGAGGTCACGACGAGCGTGGGTGAGGCACCGTATGCAGGCTGGGCGCCGGATCCCGAGGCCGCGGGCTGGGATCCCGCGCCCATCGGTGCGGCGACCGGGGCCTCGGCGGTGCGGGTGACCGTCTTGGGCACCGTGTCCGTCGTCATGATCGCCTGTGCGGACTC
>CANQXN010000047.1 GCA_947627815.1 uncultured Clostridia bacterium | reverse complement strand
ATGTCATCGTAGACAAAGAACTTGACAGCAACAACAACTGCTTTGGCCAAGTGGGCTTTTCGCTCCTTGTCACCAAGGCCGAAGGCGCGACCTTCAAAAACTTCACCGTCCAGAATTGCAGCCTGGCATCGGCGTTTGGTTTCAACAAAAACTGGCAGCCTTTTTACGGCGCCCTTGTTGCCTACATGGACAACGGCGTCATCGAGGATGTGCGTTTTGAAAATGTCGATGTGACGGTGGACAAGGACGCCGCCACCAACATGGGGCTTCTCGGCTTTGCCGGCCTCATGGTGGGCGCCACCGATCATACCGTGACAATCGAGGGCTGTACCATTGACGGCGAAAGCACGCTGGATGCCTCCCAAAACGCGAAATTTGAAACCGCCGCTTTTGTCGCGCGTCACAGCGCCACCGAGCCGATTTCTTTCATCAACTGCACCACGGCCGCTACCGTGAAAGCGCATCCTGATACCGATAATCCCAATAAGATGATGAATGATCAATGGCTCCGTAACCTTGGCGGTCATGCCGCTGCCTTCGTCGGCTACTTCTTAGGCGCCGGTAACGCCAAGGCCGACCTGTTCTACTGCTGCAGCAATACCGGCACGCTCAGCCCGGCTCAGCAGTGCAGCAATAAAGACGAATTTGTCGGCCGCACCAATGGGGAGCGCAACATCCGCACCTATAACGCCAACGACGCTGTCGCCGAGACGCTTCTCAGCGGCGACGAGAGCAAGAACGGCGTGCAGTTCCGGCGCGGTGAGGGCGATTTTGTCAATGCCCGCGTTGTCATCGAAGGCGTCAACGACGCGCTTACCACCTATGAAAGCGTTGTTTTCGCGGTCGATTTTGCCATGGATGGCGGCAGGGTGCGCAGCTGCGTTTCCGAAGAACAAGTTACCGCTTATTCCAAGGTTACCGCCGCCGGCGAGATCATCGCCGCCAAAGAGGGCTGCAGCCTGATGGGGCTTGTCGTCACCGGCATTGATAACTATGAAGCGATCCGTTCTGTCAGCGTGACCCTGATCCTCACCAAGGGGGGAGAACAAATCATTGTCCCCGTCGGCACGGTGCGCCCGCCCGTCGACTATTTCACCGATGCGGCAGAGTGAGAAAGGAGCTTGGAACATGGAAAAAAAGAGATATGATGCTCCTCTTCTCACGGTAGAGGAATTCTCGGACGCCGACATCGTTATGATCTCGGTTTCGATAGATGACGACGCACCCGAACTCCCCAGCATTTCCTGGGGCGATATCCACTGATACCGATTCGGGTCCCGTCACAGGAATCGATCGTTTGGGAGGAAAAACCCTGATGAAAAAAACAGCGATCCTTTTGACAGCGCTTTTCATGGCGCTTTGCCTTGTCCTGCTGTCCGCCTGCGGCAATGCTGACGAAAGCACCGCCGGCACGCCGAACGAGAGTTCAAGCGCGCCGGAAAGCACAAACGGCGCGGCGGCATCGACTTCGGAGCCTGCGGCAAGCACCGCCCCGACATCGACGGCGGATCCCGCCGAGTCGCAAGCGCCCGCGACCACCGAAACCCCGGACGAGCCGACGACGCCCGAGGGCATTGCCGTCGGCAGTGCCGAGGAGCTTGCTTCGGTGTTCCGTTTGATCAACAACATGGAATTGCCGGAGGACTCGGTCATCACCCTGACGGCGGACATTGACCTTTCCGGCTATACCGATACCGACACATGGGAACCGCTCTACCGCTTCAGCGGCACGCTGAACGGCGCGGGACACACGATTTTTGGCCTTGATTGGAATTTTGTCATGTCGGAGGACGCCGATACCGATATGCCGGTGGCGACCGATGATTATTCCTATGTCTTTGAGAATCTCGACAACTCGCTCGGCGGCAATTGCTATGCGCGGGCGACCGTCTCTCTGCTGATTCTTCAGTTGAACGGCGGCGAGGTGAAAGATCTGACCCTCAAAGACAGCGCCATGACCATCCATTGCAGCTACAACCGGAATTATCTGATGTTTTTCGGCGCGGTTGTCGGCTATGTGAACGGCGGCACGCTTTCGGGCGTAAAGCTCGAAAATGTGGACATGACCATCCCGGCGGAAGTGAACTACAACCATGCGTTTGTGGGTTGGGCGGCGCCGCTTGTGGGGCGCGTGACCGGCCAAACGACCGTTTCCGACTGCTCCGCCGATGCCGACTGTCTGGTGGACGCCTCTGCTAACGCCAAAACCAATACAGGCAAGCTGATCGGCATCATGGATGACGATATAGGCCCTCTGACGGTGGAAAACTGCACCAGTGACGCCGAAACGCGGGTACATCCCGATCCGTCATCTGCGACCTTGACCTATCACGGCGACGATAATGTCTGGGGCGGGTTTGCCTCGGACGATCTTGTCGGCGAAGATTTAGGGCTGTGACCGTTCCATAAAACAAAAAGCGGATGGGTAGGGCTTTCCTTGCCCATCCGTTTTTGCTCCCATCGGCCATGGTGACGGCAAGCCCCGGCGAATCTTTAAGAGGAGGTATTATGAAAGTCAAATCTCTTATCGCGCTTTTGCTGGCGCTCCTTTTGCTGTCGGCCTGCGCCGCGCAGCTTACCGATACCGGCGGAAGCGCCGGATCGATGCCGCCGTCTTCGGCGGAAACGACCCCGGACGCGTCAAGCGCTGTCGACGCCGGCACCTCGGGGGAAGAGAGCCGACCGGCCGAGACGACAGGCGGGGAAAATCCGGTTGAACCGACGCCCGGTTCCCCGGAGGCGGATATCGCCGCCCTGATCGGCGCCATCGGCAGCGGAAACGGGCTGTTGTGGTATCAGTTTGAAGAAAAGGCCGGCGCCACCAAACTGTTTTCTTCGCTGGCGCAGGCGCGGGACAGCATCGAGGTGCGCGCTACACTTGTGCCGGACGGCGGCGTGTCGGGCGGCGCCGTTGTTTTTAACGGCAGTTCCGACCGTGTGAAACTGAACAACGATTTTTCCAATCTGAGCCAGATCACGCCCAGCACCTTCCTGCATCCTTCCTTTACCACCTTGTCCGTGGCCTTTTATTTCATGCCCGAACGGTTGACGGGCAACGAACTTTTGTATGAACAGGGAGACGAAAAGGCCGGTCTTGCCATCGGTCTTGTGGATGGGCAGCTGGTCGCCGCCGTGGCGGCCGGGCGCTCGGCGACCGGGCAGGGGAGCGCCAAAATCGTGGGGCGCTATACTGTTCCCGAAAACCGCCTGTCAACCTGGATTCATGTGGCGGTTACCTTTGACGGCAATGAAAAGAGCGGAACCGCTCGCCTGTTTGTAGACGGTCAATTGATTGAGACAAGTGCCGGGATCGGCGCGGTCATCCCGCAGACGCTGGACGCCGCCGGCATCGGCGCCGCCGTGTACGGCACCAACGCTTTGGGGCTTTCGGGCGCGTATTTTAAAGGCCGCATGGACGATCTGCGGATTTATTCCACGGCATTGCAGCCGATGGGCGCTTTAGAAAAAGATGCCGTCTATCTTCAGTCGGCGGCGGCGAAAAACGCCTATCTCAAAGCCTCTTACGAGCAGTTGATTTCGGCGTACAGCACAGAACCCGCCCTGCGCGGATGGGTTTTTGAGGCGGGGCTTTCGGGCGACGGCGTTTCGCTGCGGCTGACCGGCACGGACAAATACATTCTCGCCGAAGACGGCGGCCTCGCCGTTCGTTCCGTCGTCACACAGGACGATAGGGCGGCGGCTACCTTTACGGCGCTTTCGCCTTTGGCGGTTCCTTCCTGGGGCGAGGCGGAAAGAGACGCTTTCCTTTCGCTTGCCACGGCGGACGGCCGCTATCTATCCGCCCATAACAGCGCGGTATCGCTGGTGCCGGCGCCGACCAACGACAGCGCGAAATTGGCGGCTTCTTTTAAGAAGACAGGCGATCAGACAGCGGTGATCGAGGGACTCAAAGGCGCGGTTTATTATCCCTCTTACGCCTTGAACGCGCCGCAATTCTGGAAATGGTACGATTCCGCGATCATCGACCGCGATATGGCATATGCGCAATCGCTGGGCATCAACGCGTTTCGCATCTGGGTCAGCTATGAATACTGGCGGGAGGACGGACAGCATTTTGAGGCGGCCTTCCGGGATTTTCTGTCGCTTTCGCAAGCGCACGGCATCAAAATTATGGTGTCGCTTTTCGAGGGCTGCGGCGACAGCTACAGCTATGATACGGTACATACCTGGAGCCGTACCTATACCGGCGCCTCCTGCGGTTGGGCGATTACCTCGCCTTCCGCCGCCGTTTACAACAACCGGAACCGCTGGGAGGAACCCAAAGAATTTGTCGGCTGGTTTATCGGCAAATTCGGCAGCGACGAGCGCCTCATGTCCATTGAAATCTATAATGAACCCTGGGGTTCCAACCGCGCGGCTTTAGCCAAATATCTCTGCGAATACGCCGTGACGGTGCAGGGCAGTGTTCCCCTGATCATGGGTACCGCGCCGGCCGATGAATTCAATATCCCAAGCGCCATCGCGCTGGGCATGGATCAGCTCCAGTATCATGACAATTTCCCGGGTTCGACCTCGGCTTTCTCCACCAATGCGCAGAGCCGGATTGAGCAGGCGAGACTGGCCAATCTTCCGATTTATTGCACCGAGGTGCAATGGGTGGGCGGCCCCGCCGGTATCAATTATCCTGTCTATGCCGCGCTTGCCGAAACCTGCAACGAACTCATGAAAACCGGCAAGTGGGCGCCCTTCTATTGGACGCTGATGGTGCATCCCTGCTATCTGAACTCCTATCGGAACAACTACAAAATGTATAACGGCCTTTTCAACGAGGACGGAAGCGTCAACTCCCTGAAAAACGCCGTCGCCTGCGCCGACAAGAACCTGACATTAGAAGAAAAGACGGTCAACCCTTATGAGGAAGGAAAATACAGCTACCGCACGACTTTCTCAGATGCCTTCTTCGATCGGCACGCCTATAAATGGACGGCGGTATCGGGCGCCTGGTCGGCATCGGAGGGCGTCTATGTCGGCGAGGGGCTGACCTTGGCCAATGACACCGATTTTTCGGATTTCACGGCGGTTTTCGAAGTGAAAGCCGGCGGCAGCGCCGGTCTGGTACTGCGCCGAGAGAGCGACGGCGGTTATCTTTTGGCGCGGCTGGATATCGCCGGGCAGAAATTAGAGATCGTTTTGGCGGGCAGCGGCGGCGAACGCCTGCTGGATTCGGCTCCCGCTTCCTTGGCCGGTTCCTCCGCGCTTTCGGTGACGGTCACGGCCGCCGGCAAAAAGGTGACGCTCTCCTGCGGCGGTGTTTCCGTGAGCGCCGAAACCGACCTCGTCAGCGGGCAGATCGGATTTTTCGCCGAAGACAGCGCTTCCTTTGACAACCTTTTGATTCGGGCCTCTTAACACGCAAACCCCGGCGGGCGATTTGCCGCCGGGGTTCGCTTTTTGTCACGCCCGATGGGTCTTTTTTGCCCAAGAGAGGCAAATTTTTAAAAAAAGACTTGAAGCGCGCGTTATTTTGCGGTATAATGATCCAAGAATACCAAAAGGAGGCTATCGCATGACCATCACAAACGACATCAAGTATCTTGGGGTCAACGACAGAAAGATCGATCTGTTCGAGGGGCAGTATCGTGTGCCGAACGGCATATCCTACAATTCCTATGCCATTATCGATGAGAAAATCGCCGTCATGGATACCGTGGACGCCGCGTTCACGCATGAATGGCTGGATAATATCCAGAACACCTTAGGCGACCGCAAGCCCGATTATCTTGTGGTTCAGCACATGGAACCCGACCACGCCGCCAACATCATGAATTTTGCCAAAGCCTATCCCGAGGCGGTCATTGTTTCCTCCGCCAAAGCCTTTGCCATGATGGAACATTTCTTCGGCAGCGATTTTTCCGACCGCCAACTGGTGGTGGGAGAGGGCGATACGCTGACTTTGGGGCGGCATGTCCTCACCTTTGTGACGGCACCGATGGTTCACTGGCCGGAAGTGATCGTCACCTATGACAGCACCGACAAAGTGCTGTTTTCGGCGGACGGGTTCGGCAAATTTGGCGTGCCGGAAACCGACGAGCCTTGGGATGATGAGGCGCGCCGCTACTATATCGGCATCGTCGGCAAGTACGGCGCCCAGGTGCAGGCGCTCCTCAAAAAAGCCGCCGGACTTGACATTTCGATCATCTGCCCGCTGCACGGCCCGGTTCTCAAGGAGAATTTGGGGCATTATCTCGCCCGCTACCAGACCTGGTCAAGCTATCAGCCCGAGGAGGAAGGCATTGTCGTGGCCTATACCTCGGTGTACGGCCATACCCGCAAGGCGGTGAACCTTCTGACAGAACAGTTAAAGGCCAAAGGCTGCCCCAAAGTGGTAGTTTACGATTTGGCGCGCTGCGATATGTCGGCCGCCGTGGCGGACGCCTTCCGCTACAGCAAATTGGTGCTGGCTACCACCACCTACAACGCCGAGATCTTCCCCTTTATGCGCGAGTTTATCAATCACCTCACCGAACGCAATTTTACCAATCGCACGGTGGCCTTGATCGAAAACGGCAGCTGGGCGCCCATGGCGGTCAAAGTCATGAAGGGACTTTTGGAAAAGTGCAAAAATCTGACCATGGCGGAGCCTTGCGTCCGGATTCTTTCGGCGCTTGATGCCGAGAGTACCGAACAGTTGAAAACGCTTGCCGAGGGGCTTTGCAAAGACTATCTTGCACAGCAAAGTTCTACCGCCGACAAGAGCGACATGCGGGCGCTCTTCCATATCGGCTACGGTTTGTATGTCGTCACCTCAAACGACGGGAAGAAAGACAACGGCCTGATCGTCAACACCGTGACGCAGGTGACGAACACGCCCAACCGCATTGCCGTGACCATCAACAAAGAAAACTATTCCCACCATGTGATCAAGCAGACCGGAAAAATGAACATCAACTGCCTGACGGTTGACGCGCCTTTTTCGGTTTTTGAGGCGTTCGGTTTTCGCAGCGGCCGCAATGTGGATAAATTCGCCGACTGCACGCCGCTGCGCTCCGACAACGGCTTGGCCTTTTTGCCGCGCTATATCAACGCCGTTATGTCTTTGAAGGTGGAGCAGTATGTCGATCTCGATACGCACGGGATGTTCATCTGTTCCGTGACCGAGGCGCGCGTGATTTCCGACAAAGAGACGATGACCTATACCTACTATCAAAACCATGTCAAACCCAAACCCCAGACCGAAGGGAAAAAGGGCTATGTCTGCAAAGTCTGCGGCTATGTCTATGAGGGCGATGAACTGCCCGAGGACTTCGTCTGCCCGCTTTGCAAACACGGCGCGGCCGATTTTGAAGAGATAAAATCATAAATTTTAATAAAATACACTATCAGGAGGAAAATCATCATGAGCGAACCCAAATTCTATGTCTGCGAACACTGCGGCAATCTGGTCGGCGTGGTCAATGACGCCGGTGTGCCAATCGTCTGCTGCGGCCAGAAAATGACTAAGCTGGAGCCTGGCACGGTGGAAGCCAGCCACGAAAAGCACATTCCCGTTGTGGAAGTCGCGGACGGCCTTGTCAAAGTCACCGTTGGCTCGGCGGCACACCCCATGACAGAGGAACACCACATCGCCTGGGTCTATCTGCAGACTGACGAAGGCGGCCAGCGCAAATGCCCGGTCGTGGGCGGCGCGCCTACCGTGACCTTCGCGCTTGCGGGCGAAAAACCGATCGCGGTTTATGCCTACTGCAACCTGCACGGCCTCTGGAAAGCCGACATCGCCTGACGGATGCGGAAAAAAACAGAACATACGAAAGGAGACTGACACCGTGAAATACATCTGCGATCTTTGCGGCTGGGAATACGACGAAGAAAAAGGCGATCCCGACAACGGCATCGCGCCCGGCACCAAATTTGAAGATCTGCCGGAAGATTTTGTCTGCCCGCTCTGCGGCGCCGACAAGGATTCTTTCAGCAAGGCGGACTGAAAAGAGAAGCGACAGTAAAAAAAACCGGTGAGCGGCAAACACTCACCGGTTTTTGGCGTCAATTTTTCCTTCTTTTTCTTTTCGTTCTTTTCGGCAAAAATGCGCTTCCGGTCTTGACTTTTCTTTCGTTCCGCGCTAAAATAGGAAAGTCGAAAAATGGGCGTTTGTTTCTTTTCAGTTTATTTTTCGGGACTACAATAACTTGATATCGGCGGGAATTTTTTCCGCCGGTCAAAAAAACTTTTGAGAATGGGGAAATAAAAATGAGAAAAGTACAGATTCTTACCGACTCCTGCGCCGATCTTTGCAAGGAAATCCGCGATGAATACGGCATCGATTACATGCGTATGCAGACAGTGTACCAGGGCAAAGAGACGCCCGCCAGTCTCGACTTTGAATATTATACGCCCAAAGAATTATATGATATCATGAGAAACGGCGAACGCGTGACGACTACGCAGGTGCCGCCCGAAGAGTTTGAACGCGTTTTCGGCAAATACTTAGCCGAAGGCTGCGATATCGTCTATGTCGCCTGCTCGGTGAAGCAGTCAAGCTCGGTCAATACCGGCGCCGTGGTGGCTAAAAAGCTGCTCGCCGACTATCCCGATGCCAAGATTTATTGCATCGACTCGCTCAATTCCTGCGTGGGCGAAGGGCTTGTGGCCATTCGCGCCGCCGAATACCGCGACCAAGGGATGGACGCCGAAGCCGTATATGAACATGTCATGGCCGACCGCAACAAGGTCAACGAATTTGTCACGGTACATAGTTTGGACGCTTTGCGGCGCGCCGGCCGCGTGAAGGGAACCGCCGCCTTCTTCGGCAATCTGTTCGGTGTGAAGCCGATCATCATCGCCGATGCGGAAGGCAATCAGACCCCGATCAAAAAAGTCAAAGGCCGCAAGACCTCCTTTGCCGAGCTTGTGTCTTTGCTCAAGGAAGCGGTTGTCGGCCATGAACCCGGCGCCGATCAGTATATCTATATCGCCCATGCCGACTGCGCCGAGGAGGCGGAGGAACTCAAAGCCATGGTGCTTGCCGAGATCCCCTGCAAGGGCGTGCGCATCGGTTACATCGGACCGATCGTGGGCGCTTCCATCGGCCCTGACGCCATCGGCGTTTTCGCATTCGGCAAAGAAGTGACCTTCCGGGGGTAAGTCATGGGAACCAAAGCACTTGACGGAGCGCTGTTTGAGCGTCTGGTCGCCGGCGGCGCCGCCAACCTTGGCATCAATGCCCGCGTGGTCAACGATCTTAATGTCTTTCCTATTCCCGACGGGGACACCGGTGACAACATGCGTATGACCATTGACGGCGGCGTCCGCAGTCTGACTCAAAAACCGACCGCGAACCTCTTTGAGGCGTCGCGAATTCTCGCCCGTGGGATGCTGATGAGCGCCCGCGGCAACTCCGGCGTGATTTTGTCGCAATTTTTTGCCGGCATCGCCGACGGCTTTTCCGGCGTGGAAACCGCCGATGTTACAGCCGTCGGACACGCTTTGCGCATGGGCGTGAAAAGCGCCTATGCCTCGGTGGTTACACCGACCGAAGGCACGATCCTCACGGTTATGCGCGAAGCGGTCGAATATGCCTGCGAGCGCATTACGCCCGAGAGCACCCTCGAATCCTTCAATACCGACGCGCTGGCCGAAATGGAGCGCTCTCTCCAGCGCACGCCGGAGCTTCTGGCGGTGCTGAAAGAGGCGGGCGTCATTGACAGCGGCGGGGCGGGACTTTTCTATATTGCCGACGGCGTGAACCGCACGCTGAACGGGGAAATGCCGGTGGAATCGGCCGTACCTGCGGCGCCGTCCGCCCCCGACGCCCCCGATCTTTCGCTGTTTGACGAGAACAGCAGTATGCTGTTCGGCTACTGCACCGAATTTTTGCTTCGCCTGACCCACGCCAAAACCGATATCGACGCCTTTTCGCTCGAAGAGCTGATTGCCTATCTCGAGACGGTCGGCGATTCGATTGTGGCGGTGCGCAATGGGACGGTGGTCAAGATCCATGTTCACACGATGACGCCCGAAACCGTGCTGGCGCATTGCCATGCCTTTGGCGAATTTCTCACCATCAAAATCGAAAACATGACCCTGCAGCACCACGAAATGAAGGTGGACAACCGCTTTGACTCAAAACCCCGCAAGCCCTTCGGCCTTGTGACGGTGGCAAGCGGCCCCGGTATTCGAGAGACCTTTTCCGATCTCGGCGCCGATGTGGTGATCGACGGCGGGCAGGGGAAGAACCCCTCCACCGAAGATTTTCTTTCCGCCTTTGAGAAAGTGGGCGCCGAAACGATTTTCGTCCTGCCGAACAACGGCAACATCGTCATGGCGGCCAAGCAGGCGGCCTCGCTTTGCGAAACCGCCCGCGTGATTGTAGTCGAAAGCAAAAACATCGGGGAAGGCTATGCCGCCCTGACCATGCTCTCCTATGACAGCGGCGACGCCGACGAAATCGCCGCCACCCTGAAAGAAGCCATGGAGGGCGTTGTGACCGGCATGGTGACCGCCGCCGTGCGCGAAACCACCGTGGACGGCGTTGCGATCAAAGCCGATGACTATATCGGCTTTACCGATAAGCATATGTTGGTATCGGAGCCGACGGCGCTTGCCGCTTTGGAAGCGCTGACCGAAAAACTCAATATCGACAGCCGCGAATATGTCATCGCGGTCTACGGCGCGGATGTGCCGGAAGCCGACAAGGCGGTATTCAGAAATTACATGAAAAGCGGCCATCGCCGAACCGAGCTTTGCGAGATCGACGGCGGCCAGGAAATTTACCACTATCTCCTGATACTGGGATGAGAGGAGAAACAAGCGTGCCAGAAACAAGCGCACCCATGGATTTTACCAAAGAGATGAAGCGGGACTATACCATCATAGCGCCTGATATTTTCCCGATGCATATGGCGCTTTTGAAGGAACTGTTCGGCATTTACGGCTATAAGGTCGAGGTCGTGCATTATGAAGGCAAAGAGGTCATCGATACCGGCCTCAAATACCTGCATAACGATGTCTGCTATCCCGCCATCTGCATGTTGGGACAGCAGATTTATGCGCTGTCCTGCGGCGATTTTGATGTCCACCGTTCCGCCCTGATCATGTTCCAGACCGGCGGCGGCTGCCGTGCCACCAACTACATAGGCTTCATCCGCCGGGCCCTGGAGAAGGCGGGCATGGGC
>CANQXN010000046.1 GCA_947627815.1 uncultured Clostridia bacterium | reverse complement strand
GACGCTCGATGAGGCGGTGGAAATCTGCAAGGCGGAAAAGGAAAGCGGCAAGGTGCTTTCCATCGGCTTCCAGCCCCGCTTTGACCCCAATATGCAGATGATCAAGAAGATCGTGCAGTCGGGCGAATTGGGCAAGATTTATTACATTCAGACCGGCGGCGGCCGCACCCGTGGCATCCCCGCGCCTTACGGCACTTCCTTCATTGCCGATGAAACCGCCGGCGTCGGCGCCATGGGCGACATCGGTTGCTATTCTCTCGACATGGTGTTAAACGCTATCGGCTATCCCAAGCCCTTGACCATCACGGGCTATAAATCCGATTATTTCGGCAAGAATCCCGTCTACTGGACTTCGGAAAACAAACCGGCGGAATATGCCGATGTCTTTTCCGTGGAGGATTTCGCCGCCGGCTTTGTCCGTTTGGAAGGCGGCATCATTCTCGACTTCCGTATCGCTTGGGCGATGCATCTCGACACCCCCGGTGATACCATCATCATGGGTACTAAAGGCTCTTTGCGCATTCCTTCCACCGAATGCTGGAACGGCACCGTGGGCGGCCCCATGAAGATTTATCATGAGGTCTGCGGCAAAGATGTTGTCACCGAGATCCCGATCCTTCACGATCACTCTCGGGGCTGCTTCTATCAGAAACTGCGTTCCTTCCTCAACGCCTGCAAGAACGGCGGCCCGGCGCCGGTGCCTTCTTCCCAGATCATCATCAACCAGGCCATCATTGACGGTATCGTGAAGTCCAGCCGGCTGGGTCACGAAATCACCGTCGAAATCCCCGAAATCTGAAACAAGTCATCGGGAGGACAGGAGAAATGAAACAGTTTAAAGTTGGCGTCCAGCTCTACAGCGTGCGGGGCGACATGGAAAAAGACATGGAAGCGACCCTGGCCAAAGTGGCCGCCATGGGCTATGAATATGTGGAGTTTGCCGGCTATTTCGGCAGAACCTCCGCCGAAATCAAGGCGCTGCTCGACAAATACGGCCTCAAATGCATCTCGGTGCATCAGGGACTCGAGTTTTTCGACGAAGACCCCCAGGTGGGCATCGATTTTCTCAAAGGATTCGGCGTCAAGTTTGTGGTGATCCCCTGGTTTGATAAAGCCAAATTGGCGGACGATGCCGTTTGGGCGGAAGTTGCGGCCAAGTGGAATGCCATGGCGGCGCTGCTTGCCAAAAACGGCATGAAACTGCTCTATCACAACCACGATTTTGAGTTTACCACCCGGTTTGCCGACGGTTCCTGCATCCACGACCGGATTTTCCGGGATGTCAAGGGCATAGATCCCCAGTTTGATACCTGCTGGGTGCATTATGCCGGCATCGATCCCACCCTCAAGCTGAAAGAATATGCCGGTCGGGTGGAAGTGGTGCATCTCAAGGACTTTGTCTGCAAGAATCTCGGCGCGGGGCCGGTATATGCCCTGATCGATACCGAGGGCAAGGCGCAGAAGGGCGCAAGCCAGGCGGACACCGGCTTTGATTATCGGCCGCTCGGCATGGGCATCCAGGATATGCCCGCCATTCTCGCCGCCTGTGAGGCCGCCGGCACCGAATATGTCATTGTGGAGCAGGATGAGTCCTCCGACCGCCCGCCCATGGAAGCCATTGCCATCTCCCGGCAGTATCTTGCTTCCCTCGGCCTGTAATTGTTGCGGGAGCCGCCGTCCGATTTTCTCAGGCGGCGGCTCCCTTTTTTCCGAAATTTTGAAAGAAAGAAAGGATTTTTTGCTGTGAAACTCGGTGTTATGAATCCCATTATCAGCGACCTTACCTTTGAAGAGGCGCTGACCTATCTTGAATCGTTGGGCGTGCAAACCATTGAGATCGGCGCCGGCGGCTATCCCGGCAACGCGCATCTCAAGCCGGAAGAACTGTTGGGGCATCCCGACAAGATCAAAGCGTACAAAAAGCAAGTGGCGGCGCACGGCCTTGCTATTTCCACGATATCCTGCCACGGCAACCCGCTGCATCCTCAAAAAGAGGTGGCGGCCTCCTTTGACAAGCAGTTTCGCAATGCCATTCGGATCGCGTCTGAACTCGAAGTGGATGTGGTGACCGGCTTCTCCGGCTGCCCCGGCGACTGCGAAACCTCGCTCTATCCCAACTGGGTGGTTTGCCCCTGGCCGGACGACAACCTGCGCGTGCTGGAATGGCAGTGGAAGGAAAAAATCATCCCCTATTGGACCGAGCTTGCCGCCTTTGCCAAAGGCTACGGTATCAACAAGTTTGCCTTTGAAATGCATCCCTCCTTTGCCGTCTACAATCCCGAATCGCTTTTGAAACTGCGCGCGGCGGTGGGCGACTGCATCGGCGCCAACTTTGACCCCTCCCACCTTTTCTGGCAGGGGATCGATCCCGTGGAGGCCATTCGCGCGCTCAAGGGCTGCATCTATCATTTCCACGCCAAAGACACCCTCATTGACGCCAAAAACACCGCGATCAACGGCGTTCTCGACACCAAGAGCTACGGCGACATCGAGAACCGCTCCTGGGTCTTCCGCACGGTGGGCTACGGCCACGACAAGGCGGTCTGGACGAAAATCATCAGTATGCTCAAGGCTACAGGCTACAACGGCGCTATCTCCATCGAGCATGAGGACGGGCTGATGACCGCCAAAGAGGGTCTTGAAAAAGCGGTCGCCTTCCTCAAAGATGTCATTATTTTTGATGACGGCGGCGCTTCCGGCTGGTTTTAAAACAGCCCGCGAAAAAGCGATAAAAAACAGAAAAAGGCGGCCGACAGGCCGCCTTTTTGGCGTTCTTCGTTCTTTTTTTGGGGGGTAGGGTAAAAGCAAACGCTTTTATCCGAGCAGGCTTTCTACAGAGGCAAGGGCCATGTCGATCTTTGAAAGATCCTTGCCGCCGGCGGTGGCAAAATCGGGACGGCCGCCGCCGCCGCCGCCGCAGAGCGCGGCGACTTCCTTGACAAGGCGTCCGGCGGCGATGCCTTTGGCCACGGCGTCCTTGCCGCAGGAAGCCACAAAATTCAGCCTGTCGCCGTTGACAACGGCGATGACCGCCACCGACGCGCCGCTCGCGGCGCGCAGATTGTCGCAGACCGTCCGGACGGCGTCCAAAGAAACACCTTCCACCTTGGCGGTGACAAGCGCAAAGCCGTTGACCGGGCGGGCGGAGGAGACGAGGCTTGCGAGTTTGGCGCTTGCCATTTTTTCTTCAAGCGCTGTGATCTCGGCCTTGGCGTCCTTGAGTTCGCCCATGAGCTGAGCGGAGCGTTTCACGAGATCGGCGGGGTTTGGCAATTTCATCTCATGGGCGGCGGAAGCGATCATTTCTTCCTTTTCTTCCATGAGCTTCAACACATTGTAGCCGGTAGCGGCTTCGATGCGGCGCACGCCGGCGGCAACCGAGGATTCCGAAATGATCTTGAACAGGCCGGCTTTGGCGGTGTTGTCAAGATGCGTGCCGCCGCAAAGCTCGCAGGAGTCGTCGCCCATCTTCACCACGCGCACCGTTTTTCCGTATTTTTCGCCAAACAGCGCGATGGCGCCGTAGGACGCGGCATTCTCTCTGTCGGTGACAATGGTTTCCACCGGGGAACCTTTGAGAATAAAGGCGTTGACCAGCGCTTCCACCCGGGCAAGCTCGTCGGGGGTCAGCGCGGCGAAATGTTTGAAGTCAAAGCGGCAGCGGAATTCGTCGACATAGGAACCGGCCTGCTCCACATGCGCGCCAAGCACCGTACGCAGCGCGGCCTGCAAGAGATGGCAGGCGGAGTGGTTGCGGCGGATGGCGTCGCGGCGCGCGCCGTCCACGGCGGCGGTCACTTTGTCGCCCACCCGGACGCGGCAGTCGGCGGAAGAAACGCGGTGCATATAAACGCCGTTTGTCTTTTTGGTGTCGGATACGGCAAGCTCCTGCCCGTTTACCGTCAGGGTGCCGGTATCGCCCACCTGGCCGCCCCCTTCGCCGTAAAAGACCGTGCGGTCAAGGATCAGGGAGAAGTCGCCTTCGGTGACTGCCTCCACTGCCATGCCTTCGGCGAGAATGCCGATCACGGTGGCCTCGCAGGTCAGGGCTTCATAACCTAAAAATTCGGTGGCGGCAAAATCGGCGAGCAAATTGGTGTCGGCGCTGCTCCAGCCGCTGATGTTGGCGCGGGCGGCGCGCGCTCTGGCGCGTTGTTCGGCCATCAGGGCGGTAAAGCCCTCTTCGTCTAACCCAAGTCCGCTTTCGGCGGCGATTTCCCGGGTGAGGTCGATCGGGAACCCGAAGGTGTCGTAGAGCTTGAACACATCTTCGCTGGTCAGCGCATCATGCCCCGCGGCTTTGGTCTTTTCGATGATCTGCGAGAGCATTTCGCTGCCCTGATCGACGGTCTGGGCAAAGCGCTCTTCCTCGATCGAAATGACTTTCTGAATATAGGCGAGTTTTTCGGTAAGTTCGGGATATTCGGAGAAATTTTCTCTTGCGACCACGGCGGCAAGATCGGCCAAGAAGAGATCATGAATGCCCAGCATCCGGCCGTGGCGGGCGGCGCGGCGCAGCAGCCGCCGCAGGACATAGCCCCGCCCCTCGTTGGAGGGAACCACACCGTCCGAGACCATAAAGACCGAGCCGCGAATGTGGTCGGTAATCACGCGCAGGGAGACATCGCTCTTGTGATCGGCGCCGTAAGTGACGCCGGCTTTGTCGATGACCGCCTGCATGATGTTTTTGACCGTGTCCACTTCAAAAAGGTTGTTGACGCCCTGCATCAGGCAGGCGAGGCGCTCCAGCCCCATGCCGGTGTCGATGTTGGGCTTGGCAAGGCGGGTGTAGTTGTTATGCCCGTCATTGTCAAACTGGGTAAAGACCAGATTCCAGAATTCCATATATCGGTCGCAGTCGCAGCCCGGTTTGCAGTCGGGTTTGCCGCAGCCGTAAGCCTCGCCCCGGTCAAAATAGATCTCGGAGCAGGGGCCGCAGGGGCCGCTGCCATGTTCCCAGAAGTTGTCTTCTTTGCCGAGACGCACGATGCGGGCGGGGTCAAGACCGATTTCCTTGTGCCAGATGTCAAAAGCCTCGTCGTCTTCGGTGTAGACCGTGACCCACAGTTTGTCTTCGGGCAGTTCGATGACCTTGGTGCAGAATTCCCACGCCCAGGCGATGGCCTCGTGCTTGAAATAGTCGCCGAAACTGAAGTTGCCGAGCATTTCAAAGAAAGTGCCGTGGCGGGCGGTGATGCCCACGCGGTCGATGTCAGGCGTGCGGATGCATTTCTGACAGGTGGTCATGCGATGGCGGGGCGGTTCTTCCTCGCCGGTGAAGAACTTTTTCAAAGGCGTCATGCCGGCGTTGATCAAAAGGATCGATTTATCGCCCTGCGGTACGAGGGGAAAGCTCTTGTGCCGCAGACAGCCCTTGGATTCAAAAAACTGAAGAAATTTTTCTCTCAAATCGTTGAGCGATGTCCATTTCATATCGATATCCTCTGTTGTATTTTCCTATAGAATGCTTTTTCAAAGTCAGTGATTTTGCGTGTCGTCCGTGACCCGGCCGTCCCCGTGGATGTCAATGGGGTCGCCGCCGGCGTAATAGGGGCGGAACATGTTGTCAAAAACCGCTTTGCAACGGGAGGCCATTTCCCGCAGATCCCGCCACTCCTGTCCGGCGTAGGAACGCAAGTCGGCGGCATAGCCCACCGCCTCAATGTCCCAGAAGCTGGCGGTATAAATGGCGCGGGTGAGGTGATAGCGTTGGGTAACAATGACACAGGATTTGACGCCGAAGACCTCGGCGGCGCGCGCCATGCTCTTGTAGGTGGAAAGGCCGGCGTGGTCGAGGAAAATATCTTCCTCCGGCACGCCGAGTTCGCAGGCCATCTTTTTCATGGCGGCAACTTCGTTGTAATCGCTCTCGCCGTGATCGCCGGTCATCAGGAGCTTGGGCGCGATACCGGCTTTGTAGAGCGCGACACCGGCGCTGATTCGGTCGGCCAGCATATCGGAAGGCGTGCCGTCGGGCTTGACGCCGCATCCCAAAATCAGAATACAGTCATAACTGCCCGCCGGGATGTCGCTTGCTTTTTCGTAAATCGAGCGCTCGGTGGGGAAAATGACGATAAGATTTAAAAGCAGCGTCAGGGCGGCGACCACTGCCACGACAATGCCGAAGGTGCCGAAGACGATTTTCTGCCAGGAAGGACGCTTTTTCTTTTGCGGGGTTTTGGTTTCTTCTGTAGTCATAAAGGTTCCTCCGATAATAACAGGGCGCCGCCCACATCAACAAGCGGCTCCCCGGAGAGGGAAAGCAGCCGAACGCCCAAAGCATCGGCAAAAGCGATTATCGCCGGGGCGTCGGGATGGCGGGTAAAATCGCAGACAAAAGCGGTAAGACGAGGCGAAAGCGTAAAGGAGGCGCCGCCCAAAAAGCCGGTGTCATACCCGGGCAAGAGAACATGGCCGGGGCGCACCGCGAGAACCGGCGTGCCGTGATCGGAAAGCGTCCGAGCAAGGCCGGCATCGGCGGTAATCACGCCTTCGCCGACGATCACCGAGGAACAGCGGGCATAGCCCTGTTTGACCGGGACAAACCCGGGCAGGGAAGAGGCAAAAGAGCTTTTATGCCCGTAAATCCATGCCCCTTGCGCTAAAAGATTGAGCGGCACATCGCGGGGATAGTCGGCGCCAAGCGAAAAGTCGATAGGGCAGAGCCTGCGCCGAAAGAGCAAAGCCGCCCGCGTCGGCAGGCTTTCAAAAAAGGAGGCGTTTTCGTTCAGGTAGCAAGCCTCGGTATAGAGGTTTTGCCGGTCTTGAAAGAAGAGCAGATCGGCGTGGCAAGCCAAGGCGCGCGGCAGACGGGGACAGGGCGGCAGGGCAAAGGAAGAAAATCCGAGGCGCTCGAGCGTTTCTTTTGCCTTTTGCGGTAAAGGGGCGGATAACAAAACAGGGCGGATCAAGGATCCGCCCTTTCCGGTGACAACTTTGACGCTTTCAGCGCCCGGAAACGCCGGACTGCTGACGCTCGAGCGGCGGCTGTTCTGCCACAAGTGCCGATTACGCCCGCTCTACCTTGCCCGAACGCAGGCAACGGGAGCAAACATACGCCGTTTTATGCGTACCGCCTTCCACCACTTTTACCCGGCGGATGTTGGGCTTCCAGCTTCTGTTCGTCTTGCGGTTGGAATGAGACACTTTCAGCCCGAAGGTAACGGTCTTGCCGCAGAGTTCACATTTTGCCATGATGCTACACCTCCAATTTATAGACATTTTTATTATTTCTAAAAACAGCACTACAGATTATACCATACCGAATCGGAAAAATCAAGAGCTTTTCTGAAAAAAATCTCTGCCTTCGGCAAGTTTTTGTCAGGATTTCAGGCGTCGTTTTCGTCCTGTTCGTCCTGTCTGTCTCTTTGGACGGCGCTGTTTCGGTCGGCGGGAAGCGAAAGATCGGAAGAGACGGCGGGCGCGGCCGCCTTTTTCTTGAAGAAAAAGCGGTCTTCTTTTCCGTCCAAAATGCGTTTCAGATTGCCCCAGTGGCGCGCCAGAAGCAAGATGGCGATGAGAATGGAGACGAGGAGGCAGGAGCCGGGGAGCATGGCGAGATGCAGTGAAATGCTGCTGTCCGTGATGGTCGTGACGGCGCCGTTGAGCATTGGCACCACCTCATAGGTCACACCCTCCGTCCCGCCGAGAAAGAGGGCGGGCAGCGCCGTCATGTGCAGATAATTGAAGACGGTGCGCAAAAGAACCGGGTAGAGCAGCCCCGCCATGACGCTTGCCAGCGAGAGATAGCGGCTGGCGAAAAGCACCAGCAGAAAAATCAGCAAAAGGACGAGAAAGAGCACGGGATCGAGTACCAGCACCATGCCGGCGAGCGCCGCGATGCCTTTGCCGCCCCGAAAGGAGAAAAAGCAGGGAAAACAATGCCCCAATACGCAGGCACAGCCGGTCAGCGTGCCGACGACATAGCCGAACAGCAGGGTGGAAAGAGAGACGGCAAAGACATTTTTGAGAAAATCGCCGGCCAATACCAAGCGGGCGATTTTCGCACCGTAGACCCGGCGCATGTTGGTATACCCCGCGTTGCCGCTCCCGTGTGCGCGCACATCGTCGTGAAAATAAAAGCGGGAGAGAATGAGGGCAAAATTGAGACTGCCCAAAAGGTAGCCTAACACCACGGCGACAGCCGTCAGGACGAGAAAAAGAGGCTGTCCGCCTAAGATGTTGCGCAAAAGGCCGTTCATCTTCAGGGTTTCGTAGTCAAACACAAATTCCCGGAAGGAATAGAGGGCAATGGGCATCAGGTCGCCTCCTCGCCGCGCATGTGGATTACAATTTTGATGGGGGAACCCTCAAAGCCGTAGGCTTCCCGGATCTGATTTTCCAAATAGCGTTGATAGGAAAAATGGAAGAGCGAAACATCGTTGCAAAAGACCACAAAGGTGGGCGGCGCCACGCTGGGCTGTGTCATATAATAAATTTTGAGCCGGCGTCCCTTGTCGGAGGGCGGCTGTACCCGGGCGATGGCGTCCGATAGCAAGTCGTTCAATTGCCCGGTGGTGATGCGCTTTCTGTTTTCCCGCGCCACTTTGAGGATCAGCTCGTAGAGCTTGTTCACCCGCTGGCCGGTTTTGGCGGAAATAAAGAGGATCGGCGCGTAGGTCATATAGGAAAGCGCGATGCGGATTTTGTCGGTAAAGGCCGAAACGGTGGTGTTGTCCTTGTCGATGAGATCCCATTTGTTCACGACAATCACGGTGGCGCGCCCCGCCTCGTGGGCGATGCCCGCGATTTTTTCGTCCTGCTCGGTGATGCCGGCCGAGGCATCGATCATGAGGAGACAGACATCCGCCCGGTCGATGGCCATTTTGGCGCGCAGTACGCTGAATTTTTCCACGCGATCCTCCACTTTGGCCTGTCGGCGGATGCCGGCGGTGTCGATGAAGGTAAAACTGCCGTATTCATTCTCTACTTGCGTATCGATGGCATCGCGGGTGGTGCCGGGGATGTCGGAAACGATGAGGCGCTCTTCGCCGAGAAGGCGGTTGACCAAAGAGCTTTTGCCGGCGTTGGGTTTGCCGATGACCGCCACCCGAATTTTTTCGCCGGGTTCTTCCTCTTCTTCCTCGGCGGGCAGATAGGTCCAGACGGCGTCCAACAGATCGCCGGTGCCATTGCCGTGGGTGGAGGACAGGGCGATCGGGTCGTCGGGAAAGCCCAGTTCGTAAAATTCGTAAAATTCCGGCGGTGGCGCGCCGATGGTGTCGATTTTGTTTACCGCGAGAAGGATAGGCTTGCGGGAGCGCAGAAGCCGGTTGGCGATGTCGCGGTCGTCGGCGGTGACGCCGGCGCGGATGTCGCACATGAAAATGATTACATCGGCGGTTTCGATGGCGATTTCCGCCTGTAAACGCATGTGCTGCAAGAGAGGCGTGTCGGCTTTCGGCTCGATACCGCCGGTGTCAATGAGCATACATTTGCGTCCCCGCCATTCGATCTCATGATAAATGCGGTCGCGGGTCACGCCGGGAACATCTTCCACAATGGCGATCTTTTCCCCTGCCAATTTGTTGAACAGGGTGCTTTTCCCCACATTGGGGCGCCCCACGATGGCAATGATGGGTTGTGACATAGCTGCCTCCTTTGCAAGGACAGGATAAGAATCAGGCGTTCGCGCCGGCCTTTGGCGTATGCGGGGTCAGAAGATCCCGGATGAAATCCGCCCCGTCGGTGCGAGAGGGGATGATCGGGACGCCCAGCGTTTGCGACAGTTCATCGCATGTGACATCGTCGAGAAAACGGTCGCCCTCATCCCGCAGCATGACGGAGGGGATGAGAAGAAAATCGCCGAGCTTTTTTCCGGCGAGCTGTTCTTTGAGGTCACAGCCGCAGACAAGCCCCGCCACGGTGATGGTCTCTCCGAAAAAGTGATTTTCAATGGCGTATACCGGGCAATCGAGATGGGGACAGCGGCGCTTCAAGACCTCCACCAGCTCCGAGATCAAAGGGTAGGCCGCTTTGCCCGTGGCAATCGAGGCGTGAATCGGCCGCTCGAGATCGTAATCTTTTAAAAGAGAGGGCAAAGCGTCAAAAAATTCGGTGCGCAGGGAAGTGATCATGCCCACGCCGTTTTCGAGTTGAGGATAGCCCTCGTAAAAATCTTCGTCCGGCAGGGGCAGCCCCGCTGTGAGATAAAACTCATCGCGTCCCGCGACTTTGTTTCATTTGTTTGCCGAAGGCTTCCACCTGCGCGATGACATCGGCGGCTTCGCTCGCCGAAAAGGGGGTGAGGGGATATAACCCCTCGCGGTGTTTGGTGAGTCCCGCCGGCACGACGGCGACCGACTGCATCGCCTCGCCGTAAGCGGCAAGATCGGCCAAGGTCTTGTCGAGCGCTTTGCCGTCATTGACGCCACGGCAAAGTACGATTTGCGCGTTGATCGCGATGCCGGCGTCGGCCAATCTTTTTAAATAGGCCAAAGAGCTGCCGGCGTGCTTGTTTTTCATCATCTGACATCGCAGCGCGGGGTCGGTGGTATGCACCGAAATGTTGATGGGCGAAAGGCGCATTTTGATGATGCGGTCGATGTCGGCGTCTTTTAGGTTGGTCAGGGTGACATAATTGCCCAAAAGAAAAGAAAGGCGGGAGTCGTCATCTTTAAAATAAATAGTGGGGCGCATCCCCCGGGGGTTCTGATCGATAAAGCAGAAAATACAGCCGTTGCGGCAGGCGTGCTTTTGATCCATGAGATAGGTCTCAAACGCAAGCCCGATGTCCTCGTATTCCTCCTTTTCGATGGTAAAGGTGAAAAGCTCCGGCCCCCGGTGAACCAGAAGCGAAAGAGAGGGTTCTGTGATATAGTAGCGGTAATCCAGCACATCGGCGATGTCGTTGCCGTTGACCGATAACAGGATATCGCCCGGCAGAAAACCGGCTTGTTCGGCTAAAGAATTAGGCTCCACGCCGCTGACGGTTACCATCGTTTTTCCTCCCTTTCCTTTCCGATATTATCTCATTATATAATGCCATTTTTGCCTTGTCAACCGATTTTTTCAAAAATCAACCCTTTTTGCGCACGAAAAAAGGGAAGACGCGGCGCCGTCCGGCACCGGGCATCCTCCCGCTCTTTTTCGAAGATTCGATCCAACGATTGTTGTGCCATAATAGGACTAAATCAGAAAGACCTTGAAAACACGAGGCTTCTGGCTTAGTCCTTTCTTTTTT
>CANQXN010000045.1 GCA_947627815.1 uncultured Clostridia bacterium | reverse complement strand
CCGAATAGCCGAACACCCCGTGCGCCACCCGCTTTTGCATCGCTTCGATGACGGCGGGGCAGGCGGCAAAGTCCATATCCGCCACCCACATGGGCAGTTCGTTGTCAGCAACATCCCATTTTAAAGAGCCGGTATCGCGCCGGTCGATCGGCGTGTCAAAATCAAAGGGCATGGCGCTCTCCTTTGTTTATTCCGCGTCGCGCAGAATGATTTTTGTCTTGTCGGGATCGATTTTGTCCTTCTCCATGATCAGCGTGCCGATCCTGTCGGCCGTGATACGCCCGCCGGCGGGGTTGAGGACACTGTCCACCTGCCCCACGAGGTCGGCCTCTACGGTGGCGTATTCAAAGGCCAGCGTGGTGTTGATGAGGCGGCAGTTTTTCATGATCAGGCCGTCTATGTAGCAAAGTCCCTGCAGGCTTTCCACCGTACAGTTGATCAAGGTGAGGTTTTTGGCGTTCCAGCCTAAATACTCGCCGGAAATAAAGGAGTCGTATACCGTAATATTTTCGCTGTTCCAGAAAGCGTCTTTGGACAAAAGTTTAGCGTTTTGGATCACCGCGTTTTTCACACCGTCAAAGGAATAGTTGCCCGAGAGGGTAAAATCTTTTGCCGTGAGGTCTTCGCAGTTCATGGCGAAGTAGTCGCCCGCGACATCGACCTTTTCCAGCCTTACCTTGCGGCAATTCCAAAGCGTCTCGGCGGCGTGGGGCAAGCTGACATTCGAGAGGGTCAGATTCTCACAACGCCGGAAATTCTTCGGCGCCTGGATCAGGGCGTTTGTCACCGTGATATCGTCGGTATACCAGACGCCGGCGCGCGCCATTTCGGCCCAAAGGCAGTTGTCCGCCTTGATGTGGGAGCAGTACCACAAGGGGTACTTCCATTCAAACAGACAGTTTTGCAATGTGATGTTGCGGCTTTCTTTTAAGGGGGACTCTCCGTCCGAAAAAACCGAGTTGACGATCACAAGATCGCGGCTGTGAAAAAGCGCCCGTTCTCCTGTAAAATGCTGTTGAGACAATGTCGTGGTTGTGGGTTCCATGGTTTTCTCCTTGCGAAAATGGCCTCCCGCTTTTAGCAAACGGGATCCTTTCTATTATCCATAAAAAACCGCATTTTGTCAACCGGTTTTCCAAAGTTTTTCTTTTTTTGCCGAAAAAAAGAGAATCGCGGCGGGCGAAAAGGGCGGCGCTTACTCGACCGGCGGCTGTCGGATCACCGCCCAGGCCGAAAAAAGCGCTTCTTCGTCCATGCGGGCGTTGGCGGGGGAAGTGGAAGGGAGGCAAACGCTTTCCTTGCCCGTGAGGGGCAGAAGATATTTCCGATAGAGCGAAAAAGCGGTGCTGCCGTTGCAAAAGATGCGCCGGACGGCGCTCTTTTCCAGGAGCGGGCGGATGTCGTTGACCGTCACATCCGCGATGCTGCTGTCGGAAGAGCCGAGGATCCGGCAGGAAGCGACGACATCCCATAAAGCGATGCCGTTGCGCAGTAAAAACGCCTTTTTGCCCGGAATGTCCGTCGGCATCTCTTCCCGATACAGGCGGGCGAGGAGCGGCCAGAACCTATTTTGCCTGTGGCCGTAATAAAAGCCGCTTTCCCTCGATTTCACCGAGGGAAACGAGCCGAGAATCAAAAGCGTGGACCGCTCGTCCCAGACGGGCGCGATGGGGTGGCACAAAAACGAGGCGCTCTTTTTCGGGGTCGTCATGGCAGTTTCCCCCGTCACTCAATAGTGATTGAGAATATAGACAAGCATTTTGAAAGCGGCCAGCTTTTTGGCCTCTTTTTTGCCGGCGGAATCGGCTTCAAAGATTTTGTCGATCTCTTTGATCCGGCAGAGATAGTGCCACATGGGATTTTTGCTTTCGTCATAACTTTGAGAAAACTCATAAATCGGGAGCGAAAAATAGCCGCGCCGCGCTAAGGTTTCCAATTGCCCGACGGCGTTGTTCGGCGTGGGGTCTTTGACCTCGCTCTGAATGGTAAAAAGCAGCTTTTCCTGTTTCAGATAGGCATACGCCAGCCGGCAGGCGGCTTTTCGCGCTTCGCTTTTGGAGCGGCCGTATCCGCGAAACTGCGGCAGCGAGGGGTCGAGTACCAGCTGACAGCAAAAGGGCGGTTCAGACGCCGCCTCTTCGGTTTCTTGCGCGGGGAGCATATGGAAAATGGGGCATTGACGGAAGGTTTTTTGCACCCATTCCTGGATCAGCTTGATGTAATTGTCCTCTAAACGGTCGCCGAGAAAACTGCGCGGGTCAAGCATGATCAAGACCACATGATAGAGTTCCTCCGCGTCCCAGCCGGCATCGAGCGCCACGGCGCCGATGATCGCCTCAAACAGGTCTTCCTTGACCGAAGGCTCCTCGTTAACGCGGTTTTGCCGATCCCCTTTTCCCATGACGAGAAAGGGCGAAAGCCCTAACATGTCGATCCGTTTGGCAAGCATGGTTCTTTCCACCAGCGATTTTTTGAGTTCGGTGAATTTGTCTTCCTGATAGCGGGAAGTAAAGACTTCGCAGGGGGCGTCTTCTTTGCACTCGCCGACCGAAGCGTAAGTCTCGGTGAGGAAGCGGACGACCATGAGGTCTAACACCTTGTCACCGATAAACTCCAGCACCTCGTTGTCCGCGCCGCCGTTTTCCTTGGCATAGGAACGACGGATAAAGGCCTGCGTCAAAAGGCCGGGGTTGTGAAAGGTGTGGCCGATCTGCCCCTCGATGAAACGAATCTCCTGTTCCTTCATCTGCAATGATCCTTTCTGTTTTTCTTTTCGGGAAGAACAGAAGCCGAAAAAACATTTCCGGCGGCTTTTATCAATTCCATCCTTTGTTTGTCTCTGTTTCTTCCGGCTCGGCGGATACGGGGGCGGGAGGAAACAGAAACAAACAATGGCTTTAATTCATAAAACCTGTCCTTCTTTTGACAGTATACCATAGGATCCGGCGTCTGTCAACCCGCAGGCGCGCGGCTAAGAACGCGATAGCGGCGAAAGCATTTGCTTTCGCCGCTATTTGGGGCTTATGATAAAAACTTATGATAAAAAGTCCTTCAGATTACAGGAAACCTTCTCAAAGAGTCCGGTTACCGAGCTGTCCACGATCCGGATGTCGTCATACTTCCAGTTGGAAAGTTTGGCGCTTAACCGGCATTTGTCGGATCCGAAATCCACTTCTTTGGAGAGTTTGGCGGCGCGCCCGAACAGGGTTACCATGCCGAGCAACACCGGGATTTGGGCTTCAGCCGTCAAAGAGGCGAATTTTTCGCGGTCCGCTTCGACTTTTTCCGCAGGATTAGATGGTCTTAACGCATAGGGTCTTGTTTTGAGTTTTTGCAAGAGATGATCAAACAGGGCTTGATTCTTCCCTTTGTCGATCTTATCAAACTGCTCTTGGAATTGGATGCGCGGATTCTTTTTCTTTTTGTCGGTAAAGGATTCCAGACGCTTGACATAAGCTTGCTGTTCAGGTGAAAGGATCAGGGGCAGCAGGGGCTTGATAATGACCATTTTCCCGCCGGAGTCCTTCCCGCCGATAGCGGCATAAAATCCGTCCAAGGATAAGACGGTGTTGATTTTCAGAGGGCGTCTGCCCAAAGGAAGGGCAAAGTCGGAAACGATCTGCCCCACGATACTCTCGGCCGTCTCTTTCAGATAGGCAAGGGCAAAGACCGGGTCTTTTTCAAAGCGCTCCCGCGCCAAAAGCTCGATCGGGAGGATCATGACCTCCTTTTTCTTTTTCAGCGTCATGGAGGCCAAGGCGAAATAGGTCGCGGTCGTATTGTTATAGCCGCCGTAGCGCTCGGGGTCAAGACCGGTTTTGCGGGGCGTAAGCCCCTTTTGCGCCTTGACCGGCATTTGGTCAAAAAATCCGCCGCTTTGCCCGCTCGTGCGGCTGTAGGCCTGTACCGTGAGGTGGGCGTGGGGACAGGTCATCGCCTTGCGGACGGTGAGAAAATCCCGGGCAGGATCCCACACCGGCGCGCCGGTGCTATAATCCTTGCGGGGGTATCCGAACAGCGTCTCGGTTTTGATGCTGCATTTTTCCTCCCCGCGCCGGTCGAACCAGGCGCGAGTGAAGGTACTGTGCCAGACATTGCCCATAACGATGTTGAGATAAGCGTCCTTGGCGTGGTGCAGATCGTTGACCGTGCGCGATTTGGCAAAGCCTTCTTCCCAATGCAGTTGACGAAATTCCGAAGCTAAGGCGGCTTTGACATAGCCTACCTCGGTTTCGGGATACCGTTCTTGTATCAGTGCCGCCAGCTGTTTGGTTGCCCACTGGGTTTCTGTCATCTGACGGTTGATAAATCCCCATTGTTCCTCGGGAGAAAAAGGTTCGCTGCGGGTGAGGCGCTTGAACTTTTCCTCACTGCACAGCCCTAAATCTTTCAGGTGACGCCAATAAGAGGTCATCTTATGCCGCGTATCGGCAGGCACGGGGTAGGTGTCGCTCTTGGCTCCGTTCAGGGTGGATTTTACCAATACTAAGTTGTTGATGATACTGTCGTCCTTGACAAGCGCGCGGGGATAGATATGCTCGATATCGTAGGTCTTGTCGTCCTTGGCGATCAATTTTTCGTAATCGATGGGTTCTCCGGAATACATACATCTTCCCAACTGCAAGTAATAGAGATAGATTCTGTCGCTTTGCAGTCGGGTGTCGGCCTCATCGCCCAATTGATCTAACTTTCTTGTCATTTCAAGAGCAATACGGGCATCTTCTGCTCCGACTTTGGTATAAAGCGCGCGTAAATTCTGCGTCCTTGAGTCGATGCGGCCTCTCTTTTTCTGCTCCTCACTGCCGCCGCGCGCCATCTCGATGAAGATTTTGTCAGGGGCTTTCCCTTGAATCTTTGTGATTTCTTCGAGAATCGTCAAGGCGCGCAAGATGGGGCGCTTGACCGCACCGGACAGGCGCATATCGTCTAACCGTTCGGACAGCGAGACCGCTTTTTTGGCGCCCGCGTCCCGGTTGAAGGCATCGATCTTTTCCCGGAAGGTATAGGCATCGGAAAGCAATTCCATCAGATTGACGCTCTTTTCCTCCATGGCGGCAAGGATAGAGAAGACCTCGCCGGTCGCTTTATCGGTTCCTTCGATTCCTGTGAGCAGTTTGCCGGACAAACGGGCAAAATCTTTGAAGGACAGTTTGCCGATGTAGGTAAGATCCTCTGCCGACAGTTTAGAAAAATGAGCGTTCAGCCAGCGAACAAAGCGGTTTTTGTCCTCGCTGTAGGTAGCCCTGCGGATGATGTCTTCCACTTCCTCGGTAGAAAGGGTGCCTGTTTCTAACAGCCGGCGAAACGCGTAATAGGAGGACAGGGACGATTTGAATGTAATATCTAATCCTTCTAAGGTGTCAAGATCGGATTTTTTATAAAAATTATTGGCTTCCAGATAATTTTTGATGTCTTTGACGCTCACTTTTCGCTTTTTCTCGAAAAGACCGGTCATTAAGGCTTTTTTTGCCTCCGGAGCGATGCGGTGACCGTTTATCGTGATCACATTCAGTTCGTTGAGAACCTGAAACCGCTGATGCAAAAGGGAGGCTTTGGGCAACACCTCTTCCGTTGGCAGATAGGTGCATTGGTTGGTCATGCGGTCGATGAAATCCTGCTCGCTTTGATCGAGATCCACTTTCTGCTGAAAATTCCAGGGGGTAATGGCTCCCGGTTGGCGGGTCAGCCAGGCCGCGCCGCTTTTTTCATGCAAAGGCCCCACAAAATAGGGGACGCGGAATTTCATCACCGACAGCAGTTTGTCGGTTACCGAAAGACCTTCTTCGTCCCGTTCTGTCAAGAAAGGCAGATAGGCCGACGCCTTGGCAAGCAGTGCCTTCATTTCGGCATAGTAGAGCTGATAGGGAATCACGCGGTTGTCGGTATCCACCTGTTTGGGCAGAAAATGTCCGGTGTCTAAGCGGGCCAGGGCGTCATCGTAAGCGGCTTCTTCCTCTTGATCGGGCAAGAGAGAGGAAAGCAGCGCTTTCAACCGTTTGGCAAGCGCTTCTTTGTCGGCGGGTCCCGCTTCGTCTTTGGGGTTGACCGTACTCTTGATATGGCCGGTGTAGGAGGCATAGGTGATTTTGTCCTTTTCCACCCGGCGGAAGAAAGCATGGTATTCTTGCGGCGCGTGACGGCGGAGAAAGGCTTTCAGAAAGGCAAGATCGGCCTTGTGCTGTTCGTAAATCTTCACCTTGGCGGCGGAAATGGTATCATTTTCTCCCAAAAGACCGGTGAGTAACGACCAGTCATACAGCCCGCGCAGCGCGAACAGCAGGTCGAGATTGCCGCCGGCGGCATCGATTTCCGCAAGCGTTGCTTCCACGGTCTCTTCGGCATCGGCAAAGCATAGCTTGATTTCTCCGTCGGCAAACGCTTCGTTGTTAGGAAACAGGGCTTTCATGGCGACCTTGCCCCCTACCGCCAGTTTGATCATGGCGGCGCCGTCTATAGCATCGGGGTCGTCCCCCGTTTCTTTTGGCAAGTCCCCCGTTTCTTTTGGCAACAGGATGGCTTTCAACGCGCGTTCTTTGTCGCTTTTGCGTTCGTTTTTTGGCAGCCGGGAGGCAAGCGTTTCCGCTTGATCCACTTTCCAGGGGAAAGGCTGTCCCATATTTTCAAATACATTTTGCAGTTTGGCAAAAACATCGGAAAAATCGGTGCCGGCGCCGGCGGCATCCTCGCTCATCTGAGACAAAAAGTGTCCGCGATGCGCCACCAGCCAGGCGCAGGCCAAATAGACCAGGCGCACATCGTGAGGCTCGTCCGATGTCATGAGATCACAGATCAGATGGTGGATCGTGGGATAACGGCGATGATAGATGACATCGGTAAAATCGGGGTCGTGAAAAACGGTATAGGGTGAAAACGCTTCGTCTCGCCAAAGCGCGCTTTCTTTGAGACGGCGATAAAAAAGAGGATCGACGCTGGCTACAGCGGAGGCAAACAAGTATTGCACCAATCGAACCCGCCATTGCCGGCGTGCTAAACGCCGTCTGCCGGTACGGAACGCCCGCCTTCCCGCTTTGGTCTCTCCCTCCTCAAAAAGGGCCGATCCCCACATGGGTTCGCCTTTGTGCCGGAGCAAGTGATAAGTAGGAGAGGTGACTGCCCACCCCACCGAGTTGGTGCCGACATCTAAGCCGACATAATAAGGTTCTGAAGAAGGGACTCTTTTTTTCTCCGACATACTTGACAAACCTCTCTTTTTTTGGTAAAATAATAGCGCAGGTTTGTAGTCCCCTACAAAATTGCACTACGCGTTCAAATAAGGATCGGTGTAGCCGTCAGGCTCTCCGTTTCCGACCTCGCCGGGCAACCGGCCGCACCGTGGGTGCATAACAGCTTCCTTTGGGAGGCTGTTTTTTCTTTGTCTTTGGCGCCTCGGAACGGTTTGGAGTTCGCGGGGACGCCAAAGACAGCCGCTTATGCGGCGATATCCGCCTGCGAACGGTAAAGGTTGCGTTGGAAGGAAAACTCTTTCATCAAAATTTTACCATATTTGCCAAAACATGTCAAGGAGAAGAAAATGATTTTTAAACGCGACGGGCGTGACCTTTCTAAAGCATGAAAATGAAGTAAAACATGAAAAAAAAGAAAGAAAACATGACTTGACAAAAACGCTGCAATATGATACAGTAAGATAGTGGCTTTTGTGTCCCCATGCGCTGCTCGCCTCCGGCTTCGTAGGGCTGTTTTTTGGATTTTGGCCAAAATTTGAGGTTTGAGAGTAGTGTAATTTTATAGGGGACTCAAACTAATAATAACACAATATTGTGTAATTGTCGTTTGAGAGTAGTGTAATTTTATAGGGGACTCAAACATATAGAAATCACTATATCCAGCAAAGTCAGTTTGAGAGTAGTGTAATTTTATAGGGGACTCAAACCGAAAATGGCAAGTCACGGAAACTTTACGAGTTTGAGAGTAGTGTAATTTTATAGGGGACTCAAACTTTGTCATTGGTGGTAATGATTCGATTTGGGTTTGAGAGTAGTGTAATTTTATAGGGGACTCAAACTCCATGATTCCCGTATTTTATAGCAACGGTGTTTGAGAGTAGTGTAATTTTATAGGGGACTCAAACTTATCAACAGGGGGCTGATAATAATCCGCAGTTTGAGAGTAGTGTAATTTTATAGGGGACTCAAACGAAATAGCATCGCCGCTGAACGGGCGGATGGTTTGAGAGTAGTGTAATTTTATAGGGGACTCAAACTGATCAAGACCGGCTGCAAATAATTCATTCGTTTGAGAGTAGTGTAATTTTATAGGGGACTCAAACGGTTGACTTGCCCGTGTTACCTCCTCCTACGTTTGAGAGTAGTGTAATTTTATAGGGGACTCAAACAATAAAAAGACGATAGCGCAAAAGCTCGAAGTTTGAGAGTAGTGTAATTTTATAGGGGACTCAAACAAGTTCTGAATAATTCCAATAACAAGGAATGTTTGAGAGTAGTGTAATTTTATAGGGGACTCAAACATAGAGAGGACGGCGTATGCAGCAGGTACGGTTTGAGAGTAGTGTAATTTTATAGGGGACTCAAACGTCTCGGTCGTCGTATTCGAGCCGGGCTGAGTTTGAGAGTAGTGTAATTTTATAGGGGACTCAAACTATTCCTCAGTATAATTATCCGCTTCTGTGGTTTGAGAGTAGTGTAATTTTATAGGGGACTCAAACAAATAATCTGTGATTATGCTGGGGCTGATCGTTTGAGAGTAGTGTAATTTTATAGGGGACTCAAACCGAGGTTTCCGGCCTTGAAATCGCCGTAAAGTTTGAGAGTAGTGTAATTTTATAGGGGACTCAAACAAAGGAGTAAACGGCGCATGTCAGTGACAGGTTTGAGAGTAGTGTAATTTTATAGGGGACTCAAACTACAGGCAACGCATCCGGATATTCCAGCCGTTTGAGAGTAGTGTAATTTTATAGGGGACTCAAACAAAGAGTTATTGAAAAAGAAACCAAATATGTTTGAGAGTAGTGTAATTTTATAGGGGACTCAAACACAACTGGAAGTGTATACGGCAGTGGCGCCGTTTGAGAGTAGTGTAATTTTATAGGGGACTCAAACTCGACGGCTGGGTCTATATAGCGGTTCGCGGTTTGAGAGTAGTGTAATTTTATAGGGGACTCAAACTGTTCTTTTTGAGTGTGATTATAGTCAGCTGTTTGAGAGTAGTGTAATTTTATAGGGGACTCAAACCAGCGGTGACGCCTGCCGCCCGCTCTTCCAGTTTGAGAGTAGTGTAATTTTATAGGGGACTCAAACGACAAAATCCTATTTACCGTTGACCGATACGGTTTGAGAGTAGTGTAATTTTTATATGAGTTGGCGGACAGTTGTCATTTCTACACAGTGTAAACTGGATTATAAAATGGGTTATCTCGTTGTGCGCGGGGAAGAGGTGAAACGCGTTTTTCTTGACGAAATTGCCATTCTCGTGATAGAAAATCCGGCCATCTCGTTTACCGGCTGCCTGATGGAGGCTCTGACCGAAAAAAAGATCAAAGTGATTTTTTGCGACGCCAAACGCAGTCCTGTCGCGGAGTTGGTGCCTTGTCACGGAAGCCATGACAGTTCGCTGAAAATACGCCGACAGGCGGCATGGCCGGAGGAAATCAAAGCGCTGGTATGGCGCGAAATTGTTGCGGAAAAGATTCGGAAACAGGCGGATTTCCTAAAAACAATCGGTAAGGAACGCGAGCAGGTACTGTTGACTTCCTATATCGGTCAGGTAGAGCTTGCCGATGCGACCAACAGGGAAGGACATGCGGCAAAAGTGTATTTCAACGCACTTTTCGGCATGGATTTTACGAGAAGCGCCGAATTGCCCGTGAACGCGGCTTTGAATTACGGATACAGTTTGATTCTGTCAACCTTTAACCGCGAAATTTCCTGTAGCGGCTACTTGACACAACTCGGCATTTTCCACGACAATATGTTTAATCATTTCAATCTAAGCTGCGATCTGATGGAACCGTTCCGGATTCTTGTGGACAAAGAAGTTTATGCCATGCAGCCGCAGACTTTTGAAAAAGAAGAAAAACACAGGCTTTGGAATATTCTGAATCAAACGGTGATGATAGACGGCAGTCATCAAACTGTGTTGAATGCGATTCGGATTTATTCGAGAAGTGTTTTTGAAGCGATCAATGATGCGGATCCTTCCAAGATATTATTTGTGAGCGATGAATGAGCTATCGGTTTATGAGAATGATCGTCATGTTTGATCTTCCCACGGAAACGGCGGAGGATCGGCACAATTACCGCCTCTTTCGAAAAATGCTGATCAAAAACGGCTTTTATATGATGCAAGAGTCGGTCTATACGCGCATGATTTTAAATCAGTCGGTTCAGCGCGGCGCCATAGAGACCATTCGCAAAAACAAACCGGAAATCGGTACGGTACAAATTCTTACGGTGACGGAAAAACAGTTTTCACAGATGGAATATCTTGTCGGCGATTTTCACGGCGAAGTGATCGACAGCGATGAAAGGCTTGTAATCTTATGAAATACGCCCATCCGGAGATCGGCACGGTTTTTGATTTCGATAACGGGAAGATAAACGCGCTTGTCATAGAAAATCCTGACTTTTTCTGCAAACTTCTCACGGATTTTTATTCACAGTTGTGCGGAGCGGATGGGGAAGGGATTGTTTCCCTATCAGATACGCCGGTGGATATGGCCAAATATGTAGAGCTTCTCGATGTCTTTGTCCCTTTTGAGCTTAACCGGAAAAGTCTTTTGACCAAAATCACGGCTGCATTGGAGAAGAACGCGACCGAACCGGAACATTATGAAGAAACGATGCGCTTTTTGCGGGATGCTGAAGTCTATTTTGACAAAATCGCGTTTGATTTTCCGTGCGATATCGTTTTTCCGAAACTGTCCTCCATCGGCGCGCTGTTGAAAAGCGCGGCGCCGGAACTGCGGGATGATTCTTCCGACCTTTGTGAAAAGCTGCTTGATTATTTTGAGCTTGTCCGTGAATTTGATCGTGATAAACTTTTTGTTTTGGTCAATTTCCGCTCATATGTGAGCGATGATAAGTTTGAGCTGTTTGCCCAATCCGTTCTGTCGCACGGGTACCGTGTTTTTTTGATCGAAAGCAGTGAACGGAAAAGAGCGTCGACGGAAAACAGATTGCTGATCGATAAAGATCTGTGTGAAATCGGTTGAGGCAAGAAAAGGCCGCTATCGGTGTAGGCTTCTTTTTCTTTCTGACTTTTTGGTAGGTTGGAATGGACACAAAACCGTGCAGAAAAAATTCAAAGATGTATGTGATAAAATGATATGACCCAAAAGAGAGAGAAGATCTACCTTGGGTATGGTATAATTAAGCTACCAACAAAAACCAACCAAGAGCCAAGGAGATCTTCTCATGAACATTATAGC